>CAMWPJ010000051.1 GCA_947176035.1 uncultured Clostridia bacterium | reverse complement strand
GCATATAAAATAAGTATTACCTATAATAATTGTATTTAATGTATAATTATTTCAGGAGGGTTGCTTATGTCTGCTTTTGTCGTAGGAAATTTTTTAATATATTCAATAATCAATGCTATCACACCGGGACCTGGTAATATTCTTGCTCTTAATACGGTAAGTAATTATGGATTAAAAAGAGGTAAGCCTTTATTTGCGGGAATATTTGTTGGATATTATGTGGTTCAGGCTATTTGTGCAATATTTGTTTACGGTGTAAGTTCGATTTTGCCGAATGCTCTTGGCATAATGAAATATATAGGTGCTGCATATATTCTTTGGCTTGCAATTCATATTGCAAGCAGCAAACCGCCTGAAGAAAATGAAAATAAGTCAGCGTCTTTTATTAAGGGCTTTTTACTGCAGTTCGTAAATGTAAAAATTTATTTATTCGGCATAACCGCTTTAACAGGCTATATTACCGATTACAGTACTTCGTTTTGGGTGCTATTACTATTTGAAATGATTATTGCAACAATAGGAACTTTAGCTACCTCGATATGGATTGCTGTTGGTTCTTTAATTCAAACATTTTATAAAAAACATTATAGGGTTATAAATATTGTTTTAGCATTATTTTTGCTTGAATGTATATACAGTATACTGAAATAGTTAAGTTAAGGAGATATAGGTATGAAAGATGAAAAAAATGTCTGCTTTCAGATTAACATCCGAAAAATGCTCAGCCGAGAGTTGTGCCGATTGTTCAGAGCGCAACTTATGTATATGATTTAACAGAGGAAGTTGCGGATGTTTTTGAAAATCCGACAAAGTCACTAATTTATTCCGGATTTGGAAATCCAACCATTGATTTCGTTTCTTGCTCCAAATAATAAGAAAGATCAAGACATAATGGCACTAAGAGTGAATGTTAATTCATGTGCTACTTGTTTTTATATATTTATTTAAAAAAGTTTCGGAATAAATGTAACTTTTTTCCTCTTTGAATAGTTATATTAATAGAAGACTTTGCAATTGGAGTTGATTATGAATTCAATTCTTAAGTAATTGTAAAGATGTGGTAAAGAATATTGAAATTCTATAATGTTCACACTATAATATACGGAGTTTGATAATATTGTAAATTTAATTTTGATATTGCTAAAAAATACTAACTATATGTTGACAAAATTATGGTAAAGTGGTACTCTTATATAAACTGTAATACAATATATGGCACAGTTGTATGCTTTATAAACAAAGATTAAAGCTGTGTCTTATATATTATGTATGTTTTTATATAAAATATTTTGCAAAGAAAATGGTTTAATATCTATGAAAAATGTACTTGAATATCTTGAAAATACTGCCGAAGTTCTTGCAAAAAAGACTGCTGTTATCTGTGCCGATAACAGCATTTGTTGGGACAAGCTTTTAAATGACAGTAAAAAGATTGGTTCTGCAGTTGCAGCTAAAAGCGAGGTGCGTCAGCCTATTCCTGTATTAATGGAAAAGGGGATTCCTGCATTAACCTCATTTTTCGGTATTGCATATGCAGGATGTTTTTATGTTTTGGTTAATCCTCAGCTGCCTCAAAGCAGGATTGAGCAGATTTTAACTGTGCTTAATTCAAAAGTTATTATTACTGACGAGGCTAACAGTGAGCTTGCCGGTATCGTAGCAAATGGCAGTGAAATTCTTTATGTTGATCAGCTTTTAAAATCTGATATTTCTCAGAAAATGCTTGATAATATAAGAGAACAGGCACTCGATTTGGATCCGCTTTATGCCAATTTCACATCAGGCTCAACAGGTGTGCCCAAGGGTGTGCTTGTATCGCATAAAAGTGTTATTGATTTTATTGATATTTTTGATGAGACATTTTCTATAACAGAGCAGGATATAATTGCGAATCAGGCTCCGTTTGATTTTGATGTGTCAGTAAAAGATATTTATTCCGCAATCAGAACAGGTGCAACTCTTGTTCTTGTTCCTAAAGAACTTTTCTCAGCTCCTACACAGCTGCTTGATTATCTTTGTGATAACAATATTACTACAATGATATGGGCAGTTTCAGCACTTTGTCTTATTACAACCTTCCATGCACTTGATTATAAGGTGCCTGAAACTGTAAATAAGATTTTGTTCAGCGGCGAGGTTATGCCGATGAAACATCTTAAAGAATGGCAGAAGCATCTTAATGATGCTATGTTCGTTAATCTTTATGGACCAACCGAGGTTACCTGTAACTGTACCTATCATATAATTGACAATGATTTCGAATATGAAAGCGGTATTCCGATTGGTAAGGCTTTTAAAAACAGAGAGGTATTCCTGCTGGATGATAACAACAAGCTTGTTACTGAGGAAAATACTACAGGTGAGGTTTGTGTAAAGGCGAACAGCCTTGCACTCGGTTATTATAATAATCCTGAGCAGACACAAAAGCATTTTGTGCAAAATCCGCTTAATGATAAATATATTGATATTATTTATCGTACAGGTGACCTTGCAAAATATGATAGTGACAAAAATTTTGTTTTCCAGGGCAGAAAGGATTTCCAGATTAAGCATATGGGTCACCGTATTGAAATTGAAGAAATCGAAAAGGCTATGGAAGAATGTGCTGAAGTTGAACGTGCCTGCTGTGTGTTTGATGAAAGAAAGAGCAAGCTTTACGGCTTTTATATTGGTAATATTGATAAAAAAGAGCTCCATAAGCAAATGAAAGAAACCTTACCTGTATTTATGGTGCCGGGTGCACTCAGACAGGTAGAAGAAATGCCGCTTACCAAAAATGGTAAAATTGACAGGAAATTACTCCTTGAAACAGCAGGAGGCAGAAGAAGATAATGCAGTATGAAAAAATATTAAAGAATTATCAAACACCATTCTATGCCTTTGATATTCCTACGCTAAGAAAGAGAATTGAATATATCAAGACATCCATTCCGGCATCGGCAGATTTATGCTATGCGGTAAAGGCAAATACATTTATTATTAAAGAAGCCGAGCCTCTTGTTGAAAGACTTGAGGTTTGTTCACCCGGTGAATTTGAAATCTGTGAATTTCTTAACACACCGATGGAAAAAATTGTAGTATCAGGTGTTTACAAAACTCCGTCATTTATTGAGCGTATTATTCGTGAGTATGATAATATCGGTATTTATACAGCGGAATCATTGACACAGTATTATCTGTTAAAATCACTTGCTGATAAATATAACAGAAAAATAGATATGCTTGTCAGGGTTACAAGTAAAAATCAATTTGGTGTATCTGAACAGGATTTATTTGAAATTATAAAGGATAATGCTGACGATGATAATATAACAATTGTTGGTATTCAGTATTTTTCTTCAACGCAGAGGACATCACTTAAGAAATTCAAGAGGGAATTTGAATATCTCAGTGACCTTATTTCCAGACTCAGAACCGACTATGGCTTTGATGTTAAAGAACTGGAATACGGAACGGGCTTTCCTGTATTTTATTTTCAGTCAGATAGCTTTGAAGAGGATGAATATTTCAAAGAGTTCAGCAACTTATTTAATGAGCTTTTGCCTAAGGATGTTAAGGTTACATTTGAAATAGGCAGAAGTATTGCTGCAAGCTGTGGATATTATTTTACAACCGTTGTTGATAAAAAGATTAACAAAGTAGGAAATTTCGCTATTCTTGATGGCGGCATTAACCATCTTGTTTATTTCGGACAAACTATGGCAATGAAATTCCCGTATATTGATCTTTATCCTGCACGTGAGTGCAGTGACACTGAGGATTGGAATTTGTGCGGATCGCTTTGTACCGTCAATGATATAATTGTTAAAGCGTTGCCTCTTGCAGATTTAAATATAAATGATGTGCTTGTGTTTAAAAATACAGGTGCGTATTGCATGTGTGAGGGAATATCACTTTTCCTTACAAGGGAATTGCCCGGAGTTGTTATTGTTGATGACGATGAGCAGTATACACTTGTCAGAGATAATTATAAGACAAGTAATTTAAACAGGCCAAATTATTAATTAATAAAAAAACTTAAGGAGAATATTATTATGGAAACTTTAATCGAGATTTTAGAGGAAATTCAGCCGGAGATTGATTACGAAAACTGTACTGATTTGATTGATGCACATCGTCTTGACAGCCTTTCAATCCTTTCACTCATTGCAGAGCTTGAGGATGAATTTGATATCGCAATTCCTACAGTTGAAATTGCACCTAAAAACTTCAACAGTGCTCAGGCTATGTGGGAGCTTATTACACGCCTTCAGGAGGAAGACGAATAATGTCTTATTTCAGCCCGGTATATTTTGTATGCTTTTTACCGATTGTTGCGCTGTTGTATAGTGTTTTTCCTAAAAAGGCTAAGCCTTATGTACTTTTAGTCTCAAGCTATGCTTTTTTCTGGTCGCTGAGCGGTAAGCTTTTAGCTTATCTCTTGCTTTCAACAGCATCAATTCATCATTTCGGATTGTGGCTTGATAAGATTCAGACTGAAAAGAAGGCTGCGGTTAAGCTTTTGCCAAGACCTGAAAGAAAACCACTTAAGAAGAAGTTTGACAACAAGCAAAATCTTGTTGTAGCTTTTGCAGTTTTTCTTCACATCGGTCTTCTTCTTGTACTTAAATATACACCATTTTTTACGTCAAATATCAACACTCTGCTTGCGCATTTAAAATTAGATTTTTGTGTTACAGAGTATAGGTTTATGATACCTATAGGTATCTCGTTCTATACACTTCAGGCTGTTTCGTATATTACAGATGTTCGCCGAGGTGTAATAAAGGCCGACACAAATCTGCCGAGACTTGCACTGTTTATGAGCTTTTTCCCGCAGATTATGGAAGGTCCTATCGTAAGATATGACAACACTGCTGTCCCTCTTTTTGAAGGCAGAAAGATTGAATACAAAAACTTTGTTTTCGGTGTTGAAAGAATTGCTTACGGTTTAATGAAAAAAATTGTTGTTGCAGACCGTTTAAATGATTTTGTAAAAACAATTTTTGATGATTTTGAAAAGTATGACGGCGGTATGATTGCACTTGTCGCAATTGCGTATACCTGCCAGCTTTATATGGATTTCTCCGGTGCAATGGACGTTGTAATTGGAAGCGGTGAAATTTTTGGTATTACTTTACCTGAAAACTTCCGTCAGCCATTCTTCTCGAAAAGTATTTCCGACTTCTGGTCAAGGTGGCATATTACGCTTGGTACATGGTTTAAGGATTACATTTTCTATCCACTGTCACTTTCAAAGGGTTTGAAGAAGCTTACTGCATTCGGCAGAAAACATTTGGGCAACCATTTCGGTCCTCTTATTGCCGGTACTATTGCACTGTTTTGCGTATGGCTCAGTAATGGTCTTTGGCATGGCGCTGCATGGATGTATATCTTTTATGGTATGTATCATTTTTCATTGATTGTTCTTGCCAATGTATTTGAGCCTGCTTTCAAAAAGGGTGCTGAGGTGCTGCATGTTGACAGAAATCATGGTCCTTATGTAGCCTTTAGAATCGTTAAGACGACAGTTCTTGTTGTTATCGGTGAGTTATTCTTCAGAGCACACGGCTTGGCAGAAGGTCTTAAAATGTTTAAGAAGCTTTTTACAGACTTTTCTTTCGAGGGAATTACCTCAGGTCAGGTGGCTAAGGCCGGTCTTGATATGTGCGATTTATTAATCGTGCTTGTTGTTGTGCTTATTGTATTTGTTATCGGTATCCTTCGTGAAAAGGGTATCAATATAAGAGAAAATCTGAGTAAAAAGAATATTGCTGTTCGCTGGATAATTCTGCTTGCACTTATTTTCTTTATAATTATTTTTGGTGCTTATGGTGCAGGATACACACCTGTTGAACCTATGTATGCTGATTTTTAGGAGGTGGTATCTGTGACAGAAAAATTCAAATATGTTAAAATTGTTTCTTTCATTGCTATAGTAATGGCCCTTATTGTTTTGCTGTCAGCTGTTATCACTCCTAATGGCACAAATGTTGGCCTTGAAAAGTGGGAAAAGGCAAAAATATGGGCAGAAAATGAGCCTGAAAATACAATTGATGCAATCTTTGTCGGTGACAGTGAGGTTTACAGTGCCATTTCGCCAATGGAACTTTGGAATGATTATGGCTATGCTGCTTACAGCTTAAGTTCTGGTGCTATTAAGAGCTATGAGTGCTATGAGCTTCTGAATACAATGCTTAAAACACAGAATCCTAAAATTGTATTCATAGAGTGCAACTTTCTTTATCGCGATTATGACAAGATGGAATATGTGTATCGTCAGATAGGCGAAAAACTTCCTCTTTTCAAATATCATGATGTTTGGAAAAGCTATATCAATCCGGATCAGGTATATGAAAAAACAAATAACTATACCTTTAAGGGATATGTTTATTATAACTCAGTAAAATCTGCCAAGAAAAAGAACCATATGGTCGAAAGTGATAAATCTTCTGCAATTGACAATAGTACTCTTAATTATTTTGATGAGATGTATAATCTGTGTAAAGAGAAGGGAATTGAGGTTGTTCTTTTCAGTTCTCCAAGCAGAAAGAATTGGAGCTATGACAAACATAATGGTGTTGCTAATCTCGCAAAAGAATATGAGCTTGAATATATTGATTTGAATTTAGTTAACGAAATCGGCATTGATTGGACAAAGGATACCAGAGATAAAGGTGACCACGTTAATTATGTTGGTGCTGTTAAAGTAACCAAATATTTTGGTGAATATCTTTCAGATAAGAATATTTTGGAGGATCATAGAAATGATTCTGCGTATTCTGATTGGAGCGAGCTTTATAAAAAATATCTGGAAAAAACTGAATCTAAATCTAAGAACTAAACTAAAAAAGTCTTGCAAATTTATAATTTGCAAGACTTTTTTGCTGTTTGATTTATTAGTAATTAACATTTGGATTGTCCGTTTTTCCTACAAGATAATCAATACTTGTATCGTACAGCTCAGACAACTTAATAATAAGGCTTAACGGTATTTCCCTCTGACATCTTTCGTATTTCGAATAGAGTGATTGGTCACAGTGCAGATAGTCAGACACCTGCTTTTGTGTAAGATCGTTATCTTCTCGTATATCTCTAATTCTTAAACGCATAATAATCATCACCAAGAAAATTATAGTGTAATATGTATTTTTACCTTGACTTATAGGACTAATAGTCCTATAATATGGTTGATTATTAAGAAAATTTATTTGTAAGCATGGGATTAATAAACGATGAAAAACAGTGAAATATTTCTATTTCTTTTATCTTTTTCGAATACAGCAGATAACGATTCACAAAGATTGTTAGGCTATATTGCCGTTGTATCTATTATGTTAATGTTGTTTTCAATATCTTCTTATCATAATAGTAAAAAGTAACTTGTCTGTTATCATTATTTCCATTAAGAGTGTTATATATGCTCTTAGGCTTTTTACCTCGAAAGACTTTCACATTATTGTGAGAGTCTTTTCTATATTATATAAACCATTCTAATGTTTTTTGTATATTAATGATAGGCGTATTGACAATTGATGTCTAATAAATTATAATTAACATAATGTCATAAAGTGACAAATATCTAATTATTTTTATAATTATTCTATCGGAGGAAATGCTATGAACGTATTTATGATTGGTGGTACCGGTCTCCTTGGCTGTGAGGCTGCTACTACACTCATTAAAAGAGGTCACAAGGTAACATCAGTTGCTTTGCCGCCATTGCCGGAAGGAGCTCCAATCCCTGAGGAGATGGAAATCATTTTTGGTGACATCAATAAGAAATCAGACGAAGAGCTTGAGGAAATGCTCAAGGGTAATGATGTATTTATTTATGCTGCTGGTGTTGATGAGAGAGTTGAATTTCCTGCACCTGTTATGGATTATTACTACAAATTTAATATTGCTCCTCTTAAGAGAATTTTCCCAATCTGTAAAAAGGTTGGCGTTAAGAGGGCAGTAGTCCTTGGTTCATATTTCTCATATCTTTCAAAGGCAAGACCTGATATGCGTCTTACTGAGAGAAATCCTTATTTCAAGTCAAGAATTATGCAGGAAGAAGTTTGTGAGGCATTCTGTGATGATGATTTCAGCTGCGCTGTATTAGAGCTCCCTTATATCTTCGGCACACAGCCAGGCAGAAAGCCTGTATGGACTATCCTTATTGAGCAGATTGGCTTTATGGATAGCTGGCCATTCACAATGTACCCGGCAGGTGGTACAACAATGCTTACATGCCGTCAGGTTGGTCAGGCAATTGCAGGTGCTGCTGAGAGAAAGAAGTCAGGCTTTGAGGCAATTCCTATCGGTATGTACAATATGAAGTGGGATAAGTTCCTTTCAATCGTTTATGATGCAAGAGGAATGCATGGCAGAAAGATTGTCAGTGTTGCACCTTGGATGATGAAAATGGGTATGATTAAGGTTGCAAAGGATTACAAGAAGAGAGGCATTGATTCAGGTATGGATCCATTCAATCTTCCTGATATTATGGATATTGATCTTTTCTTCAACAATGTTTACACTAAAGAGCTTGGTGTAGAAGAGGATGATATCGAGGCTGCAATTGCTGACTCAATCAGAATTTCAGAGGCTGCTTATAACGGTACAGTTAAGCTTCTTGAAATGAAGGGTGAATAATTGATTAACTGATATTCAAAATTTAACAGTTAACGATGCAGGGATAGATTTTTCTGTCCCTGTTTTTTTATTTGTTGAATTTTTTCAAAATAGTATTGACAATTGTGTTAATACTGTATATACTGTGTATATACAGTTAACTGGTTAAGGAGAGCATTATGCTTATATTTATTAATAACAAAAATGGCGTGCCGATTTATGAACAGATTTATTCACAAATCAAAGCTCAGATAATCAGCGATGAGCTTGGTGAGGATGCACCATTGCCTTCAATAAGGAGCCTTGCAAAGGATTTGCACATAAGTGTAATAACAACTAAACGTGCTTATGAAGAGCTTGAGAAGGACGGTTTTATATATACTTCACCCGGAAAGGGCTGTTTTGTCGCATCTAAAAATACTGAGTTTTTACAGGAAGAAAATCTGCGAAAGATTGAATCACACCTTGAAGAGGTTATTAAGCTTTCGACGTCGTGTAAGCTTGGTAAAAACGATATAATTTCAATGCTGGATATTCTTTTTGAGGAGGAACACTAATGAATGCTATTGAAATAACAGGACTGAGTAAAAGTTATAAGGATTTCACGCTTGATAATATTAATCTGACACTGCCGTCAGGTTGCATAATGGGTCTTGTCGGTGAAAATGGAGCCGGCAAGAGTACTACAATTAAGCTTGTGCTTAATATGATTAAGAAAAATTGCGGCGAAATAAGGTTGCTTGGTGAAGACTATACTATATGCTCGAAGGAGGATATTGGTGTAGTTTTTGATGAAGGTTGTTTTCCGGAATGTCTGAACATAAAAGATATAAATAAGATACTTAAGAATATTTATCATCAGTGGAATGAGGAAAATTTCTTTAACTATTGTGATGAATTAAGCTTACCGATTAATAAAAAAATAAAAGATTTTTCACGCGGTATGAAAATGAAGCTTTCTATTGCCTCTGTACTTTCACATAATGCAAAGTTGCTTATTCTTGATGAACCTACAAGTGGTCTTGACCCTGTAGTTCGCGATGAAATACTTGATATTTTCTATGATTTCACAAGAGACGAAAGCCATTCGATCCTTATTTCATCACACATAGTAAGTGACCTTGAAAAGCTTTGTGACTATATTGCATTTATGCACAAGGGTAAGCTGATATTGTGTGAAGAAAAGGATGAGCTTTTAAATAATTACTGTATTGTTCAGTGCAGTGAAGATGAATTTTCAAGAATATGCAAGAGCGATGTTCTTGGTGTTCGTAAAACAAATTTTTCTGTTAATGCGGTAATCAAAAGAGGGGCTGTAACTGAAAATATGAATTTATCAGCGATTACTCTTGAAGACTTGTTTGTGTATATGATTAGGGGGTGTCAGGAATGAAAGGGCTTTTGATTAAGGATTTTATGATACTGAGAAAGCATTGTCTTGTTAATGTATTGGTTTCACTGATATTTTTTGCAATTTCAATACTTTCCTATGAGTCAATGTATTTTGCTTACTATTCTGTTGCAATATTTTCTGTTGTTTCAATAACGCTTTTTGCATATGATGAATCATATAGGTGGAACAGATTTGAATGTGTTTTGCCTTTAAAAAGAAGTACAGTGGTAAATGAAAAATATTTGTTTTTGCTTACAATCGTAATTCCTGCAGTTCTGATAGAAAGTATATGCTTCGGTATAAGATTTCATTTAGATAAATCTGACTTAATCAGTCTTATGTCCTTAATGCTGTTTTATGGTTTTGTGTCACCGATTATTGTTATTCCTATTCTTTTCAAATTTGGTTTTGTTAAAGGTAAAATGATAAATATGCTGGTCATTGCAATTATGGCATCAGCAATAACCGTTATTAATTTTAAAAATAGTGCTGACGGTTTAATGCTTGAGGGTTATTTTACACCACAAAGAGATGCTGTTTTATTTGCAGTGCTTGCAGTCATACTATTGTTTATATCGTGGATAATATCGAGAATAATTTACTCAAAAAAGCAGTTTTACTAAATAAAAACCGCAGTTAAAGCTATATATAACTGCGGTTTTCGTTTTATTCATTTGATTTCTTTTTCAGTCTTTTTAGGGTTGGTGTTACAAGATACAATGTTATTATAAAAGAAAGTAAATCAGCAATTGGTTGGGTGAGCATTATTCCCATTGTGTCAATAGCCCTTGGTAATAACAGCATCAGAGGAACATAAAAAATACCTTGTCTTGCAAGTGCAAGAATTGTTGCTTTGCCTGATATTTTTAGTGATTGCATAAGCATATTTGATGCGGTACAGTATCCGAGCAGTGGCATTGCAATACACTGATATCTGAGTGCTTTTGCACCTGCATCGATAACCTCTATATCATCCCTGAAAATGGATATCAGTTGTGGAGCAAATGTAAAAGCAATAGCCGCAAAGACAGTTATAATGCACGTAGTTATTGCTGCTGTGAATTTATATCCGTCATAAACACGCTTATAGTTTTTAGCACCATTGTTAAAGCTGCATACAGGCTGATATCCTTGACCAAAGCCTATTACAACAGCAAACCCTAAGAACATTACTCTATTGAATACACTCATACCTGCAATTACAGCATCACCATATGGTGCGCAGGCAAAGTTG
This sequence comes from uncultured Clostridia bacterium, assembly GCA_947176035.1. Lineage (GTDB taxonomy): Bacteria > Bacillota > Clostridia > Oscillospirales > Acutalibacteraceae > Eubacterium_R. The sequence goes on along the minus strand of CAMWPJ010000051.1, from coordinate 3,005 downwards.
AGACATATTGTGGCAATTGTCTGCACACCTTGACGGGCAAGAGAAGGGAGTCCGTTTTTGAATATACTAAGCAAAATCTTGCTGTTAGGTTTGAATTTTTTTAATGTCAGTCTTATATTCCCACCCTTAAGAGTTCCGATAATAAGAACTATGAAGCCAACAAACTGACTGACTATTGTTGCAATTGCAGCACCCTGTACACCAAGTTTAAATGTAAATATAAATAGCGGGTCAATAATAATATTCAATATGCTGCCGCTTAAAATTCCTGCCATTGAATATATCGCACTGCCTTGATATCTCAGCTGATTATTGATTACGAATGAGCCTAATATAAAAGGTGAGCCAAGCAAAATATATTTCAAATAGCCGCTTGCGGATTCAATTGTCGATTCGGTTGCGCCTAAAAGCTTTGCAAGATTAGCTGAAAAGAAAAGCCCTGCAAATGCCATTGCGATTCCTATAATGAATGCTGTAAAAAAAGCAACATTTGCATATGTTTGTGCCAGATTCTTTTTCTTTTCTCCGAGCAATGTGCTTATCATTACACCGCTGCCGTTACCGAGAAAAAAGCCGATTGCCTGCAGCAATGTCATAACTGAAAATACGATTCCTATTGATGCTACTGAACTTGTATCTATTCTGCCAACAAAATAACTGTCAGCCATATTGTAAACAGCTGATACAAGCATTGTGATAATTGTAGGAACAGCAAGCGATGAAATAAGCCCCTTTACAGGTGCGTTTGCCATTCTGTCATATTTATTTTTATATTCTTTATTACTGCTTTCCATTTTCATATCCTTATATATACAGACATTTCATTTTCACCGCGGTTTCCCCAAGTATAGTATGGAATAAATTTAATTGTGCATTCATCAAATTGTGGTTTTTCATATTCAGAATAAAGATTAATATCTTCTATTTCTCTGAACCCGTCAGCAAAAATTGCACCATTTTTATATCTGAAATTAGGCGTTTCAGACAACTTGAGCAAATGAAGATTTTTACTGTTGTCAATCTCTTCTATACAGTAAACAAGCGGTCCTCGCATAACAGCAGCTTTGCCTATATTGGCTCGCACTTTATTAGAGCACTTAACAATCTTTACTTTCATTTCAAAGGTAATTTCTATTTTTGTCTGGTTGTTTATTTTTATAAAGGCATAGCCGTTTTTCATTTCATAATCAGCTGATAAGTTAAAGCTGTCACACCAAGAGGGGATACGCAGTGCGAGTGTAAAAGGCTTTATAGTATTAATTTCAAAGCTTACTTTGCCATTTTCAATATAGCTTGATGTGACTATTATATCTGCCTTATCACTTTTCAGCTCACTGCCGATATACTGATTAACAAATATAGTATCATCATTTTGAGTATAAGTATATTCATTCAGCGAGGATATGAGCCTTGCAAGATTGGGTGGACAGCATGCACAGCTGAACCATTTTTGCCTTACAGGCTTGATATGTCTTTTCCGTGAATCAAAATGCGATGCTTCCGGCAAAACCTCAAGCGGATTAACATAGAAAAAAGATTTTCCATCTTCAGCCATTCCTGAGAGCACTGTATTATATAAAGCTCGCTCAGCAACATCTGCATAGTGTGAATTGATTTCACATTCGCTCATTCGTCTTGCAAAGAAAATCAGACCTATAGATGCACAGGTTTCGGCATAGGCTAAATCATTAGGTAAGTCGTAATTGAAAGAAAATGCTTCACCATCAACAGTTGCACCAATACCTCCTGTTATATACAGTTTTTTATTCTCAATATTATCCCATATACTTTTGCAGGCAGTAAACAGCTCATCATCGTTATATGCTTTTGCGATGTCAGCCATTGCACTGTAAAGATAAACACCTCTTACAGCGTGTCCCACAGCTTCGTTCTGGTACCTTGGCTGAATATGTGCCTGATTATAATGATAATTGGCTTCAATGGTTTTTCTGCCGCGTTCAATATCAAAGTAATATGGTTTTTTTCCACGCTCATCAATAAAAAATTTTGCCATATCAAGATATTGTTTTTTGTCTGTAAGTTCATATAACTTAACAAGCGCCATTTCTGCTATCTCGTGACCGGGATAGCCTTTTATTTTATTTTCACCAAAGGTATTGCATATCAGATCAGCGAATTTGCATGCTGCATTCAGCAGCCTATCATTGCCGGTGGCATTGTAATAGCTTATTGCACCTTCAACCATATGGCCAAAGCAATAAAGCTCGTGATAATCCTTAAGATTAGTGAAGATTTCATTATGGTTATTTATGATATAGAGTGTGTCAAGATATCCGTTGTCGAGCTGAGCCTTACAGATTATATCAATGTATTCATCCGCTCTTTTTTGAAGTTCATCGTCAGGATGATTTTGAAGTGAATATCCAACAGCCTCAAGCCACTTATATACATCAGAATCCTGAAATACCCATCCATGAAAAGCATTATCCTCTGCACTTTTATTATCATATACCCATCTGTCAGCGGGATATACAGGTGACTTTATTCCCTGCTTAATTTTTGCTGCGATTTTACCTGCCTTTATAAAGTTTTCAATACAATAGCTTTTCTCAGCTCCTTCAATTTTATCCTGCAAAGCAAGATACTGATAGGGGATGACGCTTGTTCTGACAATCTCAGTAATTCTATTCCAAAAGCTGTCATTGATTTTAACATCATTAATGTTTAAATGCGTTGCGAATTGATTAATATTCATATTTTAACCTCTAAAAATAAATGCACTTGTTATCTACAAGTGCATTTTACCATAATTTATTTTTTATTTAAAGTTTAAGCTGCAAAGTTTGATAAATTAATTATTTCATTAATTCCCTGCATTTCCTTTTTTTGCTTACTGATTCTGTTTTTTCGTCTTTGCTCAAAAGCATTTTGCTTTTTAATTTTAACACTTTTTGCTTCAAAAAAACACCAAACACCGGTTGCAGTAAGTGAAAGTACAATAATGTCAACAGCAAACAGTATTTTCATTTGATTGGCACTCATAC
>CAMWPJ010000050.1 GCA_947176035.1 uncultured Clostridia bacterium | reverse complement strand
TTGCTTTCAAGAATTAGAAAAGTAACTATATACACATTATTTTAAATTTTTTATATCCCTAAAATCGACACTGTTCATCAAAAAAAGAAGAACTGTGAAAGAAAATAGACAAATCAATACACTGAGTATGAAAATAAGCAAGGAGGACATTAAAATGCTGACAGAGTCCCTAAGACAATAAGTGACACAATATGACAATGCGGCACAAAGCATAGGCTTGATGAAAATTTCAAGAAGATTAAACTTGGCTCTTGTCTTTTTTCTTATTGTAATCATATTCCATACAAGTATAATTGAAAAACCAACAAAATTTGAAATAGCGCTGCCGATTATATTTATCTCATCATTTGAAATTAATATATAGTTAAGCAAAACTCTTATACCGGCAGAGACTGCAAAAGGCATAATTGTCTGCTTTGCATATCCAAGCGCCTGCGTGCAATAAACCGAGGTTGATGCAGCAGCACACGGCAGAGACGTAATCCCAAAAACAAACAAAAGCTTTCCCGAATTCTGTACAATATCGTTGTTATTGCCACTATAAAACATTTCCAGAATATCATTATAAAAAAGAGCAAGCAATACACCGCCGCAGACTGACAAAATTACCGTGTATTTAAAAATACTGGTAAGCAGTGAAGAAAATCTCTCCTGCCCACTCTCAAAAGCGGTACTGACAGCAGGAACCGCCGTAACACCAAGAGCCATCACTATTGCTGGGATAAGATTTCTAAAATCAAGTGCAACAGCATAAATGCCAAGAACATATGTATAAATATCATCACCGCTTGATACATACTGACTGGAAAGGGCATCAGCATTACAAAGCGAAAGACAATATTGCAGCGAAGAAGTATCAATAAAATTAGCAATACTCTGAACTACTGTTGCACCTACTAAGCCGGCACTGAATGTAAGAAGTTCGTTATATGCAGTTTTTGCATTGACTCTTTCCTGCGGCAAAAAATTATATTTAATTCTCGTATAGACAGCAGCAAAAATATAGCTTGCAATACTGCCGAGCGTTACACCAAGCATTGCGACAGCAGAGGTTATCGGATAGATTTGAGCGAGTGCCTGTTCTTCATTAGCAGCATTAATTCCAAGCACTGTTCCACCGTCAATGTAAGAATTTAAAAGAAATGTCATTGATAATCGAGCAAACAGCAGACCAAAAATCATTTTAAAAAATGCCTCTATCGTCTGGCTTATGGCAGTCGCATTCATATCAAGAAAGCCCTCTGCAAAGGCTCGATGACTTGCGCAAAGGCAGCTAAAAAAAACTGATGGTGCAAGTGCAAGAATTGTATAAATACTTTTTGGAGATGATGATATCAGATTGGCATATGGCTTTGCCATAATAAGCATAACTGCAAGACCTGCAAAGCCTACTATAAAAAACAGTTTTTGAGATGCTTTTCTGAGTGCTTTAACTTTAAGTCTGTCACCTTTAGCCTCATACGCACTGACAAGCTTTGTCAATGCAAGAGGAAAAGCACCCATAGTAAGAGCGTGAACAGGCATACAAAGATTATATGCAACAGTAAAATATCCCCTGCCTGTCGCACCAATATAGCTTGTAAGAGGTATTTTGTAAACTGCACTTATCACTTTTACAACCACAGTTGCAATGAGCAGTATAAATGCCGATGTGATATATCTTTGCTTTATACTTTGCTTCAAAAAATCACCTTGAAAGTTTAATTAAATTATTGTTTAGCGTAATACGTAGTAACGAGGAAAAGCGTATTTAGAGGGTGAAAAATTGCCCGGAATTTTGTATTTTGCGAGTGGGTGCTGTACGATGGTACTGCCCCCGAGCAAAAGACAAAAAGCACACAAAATATACGCTGGTTCGATACCTGCGTATATTTTAGATTGTTTTTACGGAAGATTTGTGAATTCATCTATAATGTTATTGCGACGTATCATTTTTGTTTTTATTCCTGTGTGCGGTTATGGGTGATTTATCGCACTCTAAACAATAATTTATCATATGAAACACACAACAAAAGGAGCCGTCTTATAGACAGCTCCTTTAAACATCTCTTTATTATTCCTTTTATTATTCAGTCTTAGCCTCAGTTACCTCTACCTCATCAGTGGGAATTATAACCTCAGCTTTATTCATTTTATCAAATTCCTTTTGGAAGACATCACGTGTTTTCTTTGTGGCATTGACTACTGCCTCGCTGAATTCAACCTTAGCCTCGTCAATTTCAACATTCAATTCATCAATTTTTTCTTTTAAATCAGCAATACGGTTTGCAATACCCTCAAGCTCAACTGAATCAATTTTTTCTCCGACAAAGCTGTTATACTGCATTTCGCCGTATTTTTCATAAAGCTTTGAAAGCTTTGTTTTTGCATCAAGACATTCAATCATCTTACGGCTCATTTCCAAACGTTCAGCACTTTTTTTGCTGACCGTTTCAGCCATATCCTTAGTTTTGTTGAACATCTCTTCCAGCTTCTGGTTGTTAATATTCAAATCGGCAGAGCCGAAAATATCACTTAATTTAATAGCCATTACAATCACCTCTAAATTATTATATTACAATATGTAAAATAATGCAATACTTAGAGGGAATAAACTTCAGCAAAAAATAATAAAACAACCACAATATGTATAACAGATAGTACAATTTCGATTAATTCAAAACATATACTGATTTATTTATATTCATTATAAAATTCAGTTATTCTACCCTTGCGTGAAATTATTTCATCAAAATCATCAATATACTCATAAGGATATTTATAATTATAAATTCTTTCTATTTTTCCTGTTTTATAATCTTTTAACCTGGTTACAGCACCTGCACCGACTGCAAAAACAGAATGGGTTTCATCCATCATATAGACATTATAAAGGCAATCCATTTTATCCTTACACCAGCCAACATTTTCTAAATTGCCAAGTGATTTTGACTGCCTGTACATATAATATGGATAATAATTATTTTGTGAAAGAAGCTCATTTGAATAATCAACCATATCAGATGTTGTTATTCTGTCTGTAAGATCAAAGGTGCGCTCACGTGTCACCATATAGGCAGATGACTTGAGAGCAAGCGTGTGTACCGTGATTGACTCTGCTCCCAACTCTATTGCTTTATTGACGCTGCTTTTAAAAGATGTTAAGTCATCCTTAGGAAGACCTGCAATAAAGTCCATATTTATATTATCAAAGCCACATTCACGTGCAAGCATAAATGCATCAATTGTCTGCTGTGCACTGTGCTTTCTGCCAATAGCATCAAGTACGGAATCATTAAAAGACTGAGGATTAATGCTGATACGTGTAACACCTGCATTTTTGAGTGCAAGCAGCTTGTCTTTTGTTACCGTATCAGGTCTGCCTGCCTCAACAGTATATTCACGCAGGTATGAAAGATCAAAGCTGTTTTTTATCACATCAAAAAGCCTTTTAATCATATCCGCCTCAAGCGTTGTCGGCGTGCCGCCGCCGAAATAAATGGTTTCGAGTCTGAGATTAAGTGCCTTAGCTATCCTGCCTGTTTCTTCAAGCTCCTTGCAGAGCAAATCAACATATGGTGCCATGAGCCTTCTTGTTTTTTCAATAGAATGAGAGACAAAGGAGCAGTACGAACAACGGGTAGGACAAAACGGTATTGACACATAAAGCGAAAATGAATTTTCCCTTGACAGTGAAATGATTTCATTTTCGTGTTTCATTACCTCAATTGCCAAATCTGTTTTCTGCGGCGAAGCAAGAAAATTGTTAATAAAATAGTCTCTTGCCCCCTGCTCGCCATAGCACTCAGAAAAACGGTGCATAAGCTTGGCAGGACGAACACCGAACAATATTCCCCACGTAGGCTTAAAGCCCAGCAATTCGCTCAAAACATCGTAAAGCAAAACGGACATAGCTGTTGCCATATCCTCATTTCTGTCAATTGTATGTACTTTTTTCAGCGTTTTATCAAACACCCTTGCATCAACAAGCATAGTGTTTTCATTCTGTTCGGTTATGATAACAATATCCTCATCACCATCATATCTTATTTTTTCATAAGGAAAAAATATGGTGCAGAGATTTTTCATATCATATTCAAACGGATGATTAATTACCTTTAATATCATAAGAAGTCCTATTTCATATATGGATTGGCTGCTCTCTCAAAATCAAGAGTAGAGGTACGCTCGTGACCGGGATAAACGATAAGATTGCCCTCAAGCGCAGCAAGCTTTTTAAGACTGGCAATAATCTCAGCAGATGAGCCGCCGGGGAAATCCGTTCTGCCGCAGGAGCAGAAGAAAAGGGTATCGCCTGTAAAAAGCTTATCATCACAAAGATAGCATACACCGCCTTTAGTATGACCGGGTGTGGCAATAACCCTGATTTCACTTTCACCGAGCGTGATTGTATCACCATCCTCAACAACAATCTCAGCCATAGTATTATTTTGTGTGCCGCCGCAGAATACGGCAAGGCTAAAGCGTGAGGAGGAAAGCATTGGCTCATCCTCTTTACTTATAACAGCCTTGGCACCTGTCAGCTCCTTAATCCCTTTTACGCCTGTGATATGGTCAAAATGACCATGTGTCAAAAGGATATATTCAAGCTGAGCATCACCGATGAAGGCACGCATTTTATCACTGTCCTCAGTGCAGTCAACAAGCGCCGACTTACCTGTTGCTTTATCGGTTATAAGATAACAATTATTTTCAAGCTTGCCGAATACGGCATATTTTACATCAAGCATGATTTCAAATCCTTATTTTAAATCTTTACTTTCAAGTATTATAGTTACAGGTCCATCGTTAAGCAGTGATACCTTCATATCTGCACCGAATTCGCCCGTATCAACCTTCTTTACACCTGATTTTCTGAGTTCATCAACAAAATACATATAAAGCTCATTCGCAATATCAGGCGGTGCCGAGTTAATAAAGCTCGGACGTCTGCCGTGTGAACAATCGGCACATAAGGTGAATTGAGATACCACCAATATTTCGCCGTCAATATCAAGACAGGATAAATTCATTTTGCCGTTTTCATCCTCAAATATACGAAGAACAGGAATTTTTTTTATCAGCTTATCGGCATCTGCTTTCGTATCTCCCTGCTCAACACCAAGAAGAATCATAAAACCCTTATCGGTTTTGCCGACCTCAGTTCCATCAATTACGACAGAGGAATATGCAACTCTCTGAATAACCGCTTTCATCAGCTGCCGCTCCTTTCAATATGGTAAACACCATCAATTTTTCTTATCAGCTTAAGCACAGCTTCAAGATGCTCTTTTGAGTTAACGGAAATCGTCATTGTTGTAAGGCAGTTTCCGTCATTAATCGGTCTTGCGTTAATAGAATAGATTTTAACGTGAGCAGTTGCCATTTTTGTTGTTATATCAAGCACAACACCGTCACGGTCAATTGCATAAACATCAATTGTTGAACGTGCTTCTACTTTAACATTACTGTCCCAATGTGCTTTAATCCAACGGTCAGGTTCAGGTGAAAGAGCAACATCAACAGGAACATTTACGCAATCGCGTCTATGGATAGTAAGTCCTGTTCCACGGTTAATAAAACCGATTATAGGCTCACCCGGAATCGGAGAGCAGCAGCGTGCCATCTTAATAAGACAGTTGTCAATACCCTCAACAACAACACCGTTTGTATTTTTAGAGGAGCTGTCATTCGAATTTATGACAGGCTTTGGGGGCGCAGTATCCTTAGGCTTCCAATTTCGGTTATATTCATCCTTAATGCCCGGCATAAGGCGGGTAATCTGAATACCGCCGTAGCCGACAGCCGCATAAAAATCATCAAGCTCTGCAAAATGCTGACGCTCAGCAATTTTCTTAATGAACTGTGCATACTGCTCATTATCAAGGCGGATGAAATTACGTCTGAATTCACGTTCAATCTCTGCCTTGCCCTGAACGATATTTTCGTCACGCTTTTCTTTTTTAAACCACGCACGGATTTTACTTCTTGATTCACCTGTCGTAACAATATTAAGCCAGTCACGGCTTGGTCCCTTACCCTGCTGATTCGAGGTAAGAATTTCAACAATCTCGCCTGTTTTAACCTTATAGTCAAGATTAACAATTTTGCCGTTAACCTTAGCACCAACCATTTTATTGCCGACCGCTGAATGAATGGCATAGGCAAAGTCAATAACTGTTGCACCCTTAGGGAGCGGTTTTACATCACCGCGCGGAGTGAAAACATAGATTTCGTCAATTGAAAGGTCACCTTTGATATTGGCTACAAGCTCCTCGGGCATTTCGGTTTCATTGCCAACCTCAAGAATTCTGTGTACCCATTCAAGGCGATTGTCCATACTGTCCTTGCCGCCCTTGCCAAGCTTATATTTCCAATGGGCAGCGATACCAAATTCAGCAATCCGGTGCATTTCCCAGGTACGAATCTGAATCTCAAACGGAATACCCGATGGGGAAAGCACGGTGGTATGAAGTGACTGATAATTATTCGGCTTAGGCATTGAAATATAATCCTTGAATCTGCCCGGAATAGGCTTGAACATATCATGTACAATCCCCAGTGCATTATAGCAGTCAATCATGGAATCAACAATAATTCTGACAGCATAGATATCAAATATCTGTTCAAAATTCTTGCCTTTTATATACACCTTACGGAATATACCATGGACAGATTTTACACGTGAATAAATCTGAACATTATCCATAGCAGGTGTTATTTTATCACTTATCTGCTGCTTGATTTCACTTAAGAATTTTTCACCAAGCTCCTTTTTCATAGAAAGATTTTTTTCAATCTCCTTATATGCAATCGGATCAAGATAAAATATTGCTAAGTCCTCAAGCTCCTCTTTAATAGGTCTGATACCGAGACGGTGGGCAATCGGTGCATAAATTTCAAGTGTTTCAAGGCTTTTTTCTCTTTGCTTATACTCAGGCATATGCTCAAGAGTACGCATATTATGCAGTCGGTCACAAAGCTTGATGATGATTACACGTATATCCTCGTTCATTGCAATGAACATTTTGCGTATATTCTCAGCCTGTACCTCTTCACGTGTTGAAAGCGGAATCTGACCGAGCTTTGTTACACCGTCAACAAGCAGTGCAATCTCTGCACCGAATTCATTTTTGATATATTCGATGTCATATTCGGTATCCTCAACAACATCATGCAGAAGTGCACCGATAATACACTCATTATCCATACCGAATTTGAAAAGAATTTTGGCCACTGCAACAGGGTGCATTATGTAAGGCTCACCCGAACGGCGGCGCTGATTTTTATGTGCATCACGTGCAAGAATATAAGCCTTTTCAATTTTTTCATAGTCATACTGCGGAATACTCTTTACCTTTTCAAAGAATTCCTCAAATCCGTCATCATATTCAATATTGTTAACTGTATCACTCAATGTTAAGCCTTCCCTTCAGGGTTTTGATTACATTTGTATTTTCAAGATCTGCTTTACCCTCAGTTTTGTTGATTATAATTTTTTCTCCGTCAAGAGATATTAAGCCTGCCTCGTCAAAAGTGTCTAGTGCAAACGAAAGCTGTGCATAGGATATATTCTGACCGAGTGCAAAATACAAATCATCAAAGCTGTAAAGCCAGCCATTATTCTGTTTTAAAAATCTATATATTGCTGCAAGACATGCTCTGTCAGGATAGACACTGCCCTGTACATCCTTACCAAGCCTGAAGAACTCGAATTCGCTTTTTTCTGCAAAATATCGGTCATCATCAATACCGTTGAGTCTTACATCCTCACAGCGTATGGAAAGATAATATCTGCCTTTAAAAAGATTTTTCGATACTCTTATTGCAAGGTCAATATTATCACCCTTTTTGTAAGGAAATTCATCTGCTGTTGTTCTGAATTTAACGATTTTAAAGGTCTGCCCTTTTTTCTGAACCTCTATTCTGATATGCTTACCATCACCAATCGGTGTTACAGACATAAGCCGGACATTAAAAAGACCGAAAATCGGCTGAGGGTTATCTGCACCATAGGGTTCAAGATATGCCAAATTGTCAACCAAATCAGTATTCAAGTAAAATGGTGACAGCTTGCAGTCAAGCGTAATGCTTTGTGCTGGCATTACAGGGCAGATATCCATTGCATATGAATTTATACGCTGTCTGAATAAATCAATATTATCCGCTTCTATTCCGAGACCTGCAGCAAGCGGATGACCGCCAAAATGAGTCAGTAAATCAGCACAGGCTGATATTGCCTCGAAAATATTAAAGCCGTCCACACTTCTCGCAGAGCCTGTGCATTTTCCGTCATCATCAATACCGATGATTATTGCAGGCTTGCCATAGACTGACACAATATGCGAGGCAACAATACCGATAACACCGTGATGATAGCCCTTACCGGCTATCACAATAACACGCTCGTCTGCAAGAGATGAATTATCAGATATCATCTGCTTTATATCGTCAATAATATTTGACTCAACCTCGTGCCTATGCGTATTTTCAAGATTGAGCTGTTCTGCTTTAAATCTTGCATCTTCATAGTCGTCACAAATTAAAAGATCGAGTGCTTTATCAGCTGAGTCCATTCTGCCTGCGGCATTAATTCTAGGACAAAGCTGAAAGGCAATATCAACCGCATTAAGCTCATTCTCCGAATTGCCTGCAGCTGCTCTGAGTGCGGCAATACCGATGCGTGAATCGGTATTAATAAGCTCAAGACCTGCTTTGACAAGTCCTCTGTTTTCACCCTTGAGTGCAACAACATCACCTATTGTGCCGATTGCAACAAGGTCAGCATACTGCTCAAGCATTTCTTCAACCTCGCCGTCATAAACTGCACAGGCAAGCTTAAAGGCAACACCAACACCTGCGAAATCACGGAATCTTATGCTGTTATCCTCTCTGTGAGGATTAACAACAGCACAAGCCTTAGGCAAAACATCACCAACCTGATGATGGTCTGTAACGACTAATTCCATACCGAGCGAATAGATATATTCCGCCTCGTCAATAGCTGATATACCATTATCAACAGTTATAATCAGATTCGTTCCCTGTGCCTTTATTTTATCAATTGCAGACATATTCATGCCATAGCCGTCAGTCAATCGATTAGGGATAAAATAGATTACATCCGCACCAAGGCTTTCAAAAAAAGTATAAAGCAATGCTGTTGAGGTCACACCATCGCAGTCGTAGTCACCATAGATACAGATTCTTTCATCCTTTTCCAAAGCCTTATTAATACGGGAAACAGCCTTATCCATATCTTTCAATGAATAAGGCGAGGAAAAGGCACAGCTGCTTGACAAAAAGTCAGATGCCGACAGCTCATCATCAATTCCCCTTGACACAAGAAGAAATGCAATGAACGGATCAATATTCAGTTTTTCACTTAAAAGCGATGCTTTTTCTTTGTCAGCATCGGCAACAATCCATTTTTTATGCGACATTATGTATTCTTATCTACCACGTGAAATTTTTTAAGATTACCTGCTTTTGCTGCTCTTTTTTCCAGCTCATTCTCAATATCCTCAGGTGTAATGCCCTGATTCGCCATCATAACAAGTGTATGATAAATAAGGTCTGTAATTTCATATACAGTCTCTTCTTTATCATTGTTTTTTGCAGCAATCACCATTTCGGTGCATTCCTCACCGACCTTTTTTAGTATCTTGTCAATTCCCTTTTCAAAGAGATAGCAGGTATAAGAGCCCTCCTGCTGATCAGCCTTTCTGTCAAGAATTGTTTGATATTCCGCTTTAATATAGTCCATATGTCCTCCACAATAATTTAACTATTTACATTATTTTATTAAAGAAACAGGAATGATTTCCTGTATGACAGGCAGCACCTGTCTGTATTACCTTAATCAGAAGTGTATCATCATCACAATCACTGTGGATTGAAATGATTTTTTGTAAATGTCCTGAGGTAGCACCTTTGTTCCAGAGCTCCTGTCTTGAGCGCGACCAAAACCATGTATAGCCGGTCTCCAAGGTTTTTTGCATGGATTCTCTGTTCATATAAGCGAGCATCAAAACCTCGCCTGTTGACTCCTCCTGCACAATTGCAGGAATTAAATCCGCCTTTTTAAAATATTTTTCTACATCCATCATTTGCAAGCCTCCATAGCATCAATCAAGTCAAGCGTACCCTCATAAAGGCTTTTTCCGCATATTGCACCATACAAGCCATTATCACGCAGATTAATTATATCATTCATATTGGTAACACCGCCTGAGGCAGTAATATTGCAGGAAACAGCATCATTAATCTCGTTAAGCTGTTCAAGATTCGGACCTGAAAGTGTGCCGTCCTTACTTATATCTGTAAAGATAATTGTTTTAACACCAACATCCTCCATTTGCTTTGCAAGATCCGTGAAATAAACATCACTGCTTTCAACCCAGCCTTCTGTAGCAACATAACCATTTTTAGCATCAATACCAACAGCAATAATGTCACCGAATTCCTTTACAGCCTCTTTAACAAGCTGTGGATTTTTCAGTGCAACAGAGCCGAGAATAATTCGGCTGATTCCGCTGTTTACATAAAAATCAATATCCTTCATTGTGCGGATACCGCCGCCAAGCTCAACCTTGAGCGAGGTCTGCTTTGCTACGGAAATAAATGTGTCGGCATTGACAGGCTCTTTTTTTAATGAGCCGTCAAGATCCACCATATGTATCCATTCACAGCCTGCTTTAACAAAGCTTTCAGCTGTCTCAAGTGCATCTGCAGCAACCTGCTTTGCAGTGTTGAAATCACCTTTATAAAGTCTCACAGGCTTACCGCCTATTATATCAATTGCAGGGAAAATAATCATCAGAGAACTCCTTTTGTTGAGAGAACTGAACCGTCCTCATTTTTACGTGTAGCAACCTGCATTGCATGTGCAACAGCTTTGAAAATTGCCTCAATCTCATGGTGTGCATTCGCACCATAAGGCACCTGAATATGAAGTGTTATACAGGAATTCATTGCAAAAGCCCTAAAAAATTCCTCAGTGACACAGGTTTCATAATCGCCGCATTTTTCCTGCTCAAAGGATGCCTTAAAAACAAGGAAAGGTCTGTTTGATATGTCAAGCACACAGGAAGCAAGAGCCTCATCCATAGGAATGGAGAAGGAGCCATAGCGAACAATACCGCTCATATCGCCGAGAGCCTCTTTAAAAGCCATACCGAGTGCAATACCTGTATCCTCAACAGTATGGTGAGTATCAACCTCTAAATCACCTGTTACTTTAACTTTTAATCCAAAGCCGCCGTGCACACCAAAAGCAGTCAGCATATGGTCAAAAAAGCCTATGCCTGTTGAAATTTCAACTGCACCACCGTCAAGATCAAGCTCAACAGCAATCTGTGTTTCTTTTGTATTTCTTTCAATTTTAGCAGTTCTCATATATCTTACCTCAATAAAAGATTAAAATTTATTTGAACAAATCATTCATCAATTTATCAATTTTTTCTTTTTTGCTTTTTGTTTCATTCTTATCAATATTGATAGTGATAACATCACCCTCGCTGACATTTTCAGGCAAGGCGTTAATATTTAAATCAATAAAAGTGCCGTTTTCAAGCTCACATACTGCAATATCATTCTCAATTCTGTCTATAATCCATTTCATTTATTTATCCTCACACTGAATATCAAAACTGCCGTTGCCGTCACAGATTACAGTAATTGTCCCCTGCTTATCTGTACGGTAAATTTGAGCACCAATATCATTAAATCTTTCAATAGTTTCATTGTGCGGATGGCCATAAGAATTTCCCTTACCGCAGGAAATGATGGCGTATTCGGGGTGAACAGCATTTAAAAATTCAGCAGTTGACGATGAATAAGAGCCGTGATGACCAACCTTTAAAACATCGCTTGAAAGAGATGAATAGTCATATAAAAGCATTTCGTTTTCTGAAATATCCTCAGCATCCCCTGTGAACAAAAATGAATTATCGCCATAGGTTATTTTCAATACTGCACTGTAATTATTCAAATCTTCATAGCTGTTACTGACAGGAGCAAGGAATTCTATTTTCAGCTCACTGTCTGAATATATTTCTACACCTGCTCTGGCAGTATTTATGGACATACCTTTATCCGAAATTGCTGTCAGCAGATTTTCAAAGGTTTTCGTATTCGTTGATGCTCTTGGCATATAGATTTCACCAATGTCAAAGCTTTCTATAACCTTAGTCATACCGCCGATATGATCAGCGTGAGGATGCGTCGCAACAACATAATCAATTGATGAATAGCCATAATTTTCAATAGCTTCGGTAACTGTATATGAATACTCAGCAGTTCCTGCATCAATCAACATACATTTACCGTCAGGGAATTCGATAAATTCACTGTCACCCTGACCAACATCAAGAAAATGAACGATAATATTATTGTCGTTATCCGCAACACTTGTCGGCTTGTCCTTATCAAGCTGATTGTTTACCGCCGAAAAGACTGACGGAATAATAATCAGCAGCAAAACAACTATTGCAGGGATTGGTGATTTCTTTTTATTTCTTCTATTATTTTGCTTTGTACTCATTCAAATCTTACCTTGATTGAATTTGCATGAGCAGTAAGTCCCTCTGTGTCAGCAAGTTTGACAATATCATCCTTAGCCTTTCTGAGCTCAGCCTCTGTGTAATAAATAAAAGAGCTTTTCTTTATGAAGCTGTCAACCGAAAGCGGTGAGAAAAATCTTGCAGTACCACTTGTCGGAAGAACATGATTAGGACCTGCATAGTAATCGCCGAGCGGCTCAGGTGAGAAATTGCCAAGGAATACAGAGCCAGCATTATCAATTTTACCTATATATTTAAGAGGTTCTTCAACGCACATTTCAAGATGCTCAGGTGCAAGCTCGTTTGCAAACTTAATTGCCTGTTCTAAATCCTCACACACAATAATTTCGCCGAAATCATTTAGTGAAGCCTCAATAATCTCCTGTCTTGCAAGATGCTTAATCTGCTTTTCAATTTCTCTGGCAGTTGATTTTGCAATATCAGAAGAGGTTGTGAGCAAAATTGAAGATGCAAGCTTATCGTGCTCTGCCTGACTCATAAGGTCAGCAGCAAGAAAAGCCGGCTTTGCTGTTTTATCTGCTACAATCAAAATTTCAGACGGTCCTGCAACCATATCAATATCAACAACACCATAAAGCAGTTTTTTAGCTGTGGCAACAAAAATATTACCCGGTCCGACAATCTTGTCAACCTTGGGTATTTTTTCAGTACCATATGCCAGTGCGGCAACAGCCTGTGCACCGCCTACAAGGAATACTCTGTCAACACCTGCAACAGCTGCAGCTGCCATAATATCAGGATTAGGGCTGCCATCCTTACCGGGAGGAGTAACCATAATAATTTCTTCAACACCTGCGATTTTTGCAGGAATAGCATTCATAAGTACAGATGAAGGATAAGCAGCTGTACCACCCGGAACATAGATACCGACTCTTTTAAGTCCACGTACTCTCTGACCCATAATAACGCCATTTTCCTGTGTCGTCATCCATGACTGCTGAGCCTGGCGGCTATGAAAATCGTAAATATTATTCTTGGCATTTATTACAGCTGATTTGAAATCCTCATCAACCATATCAAGATACTGCTGTAATTCATCCTTTTCAATAATAGTTTTTTTAGGAACAGCACCATCAAAACGAACAGTAAACTCTCTTACAGCCTCATCACCCTGCTCTTTAACAGCATTTATGATATTGGTTACAATCTGAGTAATTTTTTCGTCAGTTTCACCTGCACGCTTTTTTAAATTATCTATCAAGGCATATTCTGCCTTGCCGTTTGCTTTTGTAATATTCATAATCCAAACCCTCTTACATCCGTATTTATACTTTAGATGCTAATTCCAAATCGTTAAGGAAGGTTTCAATCTCTTCCTTCCTGAGCTTCATAGAAGCCATATTGACAATTACTCTTGCTGAAATCGGGAGTATTTCATCAACTACATCAAGTCCGTTTTCCTTCAAGGTTGAGCCTGTTTCAACAATATCAACAATACCATCTGCCAGTCCGAGAAGAGGAGCAAGCTCAACACTTCCCTCAATCTTGATAATGTCAACATCCATACCCTTTGATTTAAAGTATTCCTTAGCAACCTTAGGATATTTGCTCGCAATAACCTTTCTTTTATATCCTGAAAAGAAATCAGTACCTTTAGGACATGCAAGTGCAAAACGGCATTTGCCGATATTAAGGTCAATCACCTCATAGAAAGAATTGCCGTGCTCAACGATTGTATCCTTGCCGACAACACCGATATCGCACACACCGTGTTCGACATAAGTAATAACATCAGGGGCTTTTGAAAGCACAGCCTCGTAATCACCTACAGGAAGAATAAGACGTCTGCCCTTATTCTCAAGTTCAGTAGTATCAAGTCCCATAGTTTTGAATAATTTTACTGATGATTTTTCAAGTCTGCCTTTAGTAAGTGCAATTCTAAGCGGTCTTTCAATATTAATCTCCTCACGCATTATATCACAG
>CAMWPJ010000049.1 GCA_947176035.1 uncultured Clostridia bacterium | reverse complement strand
GACCGCTACAGACAAAGAGCAATGATGCTTGATGCAATACCGCTTGCAGATGATTTTGAGATATGCGACAGCAATGCTTTTACAGATGAGATTGACCTTAAGCTGTCAATGCAAAATGTAATAACTCAGCGGGATAAACAGTTGCTGATACTCACAGGTCAGGGATACAAAAGCAGTGAAATAGGCAGAATGCTCGGCATAAGCTCATCAGCAGTACGAACAAGGCTGCAAAAGCTGAGAGGAAAAATAAAAGACAATGTCACTGATATTTAACTTCGTCACAACCGCAGCAGCAGTATTCATTCTTATTATCGGTATATACCGCTGCAACAGTGATAAAAAATGAAAAAATCAAGAAAATATACAAATATATCAAGTCACTCTATGATACATAGGGTGACTTTTTTATACTTTTGCTATATAATTTAGGCAAGGAGGGATGATTATGGACAGCAAGACAATTGGTAAATTCATAAAAGAGCAGCGTTCAAATAAAGAACTGACACAAAAGCAGCTTGCCGAAAAGCTCGGTGTAACTGACAAAGCAATATCGCGTTGGGAAACAGGAAAAGGAATTCCCGATGTGTCACTTTTAATTCCGTTGTCAAATGTCTTAGAAGTATCCATTAATGAAATATTACTCGGTGAAAAAATTGAGGAAGAAAAGAAAATAGAAAAATATGAAGAAACCATTGTAAATACCCTCACAACAAATAAAAAACAAATCAGCAAACTGCACAAAATCATCTATGCTTTGCTCGTTGCTGTTGAAATTGTAGCAATTTACGGCTTTACAATCGGTGCCAGTCCTTCCGATGCAATGGGACTGTTGCTAGGTCCGGCATTTATCGTCACACCGCTTGTATCACTTATGCTTGGTTCAACAAATATCAGCTTTAAGTTCAAAGCTATTTTTCCTTGGATTGTTTTAATTGCTTTCTTCCCGTCAAATTATCTGTACTGGGATACAGACCAAGCATTTGAGGTTGGTATAATGTATGGACTTGCCCACTTGATTTTCTCATATGTTTTTGTAATAATAGGAACAGGAATTGTAAAATTGATTCCAATTATTATTTCTAAAATCAAAGAAAAGGGCATATGACAATGCAATAATTTGAATGAAGTAATCAGTATAATCAGCAAATAAAAAATATAAACTATAATCTAACTTATTGTTTAGTGTATTAATTAGTATTTCGTTTCACATCGTAGGGGCAATCATTGCTCGTGCATGGGCACAACGATAATGTTGACGGGAGCATATGTGGATATGTAACCGAGCAAAATTTTGTCAATAACGCTGTATAACGGAAAAAGACATAATTTAAATAAACAATAATTTATATCTCAACAAAAAAGGTTGTCTCCAAAACGAGACAACCTTTCGCTTTCAAAAAATTATTTAATCACATTTACAAAGTGCTTTGTAATATCCATAGGACGAGTGATTGCAGTACCTACAACCGCTGCATGAACACCGGTATCAATTGCCTGCTTTAACTGCTCAGGCACCCAAATACCACCCTCGGCAATGACAGGTGCATTCAGTTCATGAACATATCTTTCCATAAGCTTGAAATCAGGGAGCGGTGTGCCCCTGGTATAAGGAGTATAACCTGCCATTGTGGTACCGATAAGGTCCATACCTAGCTCCTCAGCCTTTTTACCCTCTTCAAAACAGCTTGTGTCCGCCATAAAAAGCTGATTCGGATATTTAGCTCTTACTTCTGTAAAGAACTCCTCAAAACTTACACCATTCGGACGAGATCTGTTTGTAGCGTCAACTGCAATAATCTCACAGCCAATTTCTGCAAGAGAGTCTACCTCCTTCATTGTAGGTGTAATATAAACATCACTGTCATCATAAACCTGCTTGATGATACCGATAACAGGCAAATCGACCTTTTCCTTAATCGCCTTGATATCAACAACTGTATTTGCCCTGATACCCACTGCACCTCCAAGATAAGCCGCCCAAGCCATTTTTGACATAATATAGCTGTCGTAAAGAGGCTCAGTTTCAAGCGCCTGACAGGATACAATAAGTCCGCCCTTAATTTGTTCGAGTATTTCCTGATTTGTCATTGCAATCACCTTTATTCTATATATATGTTTAATTATATCACAATCAAATTCAATTGTCTATTGAATAACAAAATGATGTATGCTACAATTGGCAAAGGAGGGTTTTGTTATGACTGATTTAAATAAATTCCGCGGTATTTTTTGTGCACTCAATGCAATTTATGATGAGAATGATAATATTGACGAGGGCAAAATCAAAGAGGTTGTAAAAGTATATAAATCACTCGGTGTAAAGGGTGTTTATGCGTGCGGCTCTACAGGTGAAGGCTTTTTGCTCTCAACAGATGAAAGAAAGCAGGTTGCCAAGGCAGTTAAAGAGGCTGCTGGTGACGATTTCACAGTAATTGTTCATGTAGGCTGTGCATCAACAAAAGAGAGTATTGAGCTTGCAAAGCATGCTGAGAGTATCGGTGCAGACGCAATCAGTGCAGTACCTTGCGTTTATTATCACTTACCAGCTGAAAGTGTAAAAAGACACTGGGAGTCCATCGTAGAAGCAACAGATGTTCCGTTTATTATATATAACATTCCGCAGCTGACTGGCTTTGACCTTTCACCTGCAATGCTTGCCGAGCTTGCAAAAAACGAGAAAATCATCGGCGTTAAAAATTCTGCTGAGCCTGTATATCTTATGGAGAGATACCGTCAGGCTGCAGGTGATAATTTTATTATCTTCAATGGTCCCGATGAGCAGTTCGTAGGAGGCAGATTGATGGGTGCCGACGCAGGTATCGGCGGCACATACGGCTGTATGCCTGAGCTTTTTGTTGCACTTGACAAGCTTGTGAATGAAAATAAGATTGAAGAGGCAAAGACACTGCAGTATAAAATCAACGAATGTATCTTTGACTTACTCACCTGCAAATCACTTTACGGTGCTGCAAAGCAGGTAATTTCACTTCGATTCGGCATTGACTGCGGTCAGCCAAGAAGTCCGTTCCTCCCTGTTACAGCTGAGGAAGCAAAACCGATTGCAGATAAAATCAACAAATATGTAAGCGAGCTTTAATTTATCAACAAACAAAATTTTACCCATTGTGAATTATGTATCACAGTGGGTGTTTTTATTTTCAAATATTTCTAATATTTTATCAATATCATTGATATCTTTAAATTCTCTTGGATAATTATACCCTGTTTTGATTAATTCTAAAATCGTGTTTGTATACTTTTCAGCACCATATTTTTTTATGTACAAAGCGTAAGCCTTCGCATCGTTTTCGCCTGAGCTGTAAAAACCTATATCGCAATTATTTACTTTATCGCATTGCCAGCAACCGTCAATTCCTTTGCTTTTACAACAAACAACGTTAGGGCTTTTTTATCATCAAATAAATTCGCATAAGAACAGCTTGGATTATTGCTTTTACATCCGTCACATTCCGTAAAAAAACAGTATTCACAATGATTGCCGCAATATCCTATATCTTTTGTCATATTAAATTCCCTTTATACTATAATTTTTTTCGTAAAACCAATCTCCACTTTGTCTCTGTATATGTTTCAAATCCAAATCTTTTATATAATTCCAATGGACCAACATAATTATAATACATATCGGTTTGTTCTTTGTTAGGATAGGACTCTATATAAGTATATCCATCATTTTTTGCATCTTCAATAACTCTTTTAAGTAATTCTGCTGCAACACCCTTTCCACGCATTTCAGGTGCAACCGTAAAGCAAAAAATGGATTTGACTTTTTCTTTTGTTTTTTTATTAATAGCTTCACTTGCGATATGATTTTTCCAACCAAAGCAATGCAGGCAATCATTTCTGTTATTCGCATTGCACCAGCCGATTACATTGCCGTCAATATATGCTAAATAGCCCTGCATAAGTCCCTTGTTTATATAATCAATAGCGTATGCTTTTCTGACATCAGGACTTGCAAATTTCTTCTTTGCTGTGATGTAATTATTGTGTGCCGCACAGTAATTGATGCAATAACATCTATCCCATTTTTTGTTATCGGTATGTGCAACATTTTCAAAAAAATATAAAAAATCATCAAGTCTTTCCGGAGTAAGTTTTTTTATTTCAATAGACATACGTAACCTCCTATAACTTCATTCCATAATAATCAACATCAATTACTGCCCCGTCGGGATAGGTTTCCTGTGCTGATTTTATAAATAAGTTAAAACCTAAATGCTGATATATTTTTAAATTTTCCTTTTCTGCAGGTTCAACACCTAAAGTGACTTTTTCATAGTTCCTACTTTTCAAATCATCAATCATAAATTGAAACAGTTTTGAAAAATAGCCTTTGCCCTGATACTTGTCAATCGTGCGAAAAGCGCAAAGATAAGCCGTTTTATCATCAACCAATCCATCGCTGTTCTGAACAATATTTTTATCCAGCATTGCTGTTGTTTCGGATATAATTTTACCGTTTAATATACCATAATATGCAATACTCTGACCGTTTCTGACACGCTCTATTGCTTCTGCCTTCCAGAATTTCCAGTTCAGACCTTTATTCTTTTTTATTTCATAATTCCACTTGGTTTCCATTTCATCAACAGATGCGATTTTGCATGCAAAATTCTGCATTCATTATTCCTCAGACACTTTCGAATATATTAATATGTATATTTTATCACATCTGTCTTGGTATTACAACAAATGGAATTTATATATAACGATAAACAAAAAAGGCTAACGGATTAACCATTAGCCTTTCGCTTTAGTCGAGGGCATCGCCCGAACATCAACATTCGTCAAGGGCGAAGCCCGTTTTGGTGGGAGATTATGACTCCCACCAAAAAAAGGTGTCCCCCACCTATAAAGGCAGGGACACCTTTTCGAATGTTATAAATATTAGTCAGCTGAATAAGGGAGAAGAGCTACGTGTCTTGCTCTCTTGATAGCTGTGGTAAGCTCTCTCTGATGCTTTGCACAAGTACCTGTTACACGGCGAGGGAGAATCTTTGCTCTCTCTGATACAAATCTCTTAAGCTTTGTAACATCCTTGTAGTCGATTTCTTCAACCTTATCTACACAGAAAACGCATACCTTTCTACGGCCCTTGCGTGGTCCGTTTGGCTTGTTGTATGCCATAGTTAGTTTCCTCCTTTAAAATGGTAAATCGTCGTCATCATCAACGATCTCTTCAAAATCCGAATTATCAGCACTTGCATAACTTGGTGCAGGCTGTGAGAATGCAGGATTTGTTGTACCACTCTCTGCCTTTGAACCGCAGAATGATACGTTGTTCGCAACAACCTCAACTTGCTTTCTGTTGTTGCCGTCCTTGTCGGTATAATTGCTGGTCTGGATTGAACCTTCAACAGCAATCATAGAACCCTTGTGGAAATAGCGTGAAATGAATTCCGCTTTCTGTCTCCACGCAATACAGTCGATAAAATCAGCCTGTCTTTCCTGACCCTGTGACTGAAAATTTCTGTCACAAGCGACCTGAAAACGCAGGAATGATATACCTGACGATGTAGTACGCAGTTCAGGCTCATAGGTAAGTCTGCCCATAAGCGCAACCATGTTAATCATTCAACATCCTCCTTATTCGCCTTTAGCAACGATAAGTGAACGAAGAACACCGTCTGTGATGTTGATTACACGGTCAAGCTCTGCTGGGAAGCTTTCTTCACAAGCAAAGTTAACAACCATATAATAGCCCTCATTTTCGTAGTTGATTGGATAAGCGAGTCTGCGCTTGCCCCATTCCTCAACTTCGCCAAGAGTGCCATTTTTGCTGATGAGATCAGTGAACTTTCCCTTGAGTCTCTCAACATTCTCTTCTCCGTTTGCAGTAGAGAAAACCAATACGATTTCGTAATTTCTTAATGCCATTCTTCAGCACCTCCTTCTGGTCTTTTGGCCTATGCCCCATGCACAGGCAAGGATTGCCCTTGTTTACAAAGGCTTAGTTATTATACCAAAACAAGCTTATATTGTCAACTTGTTTTTTATATTATAAATTTTAATACATCAATTATGCTTTCTACAGTCGGAACATCGGCTCTTAAATCCTGATCCTTAAACCAACCGTAATTCATACGGATTGGTTTCATTCCTGCTGCAAGCGAGCCCTGAATATCGTTAATCGGATGGTCGCCGACATAAATACATTCTTCACATTTAAGTCCGAGCTTATTTGCTGTATACGTAAAAATCGCAGGATCAGGCTTATGTATATCAATATCACCGCTGACAACAGCAATATCGCAATATTCCCTTAACCCGCTTGTATCAAGCTTATGGTGCTGCAAAACGGAAGGACCGTTGGTAATTATTCCTACAATATATCCCCTATTCTTAAGCTCACGGAGAAGCTTTGCAGAATCAAGAAAAATAACATTATGGTCACCGAATTTAGTATCATAATGCTCGGCAAGAATTTTGCTTGACGGAGCATCTGCCCACTGCCAGCTTTCTATTAAAGATGCATACCACTCCTCACGGTTAACATAGCCGCCGTTGCCTGTCACGCGCATCTCTTCTTTTCTGTTTTCAATCTCAACATCACTGATATCGGGACAGAAATCAGAAAGAAATGTATCCATATAATTTTCAAATGCCGCTGTTCTGTCCTGCAGTGTTTCGTCAAAGTCAAATAATACTGCTTTTATCATATTCCAACTGTGCTCTGATTTCATCAATGGATGAAAACTTTTTTTCCTCTCTCAAATATCTTACAAGCTCAACTCTGATAACCTTGCCGTAGAGATTGCCGTCAAAATTAAAAATATGAGTTTCGCAAAGCGGCATATCAACCTGCCATGTGGGGCGCATACCAATATTCGTAAAAGATTTATATTCCTTATCGTCAACAAAGGTTCTTGTTTCATACACGCCGAATTTCGGCACGACAAGTCCCTTAGGCAAATGCTGGTTAATCGTTGGAAATCCAATTATCTTACCGCCTCTTTTATCGCCCTCGATTACAGTATTCTCAAAGGTAAAATTATATCCAAGCATTTCGTTTGCCTGTTCAATATTCCCTTGCGTCACGGCCTTTCTGATTCTTGTGGAGGAAATCGGCTCACCGTCAAAATCGAGATGCTCAAGAATTCTTACCCAGACATCCTTATCATCAAGATATCTTCTGAGGTCAAGTGCCGACCAGCCTGCCTTTTTGCCGAACCTGAAATTAAAGCCGCAGAGAATCACACCGGCATTGAATTTATCAAGCAAAATCTTTTCGATAAATTCTTCGCCCTGCATATCTTTAATCTCATTAAAATCAGCAAAAACGGTATTGGGATACCGTTTTTCAAAAATACTTTTTTGCAGCAGAGAAAAGCTGTTATTTACACAAAAAACAATTACATCCTCGGCACCGGTAACAACAGTGCGGTGGGCACGGTGCATTCCGTCAAAGTCACCGAGTGCAACTGCTATTCTTTTTTTATCATTAATTTTGTTCATATATCAATTAATCTCGTCTTACTAAAATCCTTTTAACCGAAAGCTGATTTTCTTTATTATCCATTTCGCCCAGACCTAAAAAAAGTCCGTTCGGCGAGTATACTCTGTAAATCCCATCAGTAAGCTTTTTCTTTATTCTGTCAGCAGCGAGTGCACCGCCGTTAGAAAAGCGTTTTGCCTGTGCGTCTGATACACACACACTGTCATACGCCCTAAATACGGTTTCTATATCCAGCAGGGCATTTTCAAAGGAAAGGTTATTATCCTTGATATTCTGCAATTCTTCAAGTGTTACACAATCATCAAGAGTAAAGCCGTTTGCAAGGGTGCGCACAAGACTTGTCATAACTGCACCGCAACCGAGATAGCTTCCAATATCATCAATAAGAGTTCTGATATATGTACCCTTAGAGCAAATAACATCAATTGTGTATTCACCATTCTCGCAGCTGACAAGCTCAAGCTTTTTTATCTCAACCCTTCGGCTTTCACGCTCAACCTCTATCCCTTGACGTGCAAGCTCATAGAGCCTTTGACCATTAACAGATACGGCTGAATACATCGGCGGCAATTGAGTTATTATACCTCTGAACCTTTCAAGTGCATCACGCACATCCTGTTCGGTTGCATTAACCGTATACTCAGCAGTAACCTCGCCTGTGATATCAAGCGTATCTGTAGTTTTTCCGAGCACAAAACCTGCTCTGTAGCCCTTATCACTTTCAGGCAGATAGTCAAGAAATCTTGTTGCACCGCCGAGCATAATAGGCAGAACACCCGTTGCCATCGGATCAAGCGTACCTGTATGACCAGCCTTTTTTTCACGGGTAATTCCTCTCACCTTTGCAACAACACCGAATGACGTAATATCCTTATCCTTATTTATACAAATTAATCCTGTCATTTAAGAAGCTCTCCGCATTTGATAACAAGATTTGTACGCGCCTCTTTTACACCGCAGTCAAATCTGCAGGCTGCCGCCTGATTATGACCACCACCGCCAAAGGATTTTGCAAGCTCAGCTGCATTAACGCTTTCAAATGTACGTATGGATGCCTTACAGGTACCGTCTGCCTTTTCTCTAATCGTTATACCGATTTCAACACCCTCAATCTGTCTTGTGAGAGGTGCAAGTGCCTCAGTCTCCTGCTCATTTGAGCCTGTGAGCTTATACATTTCCTGTGTAACTGTAATAATTGCAACACGCTCATCTTCATAAAAGCGCATAGAATCAAGAGCAAGTCTCTCCAGTCTTGCATATGTCTTCGTCTTTGTTTCAAACATTGTACGATT
This sequence comes from uncultured Clostridia bacterium, assembly GCA_947176035.1. Classification (GTDB taxonomy): domain Bacteria; phylum Bacillota; class Clostridia; order Oscillospirales; family Acutalibacteraceae; genus Eubacterium_R. Next base: position 5,766 of record CAMWPJ010000049.1, on the reverse strand, counting down.
GATTTTACCATTATCTGCACCAAGCTCAATCATCTCAGCAGCTGCACGATAGGTTGCCGCTGTTGTTGATGCATAACGGAAACAGCCTGTATCGGTTGTAAGCCCTGTATAAATACAATTTGCAATTTTATCGTCAAGCTCCACATCAAGTGCTTTCACAACCTCAAGCATAAGCTGACACGCCGCAGGAACATCCTCAAGCAGCAGATTGTCAGCATATTCGGTATTTGTAGAATGGTGGTCGATACACATATCAATATGATATTTACCATCAAGCTCACCCAAAAGATTAGTTGTTGCAACATCAACTGCCACAACGTAATCCGGCTTGAATTTTATCTGAACAATATCTTCATAAAGATAATCATATTTTTTCGGGATTTCATCTGCATTTTCAACAGCACAGATTTTACCCATTTTCATAAGTGCACGACACAGTGCAAAGCCGCACCCCAGGGTATCACCATCGGGGTGGGCGTGAGTCAATATTAAAATATTATCCTGCTGAGCAAGAAGCTCTGCACACTGTTTAACATCAATTCTCATGATTTATTTCCTTGATTTTTTCAAATAAGTCCATACCCTTTGCGATTGAATCGTCAGCAATAAATTTAAGCTCCGGGCTTTTTCTTAGATGAAGTCTTGCACCAAGCTGCTTTCTGATATAGCCCTGTGCACTTTCAAGCCCTTTAATTGAGCTTTTAGCTGCATCTATACCCTCCATCGCACTGATATATACCTTTGCGTAGCTCAAATCTCCGCTAACCTCTACCTTAACAACGGTAAGCATACCACTAATTCTCGGGTCCTTGAGCTCACGCATAATTGAAATAATTTCTCTTTTAATATCCTCAGATATTCTGTCAATATGAAATCCTGCCATAATAATCACCATAGCCTTTCAGGCTTCAAATAGCTTATTTAAAATCATTAACACCTTATTGATGGCCTGATAAGGCGTTAATGGTGATTACAGCCATCTCAAAATTATGCCACAGGCAAATTTTGAGGGCACTATAATCGAGACAGTGTGATTTTTCACACTATTAATCCCTGTATTCCTCAACAATATATGCCTGAAGAATATCGCCTGCCTGAATATCGTCCCAGCCATCTAAGCTGATACCGCACTCATAACCTGATGACACCTCTTTAACCTCATCCTTGAATCTCTTGAGGTTAGCAAGCTTAACGTTAGCAATTTCCTTACCATTTCTGATAACTCTTACCTTACCGTCACGCTTAATGTTACCTGATGTAACAAGTGAGCCTGCAATCGTACCTGCTGAAGAGATTTTGTAAACCTCTCTTACCTCTACCTCACCTGTGTCAACATCACGGTACTTAGGTGCTCTCATACCACGCATTGCACGTTCGATATCTTCAATAGCATCATAAATAATATTATAAGTTTTAATTTCTACACCGTCACGCTGTGCATTATCAGCCGCAATCTGGTCAACACCTGTGTTAAAACCGACAATAATTGCATTTGATGCAGATGCAAGCATAACATCACTTTCGCTTACAGCACCAACTGCACCGTGAACAATTTTAACATTAACCTCGTCATTCTCAATTTTAAGAAGTGACTGCTTAACAGCCTCGACAGAGCCCTGAACGTCAGCTTTGATGATGATGTTCAGTTCCTTCATCTCGCCCTCCTGAAGCGTGTCGAAGAGCGTATCAAGAGTAACCTTCTGGAAGAGCTTGAATTCCTCCTCCTTAGCCTGAGTCTTTCTCTGCTCAACAAGTGCTCTTGCAAGCTTTTCATCTGATACAGCATTAAACTCATCGCCGCTCATAGGTGCACTGTCAAGACCCATAATTTCAACAGGAACAGAAGGACCTGCATCACGAATAGATTTACCATGATAGTCAGTCATTGCCCTTACCTTACCTACAGCTGTACCTGCAACGATAACATCACCTGAATGCAAAGTACCATTCTGAACAAGAAGTGTTGCAACAGGACCTCTGCCCTTATCAAGCTTAGCCTCGATAACTACACCCTTTGCTGTTCTGTCAGGGTTAGCTCTAAGTTCCGCCATTTCAGCAACAAGAAGTATGGTCTCAAGCAGCTTGTCGATACCCATTCTTGTTTTTGCAGAAACAGGAACACATATAACATTACCGCCCCATTCCTCAGGAACAAGCTCATGCTCTGTAAGCTGCTGCATAATTCTGTCAGGGTTTGCACCCTCTTTATCCATTTTATTGATAGCAACAATAATTTCAACACCCGCTGCCTTTGCGTGGTTAATCGCCTCAATGGTCTGCGGCATAATACCGTCATCAGCTGCAACAACAAGCACGGCAATATCAGTAGCCATAGCACCACGAGCTCTCATAGCAGTGAAAGCGGCGTGACCGGGAGTATCAAGGAATGTGATTTTTTCACCACTGACCTCAACCTGATATGCACCGATAGCCTGTGTAATACCGCCTGCCTCAGTTGAGGTAACATCAGTATCACGGATAGCATCAAGGATAGATGTCTTACCATGGTCAACGTGACCCATTACACAGATAACCGGAGGTCTTGTGACTGCATTTTCATCGTCCTCAATTTCCTCTTCGATAATCTGCTCCTCGATTGTAACAACAACCTGCTTTTTAACCTTTGCACCAAGCTCAGTTGCAACGATTTCAGCTGTATCGTAATCGATAACCTCATTAACAGTAGCCATTACGCCGAGTACCATAAGCTTTTTGATAACCTCGGTTGCAGTCATACGAAGAAGACTTGCAAGATCACCTACTGTGATTTCCTCTGGAACCTCAATTGTAATCTGCTGCTTCTTTCTCTGCTCTGCAATACGCGCAAGACGCTGTGCTTCAGTCTCTTTCTTTGAGCGTGCATGCATACCCTGAGGTTTTTTCTTTCTGTACTGCTTTGACTTCTGATTAAGCTTTTGCTTTTTCTGATAATCATTAATCTGTGACGCAGGTGCAATATCCTCATATTTCTGGTTATACTTTTCAAGGTCAACCGTATTCACACGGGTATCAACATGGCGAGCCTCACCCTTCGTTCTTGCCTGCGGGGTCTTACCTGCCTTTTTCTTTGCCTTTTCCTCATCACGCTTTGCTGCCTGCTCTGCCATTTGTAAAATAGCAGCCTGGCTCTGATGCTTTTTATTTTCAGTTTTCTTATTTGAAGAGTCCTGTTTTTTTGGCTGAGCATTATTTTTTTTGCCGCAATTAAAATAATCGTCCAGACTGCTTACGCTGCTATCCCATGTGAGCTTATCAAAAACAATATTCAGCTCTTTCTCTTCAAGAACAGTATTTGCTTTTTTTAAAGGAACACCACAATAATCACTGAGAATGTTAATGATTTCCTTGTTTGTTTTTCCGAAGTCCTTTGCAACATCGGAAACTCTCATCTTAACTACCATTCGCATTTCCTCCTGTCTTACTAATCAAAATTCAATAATTCGACAATTCGTTTTGAAAAATTTTCATCATCGACCGTCAATACTCCGGCCTTGTATCCAATACCAAAATGAATTTCGTTTAATGTAAAATCGGTTTTAATAACCGCTATATTAATACTATGCTTTTCAAGCGTTGTTTCAAACTCTTTTATCAGTCTTGGTGAGACATCACTGCAAAACAAAAGCAATTTTGCCTTTTTCTTTAGGATTGCCTGCTCTGCCATATCGTGCCCCATTGACAGCTTACCTGCCCTGCGTGCAAGTCCGAGCATGGAAAGAGCCTTTTGTTTAGATGTGTTCATATCAGGCATTTGTCATTTCTTCTTCCATAGCATTATAAACCTCTTCGCTTATCTGCATTGAAAATGCACGCTCAAAGGCCTTCTTTTTTCTTGCTTTTTTCAGGCAATCGGGATTTTTGCAAACATAAGCACCTCTGCCCGACTTTTTACCTGTTAAATCAAGAGAAATCTCACCGTCAGGACTTTTTACAACACGAACCAAAGTGCGTTTATCAAACATCTCACCGCAGCCCGTACACATTCTTAATGGTACTTTTTTTGCTTTCATACGTGTTATCTCCTATTACTCCTGACCCTCAAAGAAGCCTGATTCGGGCTTGATATCAATATTCCAGCCTGTAAGTCTTACTGCAAGACGAACATTCTGACCCTTATTGCCGATAGCAAGTGAAAGTTGATCATCCGGCACAGTTGCACGGCAGGTTTTAGCCTCCTCGTCAATCACCTCAACACCACATACAGCTGAAGGAGCAAGTGCTGCTGCAACAAACTCTGCAGGATCTTCGCTGTACTTAACAATATCAATCTTTTCACCGCCAAGAACCTCAACGATGTTTGACACTCTCTGTCCGCGGGGACCGATACAAGCACCTACAGGATCAATTTCCTCATCCTTTGTGAACACGGCAATCTTTGTTCTTGAGCCTGCCTCACGTGAAACGGACTTAATCTCAATTGTACCGTCATAAATCTCAGGAACCTCCTGCTCAAACAGACGGCGAACAAGACCCGGATGTGTTCTTGAAATCATAATCTTAGGACCTTTGCCGCCCTCTTTAACATCAACGATAAATACCTTTACGGTTGTACCTTCTACAAGCACCTCGCCCGGAACCTGCTCAGCCTTTGGAAGAATAGTCTGATTCTTGCCGATTTCAAGTGTTGCGTTACCTGTGATTGGGTCAATACGCTCAACCTTAGCAGATACAAGCTCCTGATTTTTAGACTTGAATTCCTGGAGCATCTGTCCTCTTTCAGCCTCGCGGATACCCTGACGGATAACATGCTTAGCTGTCTGTGCAACGATTCTGCCAAAATTCTTTGTCTTGAGCGGAATATCAATTGTTTTGCCAACCTTTGCTGACTTTTTGAGCTCTAATGCCTGCTCAAGTGTCAAATCTGTGTCAGGATCTTCAATCTCCTCAACAACATTCTTTGTTACATAAACCTTAATTTTCTGCTTTTCCTCATCAATGTCGCAGTGAACAATATCCTTACCATTATAATCATGCTTTGCCGCAACAATGATTGCCGCTGATATCTTTTCATAAAGATAATCAGCAGGTATACCCTTTTCCTCTTCAAGCAATTTTACTGCTTCAAAAAACTCCTTGCTCATTTTTTCCTATCATCCTTTCAAAATCACATAAATTTAAATAAAATCATTGATGTCAAAATCATCAAGCTTAACATAAGAAGTTTCCTTCTTATTAACAGTGAGCTGTTCACCATCCGCAAGCTCTATTGTTATCTGTGCATCCTTATATTCAATCAGTCTGCCCTTAAAATCCCTCACCTTATCAATTGGTCTGATAAGTCTGAGCATAACAGCTGCACCAATGTATTTTTCAAAATGTACATCTGTTATAAGCTCTCTTTCAACACCCGGTGAACTGACCTCGAGCAGATAGCTCTGACTGATAGGATCAGCCTCGTCAAGCGGCTTTGTAATTGCATGTGTTAAATCAACACAATCATCAATGGACACGCCGCCATCCTTATCAATAAATATTCTTAAATACCAGTCAGTACCCTCTTTTACAAAGCGAATGTCCCAGATATCGAGACCTAACTCTTTGGCAAACGGGGTTATAATTTCACTGACCTTAGATACAGTATTGCCTTTTCCTGCCAAGAAAAAACCTCCTTATAAATACAAGAGAGCGGGCCTTGCGGTCCACTCTCACCATGAGATTATAAACTTACTATCACTATAATACCACTTTTATAGAAATTGTCAATAGATTAAGATAAATTATTGTTTAGAGTGCGATAAATCACCCATAACCGCACACAGGAATAAA
>CAMWPJ010000048.1 GCA_947176035.1 uncultured Clostridia bacterium | reverse complement strand
TAGGCGGCCCTTATAGGGCCTGTGCAAACCACCAGTTCAACTGGTGGTTATGATTTATTTTAACATTTCAGCAAGCTCGGTGAGCAACTCCAAATCTGATTGCTGTACCTTTATATTTGCAAGCATCGGCTCATCATCAGGGTTAGTTATTTTAATTTGTATAATTGTACCCTCTTGTATGCCCTTTTCCTTTACCGCTGCAAAATAGTTTTTCAGCTTGGGATGATTTTGGTCAAAAACATTTTTAGCACTGATTATTTTCATAAGTGCCGCAGGGTTTAAGTTCATTATTTGCTCTCCGTTAAATCTTTTTCAATACGAACACAAGCCAGCCCTTTTCTTCAAATCGCTCAACAACCTCAAAATGATTCTGAGCAAATGAGTAAAGAACCTCGTCTTCGCGAGTCTCTATTATACCACCAGTGATATATACACCATCATCCTCAAGGAATTTGCTGACATCTTTGTTGAATTCCATAATAATATCGGCAACAATGTTTGCAACAACAACGCTGTATTTTCCTGTTACCTTGTCTGACAAATTGCCCTGAACTACCTGAAATCTGCTTTCATCAAAGCCGTTTTCCTCTGCATTTGCCAGAGCGGTTTTAACTGCGAGTGAGTCAATATCAACACCAAAGGCTGATTTTGCACCAAGCAGCAGGCTTGCTATTGAGAGTATACCGCTGCCGCAGCCGATATCAAGCACGGTAGAATTATCATCAATGTATTTTTCAAGTGTTTCCAAGCAGAGTTTTGTTGTAGGATGACTTCCTGTACCAAAGGCGAGACCGGGTTCAATATGCAAAACTTTTCTGCCATTTGCATCATATTCATCCTCCCAGGTTGGACGGATAAGCAGTTTTTCTCCGATAGGCAGGGGATGGAAATACTGCTTCCAATTATTCACCCAGTCCTCGGTTGCACAGTCATCAACCTCAATTGTATTTTGAATACCTTCAGCCTCGAGTCTTTCCTCAATGAAAGAAAAAGCCTCGAGCGGATTTTCGTGAGGATTAACATAAACATGAATGAATCCCTTTGTGCGGTCTGACTTGAGCAGTTCCTCTTCAATCAAATCAATGTGAGCAATCTCCATAACCTCATCTTCAAGATTGGAATAATCCTCAATATAAATGCCGTATGGTACGACCATATTTGCAATATTACCTGCTGTTTCAATGTCCTTTGTATCAACTGTTATTATGATTTCGGACCAGCTTTCGTTTACGATACTATCCAATTTTTTATTCTCCTAAATTTACTTTATGCTCTGTTGATGAAAGACCGTGGTTGAACAGCTTTCTGTTATCAAGAGCCCACTGCCTTTCGGTGAATTTGCCAGGCTCAATTTTATTTGTTGCGTTGTTGATTTCAAATATTGTTGCATCGAGTGAGTCGAGTGTTGAAAGGATTTCTGCCTCTAAAAACATCGGTCTTACAGGTGAACCGTATTCAGGCACACCATGATGAGATAATATCATATGTTCAAGAAGTGTTACCTTTTCACTCTCAATGTCAAGCTCTTTTGCGGTTTCTTCAATATACATAGCACCTTTTACAAGATGACCTATAAGCTCGCCGCCTACTGAATATCCGCTGCAAAGTCCTGTTTTTGATGTTTCCATTTCAAAGGTCTTTGCAACATCATGGAGTATTGCGCCCGAAAGCAGCAGCTCTCTGTTGATATTAGGATAAACGGTGCAGACCTTTTCTGCCATTTCAACAATGGATGCGGTGTGCAGCATAAGTCCGCCGACAATTGCGTGGTGCAGTCTGTATGCAGCAGGGTAAACCTCTAAGCTGTCTCTGTTTTTCAGCAGAATCGATGATACAATCTGCTTTAAGTCATTGTCCTTGAAATGATTAACCTTGTTAAGCAATATTGAAAAAACGGTTTTTCCGTCATATTCTGATGCAGGAACAAAGTCCTTAATCATTTCATCAGGAGCTTTTTTTATCATATTTATTGTGAGCTGAGGCTTGCCCTTGTAATTATCAACTGTGTATTCAATTTCAATAACCCCGCCTGCCTCAAATTGACCGTTGTTTTCAAATCTCCACACTTTAGCAGGGTATTCCTTTTTATCACTGCCTATAACAGTTAAATCAAGAAAGCCGTTGCCGTTTTTATCTTTTTTTTCGGCAAGCTCCTTTATAAACGCAAATGATGCCATGTTAACCTCTTTCAGGGTAATAAGGCTTGTACATAATCAGCCTGAACCCGCATATTCTTATTCTGTTCACATTTATTATACAATAAATTAACCATATATTCAATGCTAATTTCCTTGACAAAGTATGGCTTGATTGGTATTATACTTTTGTATATATTTGGTTTATACTTACTTATATGGAGTGATATAATTGAAGGATTTTGATAATCTTTGTTCTAACTGCTTTGCTCAGCTCACAGGCGGCAGTATATGTGAAACCTGCGGTTATGATAATGATGCTGAGACGAATATGATGTATCTCAGACCGAAAACGGTTCTTAATGACAGATATGTTATCGGTTCTGTTGTGGTGCACGAAAGTGATGCTGTTGTTTATATGGCATATGACAGCCAAATTGATGCTGTTGTAAATGTAAGAGAATTTTTGCCAAAGGGCATTGCAAATCGTCTTGAGGGAAATAATGATGTTCATATCAGAGAACGTTATAAGGCAAACTATGAAAAGTATAAGGCATCTTTTGTAAAGCTTTGGTCGACGATTATTAAGATGCGAAATCTTTCTGCAGTTGTGCCTGTTTTTGATGTGTTTGAGCTTAACGGAACTGCTTATGCTGTAAGCGAGCATATGGAGACCATATCTCTGCGTGAATTCCTGTTAAGAAACCCTGACGGAAATATTCTTTGGGACCAGGTAAGAATTATGTTTATGCCTGTTCTTACTACTCTTGAGGCACTGCATTCAAACGGAATTATTCATGGTGCAATCTGTCCTGATAATTTAGTACTCTGCCGTGATGGTAAGGTCAGATTGAAAAGCTTCTGCATTACCGAGGCGAATATGATATCATCAGACCTTGAGTTCAATGCAAATGATGGTTATACGGCACTTGAACAGTATGACAATAATCATAAAATGTGTCCGGCAACTGATATCTATGCTTTTTCAGCGTGTATATTCCGTGCACTTGTAGGTCAGAATCCTCCTGATTCCAAGTCTAGAGAGACGAATGACAAGCTTATGATACCCAATACAATTGCTGAGAAAATTCCTACTCATATCATAAAGGCACTCGGCGGCGGACTTCAGATTTATCCGGAAAAGAGAACACAGACAATTGATGCTTTCAGAGAACAGCTCAGTGTTGCACCGACAGTTGTTGCAGCTGCTGCTCAAAAGCAGGAGATACCTGAAAAGGATCCTGTTGAGGAAGAGGAATTCTACAGAGGGTATCCCGGATATGATGCACCAAAGCCTAAATCAAACACAGGCAAGGTTGTAATTGCAATTTTGGTAATACTGATTATTGCTGCTGCAATTGCAGGTGCATATATTGTTAAGAACGGCGGTATCAATAAGCCAGAGGAGGATACCACAGCACCTGTATCTACAGCAACCTATACGGTGCCCGATTTTGTATCATCCGGTTACACGCAGAGCGATATTCAGAATAACGGTGCGTGGAACAATCAGTTCACAATTTCTTTCACTTCTGATTATTCAAAGGATGTAGCTGAGGGGGTTGTTTTTAAACAGAGTATTGATGCAGGTGAGACGGTTAACGAAAAGACGGAAATCGTTCTCACAGTCAGCAAGGGCATAAAAACAGAGGTGCTTCCTGATGTCGGCGGTATGTCTGTTGAAGAGGCGACAAAGGAGCTTGAAAAGCTCGGCTTTACCGTTTCAACAGTTGAGATTTATAATAACGGCGGCAATACACCTGATACTGTAAAGTCAAGATATGGTATGGCACCAGGTGCCGGTGAAGAGGTTGCAGTCGGCGAGGAGATTATTCTTCAGGTTTACGGTGAGGTTGTAACGACAACGACTCAGCCCGATGATGATACAAATGAATAACTGAATTTTTTAGGCTCTGCGGACAGCTTGATGTGTTGTCTGCAGGGCTTTTTGTTTTGCATTGTCTTAATATTTTTGTGTTATCCTGTAACTTTTTTGAAAATCATATCGTTATATAAGTGAAAGGACCTTTCAAGAGAGATAAAATTAAACAATATTTTATGTTAGCTATTATCTAGGAGGTGGCATATTGACTGAAAATGAATTTATAAGCACTGTCAAAAGGCAGAGCAGGCGCTTATATCTGATTGCACTTTCCATCACGCAAAACAGCAGTGATGCCGAGGACGTTATGCAGAATGTATTTATAAAGCTGTGGAAATATACGAAACCGTTTTATGACGAGGAGCATCTGAATAAATGGCTCACTGCAGTCACTGTGAACGAAAGCAGGGATTATCTTAGAAACCCTTTTAGAAAAAGAAGACTGCCGCTTGATGATGCTGTGAATGTTTCTGTTCTTGATAAGACAGAAAATATTGATTTGTTCAGGGCAGTTATGTCACTTGATGCAAAGGATCGAACAATCATACACTTGTTTTATTATGAGGATATGAGCATTGCCGACATTGCAGATGTTATGAAAATTAAGGAATCGGCAGTTAAAACAAGACTGTTTCGTGCAAGGGACAGACTAAAATCTATTTTGGGAGATGAATGGATAAATGAATAAGAATAAAGAGTATTATAAAGAGACCTTTTCAGCCTTTACACCGTCAGATACGGCTGTTGAAAAGGTGCTTGAACGGACAACGGATAAACAGAAAAAAACATCAAATCTCACCTTCAGGCGAATTGCAGCTGCGGCACTTGCATTTGTGCTCATTATCGGTGGTGGTTTCGGTGTCAATTCAGCCGTCAGCAAAAGAAATGTAGTGTCCGACAAACTGGGTGTTATGGTTGCAATGGCCGGCGAAAAAGAACTGCTTGCAGCAGGCAAGGCAAATGAGCAGGATGTGTTTTATGGGATTTATGTAGCTGATTTGAATGATAAGCAGGCTTGTGAGGATGCAAAAAACAGATGGAACAGTGATAAAAATAAGCAACGTGATATTGCAGAAAAGCTTGGTTCCAATCATATTACTGCAGGTCTTAGATCGGGCAATGGTGAAGCATATAACCAAAAATTAGAGAAGTATACAGCAACAATGTATACGCTCAGTGCAGGAAATTTTGTTTTAAGCCTGAGTGATTATACGAATGTTAAAGATATCACGATTGAAAATACAAGCGAATACGGAAATGTATATGTCGAATATTGGAACAATTATTATGACCTCAGTGAGATGGATATGAGTATTTACAGCGAGGTCTTTGATGAGGAGAGCGGAGGTTTCTATGATGTTAAGGAATACTCTTTCGGCAGAGACGAGGAAAAGATAGTGTTGACAAAGGATGATCTTATGTTCAGTATTAACAATGGTTTTGGCAGTTATGATACAGAAGATGGTGAAGTGAAAAAAGGGTATACTGTAAGTTGGGAACCGTCTGAATATTTGAATTGCAGCATTGGCGAGAATGTCGATTTAGATTTGTCACAAATTAAAGACACAATCATATTTACCGTTCATTATGAAGACGGCACAAGCGAGCAGGCGAGTGTAAGCCTTGAATTTGACAGCGACGGCTATATGCACATTGCTGATGCACAGTAACCTGATATGTAAAAAAGACTTGCTGCGGCAGGTCTTTTTTATTGCTTATTTTAATTATATATGCTATTATATATAATGCAAAATTATATTTAATGGTGATATCTGTGGAACTGTCAAAAAACGATAAAATTGAATTAACGATTGACGCACTGACCTCTGAGGGCAGCGGTGTCGGCAGATATAACGGCCTTGCCGTATTTGTACGTGGTACTGTCCCGCAGGACAGAATCATTGCCCATATCATCAAAAGGTCAAAGAATTACGCAATCGGTATTATTGACAAAATCCTTTCACCAAGTCCCGAGAGAATCGAAAGTGACTGCCCGTATTCCCAAAAATGCGGCGGCTGCTCCTTCCGTCATATGACCTATGAAGAAGAACTCAGATATAAAAAAAACAGAGTGCAGGAGGCGCTGAACCGTATCGGTCATCTGGATATTGAGGTTGATGAAATAATCGGTGCAGACGAACTGACACATTACAGAAATAAGGCACAGTATCCCGTTGATATCTGTGACGGTGAAATGTTTGCAGGTTTTTATGCCTATAAGAGCCACAGAATTATCCCTTGTGCTGATTGTAAATTACAGCCTGCAGAGTTTGAACAGGGACTTTCAGCCTTTGCAAAATGGATTGAGCGTGAAAATATCACCTCATATAATGAGCAGACAGGTAAAGGACTTCTGCGTCATATCTATTTCAGAAAGGGCTTTGCAACAGGCGAGATAATGGCTTGCGCTGTTGTGAATTCTGACAGCATACCGAATAGTGAACTGCTTGTGGCTCTGCTTAGAGAAAATGTTGACGGACTTGTATCCGTTGCACTCAACATCAACAAAGAAAAGACCAATGTTATCCTCGGCAGTGAAACTAAGATAATATGGGGCGAAAAGAATATAAGGGACGAGCTTTTGGGCAAAACCTTTTTGATTTCGCCGAATTCCTTTTATCAGGTTAATCATAATCAGTGCGAAAGGCTGTATGCCAAGGCAAAAGAATTTGCAGGGCTTACAGGATGTGAAACCGTGCTTGATTTGTACTGCGGTGTCGGTACAATCGGTCTGACTATGGCAGAGAATGCAAAACAGCTTGTGGGTATCGAAATTGTGCCGCAGGCGATTGAAAACGCAAAGGAAAATGCAAAAATAAACCATATCTCAAATGCACAATTCATCTGTGCAGATGCACCAAAGGGTGCAGAAATTTTGAAAAAACAGGGCATAAAGCCTGATGTAATCATTCTTGATCCGCCGCGAAAAGGCTGTGACAAAGCACTGTTTGATACTGTGCAGCAGCTGTCACCGAACAGGATTGTTTATGTGTCATGTGACAGTGCAACCCTTGCCCGTGATTTGGCAGTGCTAAAGGAAAAGGGCTACGAAACTAAAAAGGTATCGGCAGTAGATATGTTCCCACGTACCCCGCACGTCGAGGCGGTGGCATTGGTTGTCCACAAAAAGCAGACAGCACAACCAGTGTAAAGCGGAGTTTAACAAGGGCCTGAGAAACAGCAATCTAAGAGAAAATACGAGATGTTGATATGATTAAAATAGATGCAGGGGATTTCTGCTTGATAGAGCCAAGTGAAATATACGCAGAACAAATCCGCGAATACAGACAGGATTTTCTGGATACCAATTCTTCAATGGATGGCTGCGGACCACTCCGTAGATGTGAAAATCCGATAACCTACATTTCAGAATGCAAAAAATACACAGCACCCGAAACACTACCGAAAGAATTCGTTATTGCAACTCAGTTCTTCTATGTTCGTAAAGCGGATAATCACCTTGTCGGAATGATACAAGTGCGGCATTACTTTAATGACTATCTTGCTAAGTATGGGGGACACATTGGATATTCAATAAGGCCGAGCGAAAGAAGAAAAGGGTATGCAACATCCATGCTGAATGCGGTTCTCCCATATTGCAGAGAGATCGGCCTTGATAAAATACTCATAACCTGTATTGATGGTAATATGGGGAGTGAGAAAACGATACTGAATAATGGTGGTATTTACGAATCTACTGTTTATGAATCAGGCGAAAAACTCAGTTTGAAGAGATTCTGGATAACCCTATAGGATGAAGTAATTAAAATTGGTGAACGACGCAAAATCGAATTTACAAATGGTTTTTATTGTGTGTCGGGGCAGAGGAGTATATATGTATGGACAAGGCAATTGTTCTTGACGCAATCGGCTCTTTTGTGCTGGCAGTTACAAATTATGAAATGAATATAAATGGATTTATAGGCATATTTGCCTTTGCAATACTGTCATTATTAAGTCGTGCGGCGTTTTTTTGGCTGCTGAGACTGAGTTATAAAACGGCAGGGAAAACGCTCAGAGAGGTTGAAAAGCATAACGACGAGGTTAAAAGAAAAGCTATTGCGTATGAAAGAGAAATTACGTGGCTTGCTCGTGTTTCGCCCAAACCGATGCTGACAAAATTTCTTTATATTGCTTATTATGTGCTGTGCAGTCTGGGAATCTTTGGTATGGTTTTGTCCTTGATTAATATTTTTGTCCCGCAGCTTGATTTGATTCTCAGCAAATTCGCTTTTTTATTGATAGTATTATGTATGATTTCTGCCTTATTTGGCGTAATCGTCAGTTATATAGTTAAAATTAAAAAATAATGATAGAGGTTTAAGTTTATATGCTGTAATAGCTATTTGGATGATAATGGTGAATTGAAAATTCAATACAAGGAACAGGCAATAGCTGTTTTAGAAAAAGTTTTAAAGGCTTTTCCTAACAAGAAATTTTCAGATGTGCAAGCCATTGTTAATGAATCTGAAATCGATGATTTGGAAGATTTTTAAGCCGGATTTATGCAGGACATGCTTGAACTCAATGATTTTGATATGATTGATGAATATGGATTGGAATGTAATTTTAAACCGAAATATGAATATTCACAATTATTCATAGAACTGTATAATGACAAAAATGAAATCCCTGATTTTGAGGTCGGTTCTCTGACTGAATTACTTGCATTGTTTTAAATTTTCTCAGCAGATATTATATTTAGGATGGTTGATATTAAAAGGATAAGCTATGAAAAAATTGAATGTAATAATGGTGTTTAACAAAGAAGAAAATAAGATATTGATGTGCAAACGCAGTAAAGAGCCGTATAAGGGAATGTTCAATTTAGTCGGCGGTAAGGTTGAGGATAATGAGGATGAATTGAAGGCGGCATACCGGGAGTTGTGGGAAGAAACAGGAATAACCGATAAAGATATTACATTAACGCATATTATGAATTTTCAGTATATGCTGTCGGATATTGAGCTTGAAGTTTACGCTGGTAAGCTTAACAAAGATATTGAGCTTGTTGAAGAGGTTAATAAGCTTTATTGGATAGATAGAGATGAAAACTTTTTTGATACCGAGAAATTTGCAGGCGAGGGCAATATAGGGCATATGCTTTGTCAGGTGTATTTTTATTATAAGAATATAATATTGGCAGAGTAAATTAAAAAAAATACTTGATATATTGTGAACAGTCACTGTTTTGATTGAAAATAATGTTAAGGTGAAATTGTTATGGAAATTTGGGATGGATATTTTAGGGACGGTACTCTTGCTGATGTTGAATTAGTCCGAGGTGAGTCTATTTTAAGTGGGTTATATCATCTTGTGTGTGAAGTGTTGGTGAGACATTTTGACGGTGACTATTTGCTTATGCGCAGGGCTTTGTCCAAACCGAATTATGGTGGCTGCTATGAAGCAACGGCAGGTGGTTCCGCTTTAAAGGGCGAAGATAAGTTCGCTTGTATTAAAAGGGAACTGTTTGAAGAGACGGGGATTTCTTCAGATGAATTTGAAGAAATCGGTCATTTTGTATTTGATGACGACAACTGTATTTTCTATACTTTCTTATGTGTTACAGATTGTGACAAAGATTCAATAAAACTCCAGGAAGGAGAGACTATATCGTACAAATGGGTTAATGAAAGGGAGTTTGTCAATTTTATTAATTCAGGTGAAATGATTCCACGCCAAAAGAAAAGATATTTTGATTTTTTTGTTGAGAAAGATTATATTAACAGCGATATATAAAATTGTGGCAGATCATTTTGATTTTGCTGAACAAATATAAATAAAGGTGATAGATATGAAATTAAAAGACGGAATTGTTACAAATTCAATCGACGGCGAGAGCTTTGCTATTGCAACAGGCAAAGCAGCAAAGGAATTTAACGGACTTGTTAAAAACAACCCTTCAGCCGCATTTATTTTTGAATTGCTCAAAAAGGAGCAGACAGAGGACAGCATTGTCGTTGCAATGCTTGAGAAATATGATGTTGACGAGGCTACTGTTCGTGCTGATGTCAGAGAGCTTTTAGAGCTTCTTAAAAGTAAAAATCTTATTGAGGAATAATTATGACATATTCATCCTTAGAAAGTGAATATCTTATTGCGCTGCTGAAAGCTGCTGTAAAAAAGGAACCATTGCCGAGAGTTCCGGATGATATTGATTGGAAGAGGCTTGTTGATATTTCTAAAAAACAGCAGGTGTATTCAATCATTGCGTCGGTGCTTGATGTGTCAATTCTACCAAGTGAACAGGCAGGGGAGCTTCTCAGCTATGTTCAAAGCGAGCTTTTGCGGCTGCTTTCGATGAAAAATGAGCTTGAGGAGCTTGAAAAGGAGCTTATGCAAAAGCAAATTAAGTTTATGCTTTTGAAGGGCAGTGTAATCAGAAATTATTATCCTCAGCAGAAAATGCGCCAGATGAGTGATATTGACATTTTGTATGATTACTCAAAACGTGAAGAACTGTTGAAAATCATGAAATCACACGGTTTTAGGCTGACTACTTCATGTGAAAATTCTGATGATTTTTTCAAAGAGCCTTTCTATACCTTTGAATGGCACAGGGAACTTTTCTTTGAAGAAAATCAATTTTGCCCGCATTTTGATTTGTGGAATAATGCTGTTGCTGATGAGATCAATCCTTATAAATATTATGTTGAAAGCACGGAGCATTTCGTTTATACTATTTGCCATATGTACAAACACTACGCGACAAACGGCTGTGGCGTAAGATTTTTGTGTGATATCTATGTGCTTATGAATTATGGTGAGCCGATTGATATGCCCCTTGCAATGGCAAGGCTTGATGAAATCGGCATAAAGGAATTTGCCGAGGATGCAATTGCACTCACGAATGCAGTATTCAATGGTACTGATGTGACGGAAAATCAGCAGAAAATGCTTGATTTTCTTCTCAGCAGCGGTGTGTACGGCAATCTTGTTGTTGATTACACCAAAAAGCTTGAGGAGTTTAACGGCTCAAAATTCAAGTACCTTTTCAGAAGGATTTTTCCTTCAAAAAAGAAAATGCTTGCCGATTACAGACAGCTTGAAAAAAAGCCTTATTTATTGCCGGTTTATTATATTATCAGGCTGTTTACAAAGGTTAAATATAATTCAGGACTTGCTAAGCAGGAGCTTGAAGAAATTAAAAAAATCAAATAAGATTTTTATTGATAACCAACAAATATATAAATGATTTACGGAGGACTACCGCTTTGGCAGTTGATAAAAAACATATTAGGAACTTTTCAATCATTGCCCATATCGACCATGGCAAGTCAACACTTGCGGACAGACTTTTAGAGCTTACAAGCTCTGTTGCCACTCGTGATATGCAGGCACAGATTCTTGATGATATGGACCTTGAAAGAGAGAGGGGCATTACCATCAAGGCACACGCCGTTAAGCTGGATTATACAGCTGAAAACGGTGAACTTTATGAATTCAATCTGATTGATACCCCGGGTCATGTTGACTTTAACTATGAGGTTTCACGTTCACTTGCGGCATGTGAGGGCGCAATACTTATTGTTGATGCTTCACAGGGTGTCGAGGCGCAGACACTTGCTAATACCTATCTTGCACTTGACCACGATCTTGACATATTGCCGGTTATAAACAAAATTGACCTGCCTGCCGCAGATCCTGAGAGAGTTGCAGAGGAGGTTGAGGAGGTTGTCGGCATACCTTGCCTTGATGCTCCGCGTGTAAGTGCAAAAACAGGGGAGAATGTTGAAGAGGTTTTAGAGTATATCGTTAATGAAATTGCACCGCCTGTCGGTGATGACAGTAAACCGCTCAGAGCCCTGATATTCGATTCGATTTATGATTCATACCGTGGCGTAATCGTTTATGTTCGTGTTATGGATGGCAAGCTTAAAGCCGGTGACACAATGCGTATGATGGCTACGGGTGCACAGTTCACTGTTGTTGAGGTCGGTTATATGCGTGCTACCTCTATGGAAAAGACAGACGAGCTTTGCGCAGGTGAGGTTGGCTATATCACAGCATCAATCAAAACGGTAAGCGAGGCAAGAGTGGGTGACACTGTTACACTCGCAAACAATCCTGCAGCTGAGGCTCTGCCGGGTTACCGTAAGGTGAATCCGATGGTATTCTGCGGTGTTTATCCTGCTGATGGTGCGGATTATGAAAATCTGCGTGATGCACTTGAAAAGCTGCAGCTCAACGATGCGTCGCTTTCGTATGAACCTGAGACATCGGGTGCACTCGGTTTTGGTTTTCGTTGTGGATTTCTAGGCCTTCTTCATCTTGAAATTATCGAAGAACGTCTTGAGAGGGAATATAATCTTGATCTTATCACAACTGTGCCAAGTGTTATTTATAAAATACATCTTACAGACGGTACAATGGTTGAGATTGATAATCCTACAAATTATCCTGATCCTGCATATATTGACTATTGCGAGGAGCCGTTTGCAAATGCGCATGTTTATGTACCGAGTGAATTTGTCGGCACGGTTATGGATATGTGTCAGGAGAGAAGAGGCATTTTTAAGGATATGAATTATATCACACCTGACAGAGTGGATATTCACTATGAATTGCCTCTTAACGAAATTATCTATGATTTCTTTGATGCACTCAAATCAAGAACACGTGGCTATGCGTCGTTTGATTATGAAATTGCTGATTACCGCAGGTCTGATTTGTGCAAGGTTGATGTTTTACTTAATGGTGATGTGATTGATGCCCTTTCGTTTATTATTCATAGGGAAAAGGCATATTCACGTGCAAGAAAGATTGCTGAACAGCTTAAAAAGCATATCCCAAGACATTTGTTTGAGGTGCCTATTCAGGTTGCAATCGGCAGCAAGGTTATTGCCCGTGAGACTGTAAAGGCATTGCGTAAGGACGTGCTTGCAAAATGCTATGGCGGTGACGTTACCCGTAAAAAGAAGCTGCTTGAAAAGCAGAAAGAGGGTAAAAAACGTATGCGTCAGTTCGGTTCGGTTGAAGTTCCGCAGGAAGCATTCCTTGCAGTTCTCAAGCTATCAAGTGATGATGAATAAATTTAATGTATAGATTTATAAAAAAGTTAACCGTGAACATTTAGATTGGTGTTTTAACGGAAAACAGATTTTAATACCTTGCATCCTGAGGTTAAAGACTTTTCTGCAGAATAATGCATAAAAAATAGTTAAGGCATCAGCCTTAACTATTTTTTTGCAATTATATGGTAAGTTTAATTTTCAAGACGGTTTTCTGCTAAGAACACCTGCCTTTTGTTGTGTGACTATGTATAACTGGCCTGCTATAATTTTGTATTTACAGCACCAAGGCTTTTTTAGGGCAAAAGCTTGAGCATTTGCCGCATCTTATACATTTATTATGATCTATTTTGGGAACTTCAAAATCCTTTTGGCTTAATGCTCCGACCGGACAAACATTTACAGCCGGACATTTATGGTTCTGAGGACAATGCTCTATTATTATTTTTAATTTTTTATCCATATGCAGCACCTTTCCTGTTTTCTTTTTTATCATAACAAATTATTTATTATACTAACCAATTCGGATTTTGAACAAAATCCGACACTGCTTTTCACAAGCTTTCCGTTCTTTAAAAATATAAGCGTCGGAATACTCATTATATTGTATTTCATTGCTAAATCCTGATTTTCATCAACATTTACTTTGCAAACCTTAATGCTGTCCGAATAGTCGTTTGCTATTTCAGAGATAATCGGAGACAGCATTTTACATGGTCCGCACCAGGTTGCAAAAAAATCAATCAAGACCAGCTTATCTGTATTTGTTATTTCCTCATTAAAATTACTTGAATTCAAATTTATTTCACGCATCTTCTTATCTCCTTTAATCAATCGTTTTGTAATAGAGCATACAATGACAATATCCTTCAAAATCAGGGTTTTTAATCTGATTTTTAAATTCCTTGCACATACATTTTGTATCATCTGTCCGTTCTAATCTGCAGGGACAATAGCCTCCTGTTTTTTTCAAGCCTTCTTTTATAGTAGCTACAATTTCTTTATCAGGATTTAATTTTACTGCCAAAATTGCTTCTCCCTTTAGCTTTGTTTTTTTCTATATTTTATCACAACATTTCTGATTTTTCTGTGACTTAATCACATTAATCTGTATTTTAAATACATTTTAATTTGTCTATGTCTTTTATTACAATACTCTTTCTTGCAACTTCTATTAAATCTTTTGAGGCAAATTTATTTAACATTCTTGTTACAACCTCTCTTGTAGAGCCGATATTTTTGGCTATTTCCTCCTGCGTCATTTTAATTTCATTGCTTTTTGATTTTTCATATTCATCTGCCAAAAATAAAGCCAGTCTTCTATCCAGCTTATTAAATAATATTTGCTGCATTACCCACATAACTGTTGATAATCTTTCGGTTAACAATTCATAAACAAAACATTTTACATATATATTGGTATCTATTAGTTTGCTGAAAAAGCTATAATTCACGATTAGAATATCACAATCACTTTCAGCCATCATGTAGGTATCAAAGGTTATTTCGCTGATTATACAGGAAGCTGACAAAACGCAGCAATCTCTTTCCTTCAGCCTGAATAATGTTATTTCTCTGCCCTCTTCAGACATTATGTATACTCTTGATGTACCGCCTACAATCATAACTGCTCCAAGACATATATCATTCTCACTATAAATTATATCGCCTTTTTTATATTGTTTTATTATCGTGAAGCTATTCAGCTGACTTTTTTCTTCTGTTGTAAGTTTATTCCAAAAAGGCAATTTCTCTAAATATTTTTTATTATCCATTTTAATTCACATAGCCTTTCTGGCTACAAATAGTAATTAAAAATCACGAATTTCCTTGCAGTAGCCAAACAAGGCGTGATGTGAATTTAGACATCTCAAAATTGTGCCATAGGCAAATTTTGAGGTCAATACAATCGAGATAGTGTGATTGTTCACACTATCCTCTGT
>CAMWPJ010000047.1 GCA_947176035.1 uncultured Clostridia bacterium | reverse complement strand
ATAATAAATAAAGCCTACCTTTAAAGGTAGGCTTTATTTATTATTAGAATTATTTTCTGTCTGCAGAATAGTTAACATTTACTGATTTTTTAAACAGCATATAGTCATACTGAGGGCGCCATTGATCGCCCGTTTCACAATTACGGCCAAATATTTCTTCATCGGCGCCTACATCAATCGCGGTAACACCTCTAAGTTCTTTATTCTCTTTATATACAGCGTCCCAAAAGGCATGATGGCCGATATATGTAACTGAGGAAGGGATATACACATATGAAAGCCCACGGCAATAATAGAAGCAGTCAGAACCTATATATTCAAGGCCTTCAGGCAAAGAATTATATACACGCTTCATAGAGTCAATTGCTTTATATGTTACATCCATAATAGGAACATCTGCTGTATAGCTGTAAATATTAAGCAAAACAGAATTTTTAAACACAGCCATTGATTCCATTGTTTTAACGCCCTCAGGCAAATAAAGATCCGTAATATTTGAATAAGCAAACGCAAGCTGCCCTATGGTAGTAACCGTTGACGGAACAACATAAGTTCTTATCATTTTGTTATATTCTTCCAAAAATTCCTGATCATATCTTTCAGTTACTCCCCAGAGCTCCTCCATAGGGTTGCCATCATCATCAAGCAGATTGTCATAGCCAAGCTGCGCTCTGAGATATTTGTCATGATCATTGGGATAGAACACAATTTCAGTTAAATCTTTGGTATAGATTACGCCATCAATGTCGCAGTAATACGGGTTTTCATCATCAATCCATACATTCTGAACCCACCAACAGCTATAGATTGACTTGCCGTCAATCTCCTTAACATCCTTACCAAAGGAGATTGAGTTAAGCACTTCATCACAGTTAAAGGCATATTCATTGATAACCGAAATAGGCTTTGAAGTATCCTTTTCACCTGTTTCAAGATCAACTACATAATCGATTGTAATCTCCTTCATATCACCGGGATTAGTGAATTTAACAAGCTCGTATGTACCATCGTCAAGCTCATTATACTGATACATATCATTATGAACAGCACGGAAAGAAAGATAAATTGAACAGCCTATCGCAATTATAAGAACAATTACTACTATTATCTTTTTCATTTTCGCATTTTTAAATGGTTTGTTAATGTGTGGAGCCTGCAAACCCTCAATCTGATAGGTCCATATTTCATCATCGGGGATGTCAAGTGTATATTCAGGTGCTGTTTTCTGCTCTTCCCTCGCCTCCTGAGTAAGGAAATCTTCATTCTGATTATTGGCTTTTTCTTTTTTCTTGCCTAATTTCATGACATCACCTCCTCAAGCTCTTTTTCTTCATTGATTATTTCGACTGATTCAGCTTCTTCAATGTTATACTCTGCATTATACTGCTTTCGTGTTACCTCTTCACGGCGGCGCAGCACTTCCATTACCTTATTCTGCTTATCATCGTCATAGTCCCAGAAGAAATAAGGAATAGTCATAAGAAGATAACCAACAATATCAAAGATAATCGGCACAACAATTATTTTAATTCTTGATGAATCAATAAACAGAACATCCCAGTTACTGTTAAATCCGAATTTTAACAACAGAATTGGAATAATCATACCTACAAATGAAACAATCGGACCTGTGAACCAGCCGAATACACCGGAGAAGCTCTCCAGTCTTTCGCCCGACAGATACATCTGATAGTCATTGACACGTACATCCATATCGTGCGATACAGATTTAGGAACTGTCTGGAACATTTCAGTAATAAACAGCATAACAACGCTGAGACTGCCGCAAAGCACCAAATTGTCACCGCAGAATAGATAACAGCAGACAATTACAGTATAACAAAGAGCTCTTGTAAGCTGATAGAAAATCATGATCTGCTTATAAGAAAATTTCTTAATAAAATAAGGTGTAAAGAAATCAGGCGGTGTACCCGCAAATGAAATGAGTGCAACAATAAGACTATATGTAAGACCGCTCAGGCGGAAGGTATAAAGATAAAGAACCGTAGTAAATGCCAGCATACCATTGCCAAGTGAATCGAGCAGACCTACAATAGTTTGAATCCACCTATACTTATTTCGCATTACACCGAACATACCATCCCAGAAGCTGATTTTTACCTTCTTCTCAAGCGGCGGCTGCGGTATTCTTTCCTTGACTCTTCCTGCCAATATCATTGTAATTGATGAAGAAATAAGAAATGTAAATGGGATTATGTATTTAAACACAGCAATATCGGCCCATTCATCCTTACACATACCAATAAATACAGGAAGGAGAATTGCAAGGATTGACTGTGCAAAATGCGACAGCTTTATAGGATATGTTCTTACAAAAATTCTTTCACGAACATTAGGACTGCAGTTTTGAGCACAGGTTTCAAGCTGATTTTCAAATCCAAATAAGTTATATATTGCAAATAAAAGATTGGCTACCCATACTCTTGTTGTAACGTCTGTAATTGTTGTATAGAAAGGCAGCCAGCCAATAAGGAACACCATTGCTACCTTTGGTACAAAATCACAATAGAGACAATACTTATATCTTCCAAATTTCGGAACAAGCTTTTTACGCCAGAAAATATTACGTGCACCTGACCATCCATTCCACAAAATATGTGTGCCCAGAATTTTAAATGCCGATGCAGCACTGATACCCTCAAGACCGTTAAGATAAGTAACAAACTTACCTGATTGATCAAACAGCTGAGAATAATCGCCGATAATCATAGACAAGCCTACAGCTATCAGCAACAGATAAACTGCATTAAACTTCCTCTCCGTCTTTTTCGGCAGAATACCGAGATTGTCATTAATTACCCAGCTCATCAGAGTCCAAATATAATTGAGTGGCATATTAATGAGTGCGATAATTGAGAAAGTCAGATACGGCAGCTTATAATGATACATCATCAAATAACAACTTGCCGCAAATGTCAGATACTCCAATGTCTTTTTACCCACATAGTTACTGCCAACACCTAAAAGTATATCCACATACTCCTTGTATGGAACGTACTTCCCTTGAGCAGGGGTTTTCCAATGTGTTTTGATTTCGGTAAAGAGACCCTTTACCTTAGAATTACTCTTATCTCCCATAAGAATATCCCTTTCATTGCGTGATTTTTCCTATATATAATAACACACCATTACATAATTTGCACTATTTTTTTAATTTTTTTCAGTATTTTTTGTGCATAATTCATCAAAAAGGATAATTATGGATAAATAATTCAAAAAAGCAAATGCCCTGAGCGATTCTTTCTCTCAGAGCATTACACATTTATTATATAAAACCTTTTTCATGAGCTTTCTTTAACAGCTCCGGCTGAATTAAAGGATACGTCCACTTTTGAGGCAAAGTATCTGTGATGATTATTTTTTCGATTTCAGAATGAATTTCCTCAAAAGTTCTTATATCGGCATAATAAAGCATACCAAAAGTCTCTTCGCCATCAAAGTTATCCTCAGCCATAACAGAATAAACACATATCGGAGTAATATCAAAATCTACGGCACCTGTTTCTTCATTAAGCTCGCGTTTGGCGGTTTCGAATATATTCTCGTTCAACTCACGATGACCGCCGGGCACTTCATATGTATCCCTTTCTTTATGCTTGCAAAAAACAAACTGACCATTCGTTTTTGAAATAACAACTGCAAATTTTAAAAGTGAATCTTCAACCTCATCATAAAATCTGATTTGCATATTAACCTCGTTTTATAATCTGAATTATTTTTTATCTTACATTTTATTCTTTATCTTTTCAAATCTATCAATTATTAATTTCGACACCACGCCAAGCAGGAGTCCTGTTACAAGACCTGCAACAAGCAGAACGGGCAAATAATACGCAATACGAATAGTTTCCATTATCACTGCTGCAACAGCAATCTGACCGATATTATGACAGATACCGCCAAGCATACTAACACCGATAACAGACAGCTTTGTTTTTTTCGTAAGCCACATAACAACAAAACTTAATATACCACCGCATAAACTATAGGCAAGACTATACATATTACCGAAAGTCAGTCCTGCTAAAAATATTCGGATAACAGCTATAGTAAAGGCTTCACCGGGATTCATAATATAAAGTGCCACGACCACAACAAGATTTGCGAGACCAAGCTTTACACCTGGTATTGCAAAATCAAACGGAATCAGGCTCTCAAGATAGCTGAAGGTAAAAGCAAGCGCCACCATCATACCGAAAAGAGCAATTTTTTTCGCTTTATTGTCCTTCATAAGATACCTCGTCATCAATAGAATTACAGGGCAGACATTGAATCTGCCCCTACTACATAGATACATAACTATGCCACAGCATCAATTTGCTCGTCACTGTTATCATCAACCACGCTCACAACAACTTTGTGCGGCAGACAGATGATTGATTCGCCGTTTCTGCTGATTTTCTTTTGATTGGTGCAAAGTCCATCAGGACAATTCGCATCAATCATTTTTGCATATCCATCCTTAATTACAAGTGTATTAGTTGCGTTGTCATCCGTTTCAATCTCACGTATTGCATCAACATCAAGCGGAAGCGTTTCTGTAACCTTGCCATCAATTTCAAGCCGTACATATGCACCTGAATTGTTGTTTGCTCCATACAGAAAAAACAACAGCACCCCAGCAACAGCTACAACAACAGCAATCAATATAAAATCTGCTTTTTTCATTACTGTGCAGCTTCCTCAGTCACAAAATTATCAAGAACAAAGCTCTGCGCATTGTTAACAGCATCAATAACTGCCTGTGATGATATTGTAGATTTTGCAATTGTATCAATTGTTGAACCCTTTGATGAGCTGCCTGATGCAACAACGGGAAGATATCTTCCCTCAAACTGATTCTTGAATGAAGCCTCTTCAATCTTTACGCCGAGATATTCTGTCTCCTCCTGATGAAGGATATCAATAGCACACACAAGTCCGCCATCCGCAGAAATCGTTGTTGTCATTTCAATAGGAACCTCCTGATTATAACCGACAGTTGTTCCTTCAACAATATAAGCAACAAGGTTATCTGATGCATCATATGCCTCTTTGACAGACACAACATTATAATCAGCTGTGTTCATAGAAGCAATGTTAACATCCTTTGTAGATGCAATAGTAAAGCCAACCTCAACAGGCTCGTTATACTTTGCATTTGCAGCATCATACAAAGCCCTTGAGCCGAATATAACGCCAACACAAACAACAATCATAACTGCAAGAGAAATAAGCCAGGTCATTGATTTTGGATTAAAATGTGCCTTTTTAGTCATAATAGGTACCTCATTTTCTTAATATATTTTTACTTACTCAACATAATTTTCAAAGCCTGTGCTGTAATGTTCATTATAATCCTTATCAACCCAGACTGCCTCAACACCATCCATTTTATCAACCATATCCATTCCCTGCTCAATAGGCATATTGAAAAGTGTAGTTGAAAGTGCATCACCGAGTGCTGAATCATCACATATCACAGAGACACTTGCCACATAATCACTCGGCATAAGCGTATCAGGATTTATAATATGACAATATTTTTTGCCATCAACGGTATAGTAACGCTGATAATCGCCGCTTGTTACCACTGATAAATCAGTAATTTTTACATTCGCAAGATAATCTTTGACTGATGTATCGGGATACTCAATGGCAATATTCCACAATGTTTTACCGTCATCCCCCTTATAACCGAAGGTGCAGATATTACCGCCGATGCTTATAGCCGCCGAGGTCCACAAATTTTCTTTTGCCCAATTGCATATTTCACGCACAGCATATCCCTTAGCGACAGCGCCAACATCCAGCCTCAGCTGAGGATCTGAAAAATAAACAGTGCTGTTTTCCTTATCAATAACAAGACTGTCAAAATCTGTATGGGCTGCTGCAGCCTCAAGCTCCTGTATATCAGGAAGTGCTGCCTCGTTGGGATTATCAATACCCTGCTGACGACTGTTGTGCCAGATTTTTAATACCGAGCCAAAACATACATTTGTCTTGCCATCGCTCAAATTGTAAACGTATTTACAGTATTCAAGCAAATCTATAATTCTGCTGTCAACCTTAACAGGACCATCCTTCGCTTGTTGATTAAGCGTGTAAAGATTTACGATACCATCATATGAATTGTAAATATCGAAAAGTTTATCATATTCCGCAAGTCTATCATAAAACTGCTCGTAATGCTCATCAAATGCCTTCTCACTCGTGTCATAAGCTATTACAGTGGAATATGTATCAAACAAATCAAGAAAACTCGATTGATACCGCTCCTTTTTATTAATACCCAAATTGCTGCACGAACAACAGGAAAGCATCAAAACTGCGGATAAAATTAAACAAAAAATTTTTTTCATAACAATATAATTATAACAGAAAAGCAATACACTTGCAACTAAAAACATAATAATTTAAGCAACATATCATTATTCATAATATACAAATATTTTCAGAAATAAAAACAAAACAATAGGACTTTTGTCTAGTTTTTCTTGTAAATTATGGAATGTACTGTTATAATTGAATTAAGGAGGTAATTCAGATGTCTAACAGCATAAGAACATATACTGCCAAAGAGCGAAATATGTATCTGCTTGGACTTGCGGGACAAAATATGATTTACAATATTATCGGAACAGGACTTTATTTTTATTTCCAATCGGTAATATTTATTCCTGCAATAGCAATCAGCATTTTCATGGCAGTTGCACGAGTATGGGATGCAATAAATGATCCTATGATGGGCACAATCGTTGACAAAACAAATACCAAATGGGGAAAGTGCCGGCCATATCTTTTATTTGTCCCTCCTGTTATTCTTATTATCACGATTGCAACTTTTCTAAACGGCACCTATAGCTCAGCGAACGCAGCGACACAAAATGTACTGATTGTCGGCTGGGCAGCAGCATCCTACATACTATGGGGAATGGTATACACCATCGGTGATATTCCGCTCTGGGGTATAACCTCAAGAATGACCGAGGTTGAAAAGGATCGTGCATCTATCCTGTCATTCGCAAGAATTGCTGCAGGGCTCGGTGCAGGTATAGTACTTTTATCAATCACACCTGTATCGCAATCAGTCGGTCAGATGCTTGAAGAAAAAGTAGGCTCTGTAGCAAAATCACAGCAATATGGTTTCATTATCGTAGCAACAGTTTTTGCATTAATAGGCTGTGGGCTATTCCAACTGACAGGTATTTTTGTACGTGAAAGAGTTCCGTCGAAAGCAGAAAATATCAGTTTTAAAGAAAACATCAAAATAATGTGGGGCAATAAGCCTTTCAGAAAGCAGCTTATAAGCGGAATTCTCCGTTCGCCTATGCAAATGCTGTTATCAATTGCGATGACATTGGTATCATATTATTACGGAAATTATTTCGGCAATTATATGCTTTACATAGTTATCCTTGGCGGCGCAGTATTCGGCGGACAGTTTGTTGCAATGGCATTTGTGCCAAAGCTTATGGAAAAGTATGAGAAAACCAAGCTTTATATCGGTTCGACTATTATGGGGGCAATACCATTTGCATTAATATTCCCTATTTACAAAATGGCACCACAGGATCTTGATAAACCAATTTGGCTTGTTGTGTTGTTTATTGTATTCGGACTTGCGGGTGCAGGTATGGGGGCACTGACTGTTCTTCAATCTGTAATGATTGCAGATGCAGTTGACTATGAAGAATATCACAAAGGGTTTCGTCCTGACGGTGTTTTCTTCTCAGGTCAGTCATTTATCACAAAGCTTTCAGCAGGTATCAGCTCAATTATTCAGGGTATCGGTTTTTCAATCGTGGGCTTCAGCGGCGATAATGTTAATGCCTGTAACGAAGCACTGCGTGCAGGAGCATCATTCAAAGCTGACTTTGAGCCATATGCGGCAATGATGTTCTTCCTTTGCTCAATACCATCTGCAGTCGGCTTATTCCTTTCTGTAATCCCGATGAAAAATTATGGCATGACAGACAGCGAGCACCGCTTAATGCTTGAGACCTTAGTAGAACGACGCAACGAAAATAAGGAATAATAGATTCCAATATATGATTAGAATAATCCAAAACAAAAACACGGCAGTCTCTTACAAGACCGCCGTGTTTTTATTCAATTATTTGATTAAACGGTTGCAGCAGCTGCTACTGCCTCAACAATAGAGCTTACAATGATTGTGCAGCCGGCTTTAAGATCCTCTGCAGCCGGATATCCGTCCTCACCTACAGCAGCAGTGATTTCAGCAGCAGTCTTGCCCTTAGCAAATGCCTCAAATGCAGCAGCCTGCTCATACCACTCTTTACCAATACCTGTAGCCTCTGACACGCCCTTCATATTGTAGTCGTCCTTAAGCTCTTTCTTTGTGATGAAAGTGCCCTCGGCAACTGTGAACTTACCATCAGCAATTGTACACTTTGCCTGTGATGCATCAATTAAGCATGATGTAATCTTGCCATCGGCATCAAGTGTAACAACTGCATAGTTTGAATCGTACTGAAGATTCTCTTCATTGCTCTCATAATACTTTTCTGTAGTAACCTTAAGCTTAAGTGTATCTGTTGAAGATGCACCAAGATCCTGTGCACTTGTTACAGCATTAGCAACAGCCTTAGCAATATTAGCAACATTCATAGTGCAGCCTGCAACAAGGTCTGAACCATCAGCAGGATAGCCATCTTCACCTACAACAGCCGTAATCTCGTCAGCTGTCTTACCCTTAGCAAACTCCTCAAAAGCAGCAATCTGCTCGAACCATTCCTTGCCGATTGGAGATGCAGGTCTCATAGCATAATCATCCTGCTTCTCAAGCTTTGTTCTGAGGTCCTCAACATCACCTGCATTAACAGCAAGGTCAGGCTTTGTCTGAGCCTCGTCGATTTTACAGTCGATAATCTTTCCATCAGCATCAACAAGAACCGCTGCACAAACTGAGTCGATTGTAAGAGTTGTGTCCTTAACATCCTCAATTGTGCTTATTACAGCGTAACCTGTTTTTGCAGCTGCAGCATCTGTGCCTGACGGAGTGTCCGGCTTTGCGTCGCCCTTGCTGCATGCAGCGAAAGAACCTGCAAGAACACAAGCAAGACCAACTGCAAGAATTTTCTTCATCTTAGTCATAAAAATTTCTCCTTAAGTTAATTGTACATAGTACGTGTATATAATATATTAATTTCCATACATTGTCAATATTTTATCAATATTTTGTTAACACTTTAAAGTGCCATTTGAATAAATTGATAAAAATATAACGGAAACAATATATTAATCATAAAGCTTAATGATTTTACGCGGACACTTTTCTACACACGCACCACAGTGTGTACACTTATTATAATCAATTTTTGCAATATTATTTTCAACAACTATAGCACCGACAGGACAATTTTTCGCACAAAGTCCGCATGCAATACATCCTGCTGTACAAGCCTCTCGCACAGCCTTGCCTTTTGAGTTAGATGCGCACTGAACTCTCAGCTTTGCATCGGCAGGAACAATCTCAATCAGATTATGAGGACAAACCTTTGTACATTTGCCGCAGGCAATACAAAGCTCTTCATCAATAACAGCTTTATTGTCGATAATTTTAATTGCATCCTGATCACAAACCTTGGCACAGGAGCCGTAACCAAGGCATCCGAATTTACAGGCATACGGGCTGGTACCGGGCAGCATAGCCGCCATATCACAGCTTGCTGCACCTACATAATTATAATCAATCGTTCTTTTTTCATTACTGCCGTCACATTTTACATAGGCTGTTTTTTTCTGCACCTCTCCAAGCTCTTTGCCCATTATCTCTGCAATTTTTTCAGCCACAGGCTTACGTCCTACAGGACAGGCAGACACATCTGCCTCGCCGCTTGCAATAGCCTTCGCAAGACTGTCACAGCCTGCATATCCGCAGCCGCCGCAGTTACTGCCGGGAAGTACCTCTCTTACCTTCTCTTCAAGCTCATTAACATCAATATGAAATACCTTTTCAGCGATACTGAGAACAACGCCTATGATTATGCTGAGGACACTTAATACTGCAACTGCAGTAATGATTTCATTAATATTCATAAATCATATCCTCCTTATGCAAATGCGTTAAAGCCGTAAAATGCAATTGACATCAGGCATGCAGTCATAAGAACTGCGGGTGTTCCTTTAAATGATGCAGGGAAATCATTATTCTCTGTCTTTTCGCGAACACCTGCCATAATAACAATAGCAATGCAAAAGCCGATTGCTGTACCAAGACCTGTTACAACACTTGTAACAAAATCATTTGACTGCTGAACATTTGTGAGTGCAGTACCAAGCACTGCGCAGTTTGTTGTGATAAGCGGTAAAAATACACCAAGACTCTTGTAAAGCGGAGGAACAGCCTTTTTGAGGAACAGCTCAACGAGCTGAACAAGAAAGGCAATTACAATGATAAACGCAATCGTTTTTAAATAAACCAAATCAAATTTAACAAGAACATAATTATAAAGCAAGCTAGTAACAGCAGAGGCAATTGTAATAACAAATACTACAGCACCACCCATACCTGCTGCTGTTTTCATATTCCTTGATACACCAAGAAACGGACAAATTCCAAGGAACTGACTTAATACAACATTGTTGATAAGTGCAGTTGTAAGGAGCACTAAAAATAAAGTTTTAACCATTATTTGCAACCTCCTTCTTTAGCATTACAATCGGCACAGTTGCCGCTGCAGCCGCCTTTACCCTTAACGTGGCGGTTGGCACCCTTGAGCTTAAGCTTATTCTGTAATGCACAGAGAAGTGCAAGCACAAAGAATGCACCGGGAGCCATTACAAAGATTGATACAGGCTCAAAGCTTTCAGGGGTTACCTTTAAACCAAAGATTGTACCTGCACCCAGAAGCTCTCTTACAATACCGATAACAGTAAGACCTACAGTAAAGCCAAGACCAATACCGATACCATCAAAGATGGAGAGAAGCGGTCCGTTTTTTGATGCGTACTGCTCTGCTCTGCCAAGGATAATACAGTTAACTACAATAAGCGGAATAAAGATTCCAAGACTTTCATAAAGCGGGGTAACATATGCGTGCATAAGCATTTCAACAATAGTTACAAAGGATGCAATAATAATAATATAAACAGGAACTCTTACGCCGCTTGGAATAACCTTGCGCAGAAGTGAAATAAGCAGATTTGACATAATGAGAACTGCCATTGTAGCAATACCCATACCCAAACCGTTTTTTGCACTTGTTGTTACTGCGAGAGTGGGACACATACCAAGCATAAGAACGAATGTAGGATTTTCTTTAACAATACCATTATAAAGTCTTTCTAATATAGCTTTCATTTATCTCACTCCCCTTTCAAATCTGAATTATAGAAATCAATTGCACCATTAACAGCTGTAAGCACTGCATCTGTTGTGATGGTTGCACTTGCAATCATATCTATTTCATTATTTGCAGCATTAGAACCTGATGGTACGTGAATAACAGACTGTTCTGTTGTCATACCAACGAACTGTGCTGCAAATTCATCTGTTTTGCACTGACCGCCGAGTGCCTTTGTTTCATTGCAAACAATTGTTGCAAATCCCTTGATTATTCCGTCGTTACCGATACCAAGTGCGATTTGCAAATCCTCATGATATGCATTATGGGCTGTAACAGTAATAATATAGCCCATATCGCCTGCCTTGTTTACTGCATCAACAGTGTAGTTTTCATTTGACACAGCAGTAAATTCATAAGGAATTACAGCATCAAGTGCAACATCCGGGAAGGCCTTTTCCATAGGATCCTTTTCCTCAGCCTCTTTGATACCACCGCCAAAATTTGACTGATAGAATACTATAGCTGCATTTGCTGCTTCAGTTGCGGCATTTGTTGTAATAGTTGCACCACTGATTACATCAATCTGGTTATCAGCAGATGCACCTGATTTTGTATATTCGAGAACAGCAGCAGTCTTACCTGCAAACTGTGATGTGAAACCAGGTTCCGTACATTTTGAACCGAGTCCTGCTGTCTCATTCTGTGATACAACATCAAAGCCTGTTATTTTGCCATCCTTTGTAATACCTACAGCAACCTGTAAATCACCGCCATATCCGCTAGGTGAAGTTGCCGCAATTACATAGCCGACAATATTGCCGCTTGCATCTGTTACCGCGAGAGCATCGTTAACAAAACAGCCCTCATAGCCTGCTGATGAAAGCATTTCGGCTGAGCCGTCAACCAGC
The DNA here is from genome assembly GCA_947176035.1 of uncultured Clostridia bacterium. Lineage (GTDB taxonomy): Bacteria > Bacillota > Clostridia > Oscillospirales > Acutalibacteraceae > Eubacterium_R. The sequence continues at coordinate 2,763 of CAMWPJ010000047.1, read as the reverse complement.
TCTTTGCCGTTTTCAATTTCACTGAAGCCTGCAGCATCCTGATAAACAACCTTATAAATCTCTGCTCTGGCATCAATCTCGGCCTGTGCAATAGGTCCTCTTGTCACCTGATGAACAACTGCAAGAGCAAGAACAGCAATAAAGGTTACAACAAAAAGGACGAGTGTATTAACTAAAATACTTGATTTTTTCTTAGCCATTATTTACTCTCTCCTTTCGCTTTTTTCATTGACTTTTCGCAGCCAAAAGGCTTAGGAACTGTAATTTTTTCAATAATCGGAACAAGCAGATTTCCTATAATAATTGCATAGGAAACACCCTCTGCCGATGAGCCGAGAACTCTGAAGAGAGCAGTCATAAGACCAAGAACTATGCCGTAAATAAGCTGACCCTTTGCAGTTATAGGACTTGTTACATAATCGGTAGCCATAAAGAAAGCACCGACAAGTAGGCCTCCTGAAAGAACCTGACCAGCAAGATAAGTAACTGAAATATCGTTACCCGCAATCACATTGATGAGTGCAACGAAAACAACTGTTGATAAAATATAGGTTAAAGGAATTCTGACAGAGATAACCTTTTTAACAATAAGATATAAGCCGCCGATTAAAATTGCGAGAGCTGAAACCTCACCGATACATCCGCCATGGAAGCCGAGGAACAATGTGAGCAAATCAACCTCCTCACCAGCCTTGAGCATAGCAAGAGGAGTTGCACCGGCTACACCATCGATTGAAAAATCATTCATTCTTGATGTGAACGAAATTAAAAGGAAGCATCTTGCAGCAAGAGCAGGGTTCATAAAGTTCTGACCCAGACCGCCGAAGAGCATTTTAACCGCAATAATTGCAAACACACCGCCGATAACCGGAATCCACCATGCAACGGTTGACGGCAGATTGATTGCAAGAATAAGACCTGTAACAACCGCACTGTAATCAAAAACAGAAATCGGCTTTTTTGCAATAAGATTGAATAAAAGCTCACTGATTACACAGGTGGCAACAGAAATAATAATAACCAACAAGGCATCAAGCCCGAAATGATAAACACCAAAAGCAAGAATCGGAAGAAGTGCAATAACAACATCACGCATAATTGCTCTGGTTGTACTTTGTTCTCTCACGTGCGGAGAAACTGAAACATTATACATAAATATCTTCCTCCCTTCCTTAATTTTTAGCACGCATTTCACGTACCTTAGCTTTACCGAGTCTGAACATCTGCGTAAGCGGAATTTTTGCAGGACACACATAGGTACAGCTGCCGCACTCCATACACTCAAAACCACCGAGACTGTCAAACTTTTCAACATCCCCCGCTCTTACAGACTTAGCAAGCATCTGCGGAACAAGATTTTCAGGGCAAGCCTTCACACATCTGCCGCAGTGAATACAAGCTGACTGTGCAAGTGCAGCTGCATCATCCTTTGAAAAAGCAAGGATTGATGATGAGGTTTTGACAACAGGCACATCAAGTGTACTCATAGCCATACCCATCATAGGTCCGCCCGAGATAAACTTAACAACATCATCCTTTGCACCGCCTGCCTTTTCAAGCACATAGCTGTGACTTACACCAAGCGGAACATCGAAATTGCACGGCTGATTAACAGCCTCTCCCGTGATTGTCAGAATATTATGAATTAACGGCATATTCTTATAAACTGCCTCAAAAATTGCATAACAGGTTCCTGTATTAATAACAACACAGCCCTTGTCAGCAGGCAGCATTTTTGAGTTGATCTTTCTGCCTGTTACAGCAAAAATAAGCTGACGCTCACCGCCCTGAGGATATTTTGTTTTGAGCGGACATACACCGATTTTATCCTCACAAGCTGTCTTTTCCTCAAGCAGCTTGATCGCATCGGATTTGTTATTTTCAATACCAATAACAGCCTTTGCATTAGGCAAAACCTTAAGCACTGCCTTAATACCCTTTATTATATCATCGCTTTTTTCAATTAAAAGACGATAATCTGAGGTGAGATACGGCTCACACTCTGCTGCATTGATAATTAAAGTATCAACCTCGTCCACATTCTTAGGTGAAATTTTAACACCTGTAGGGAAGCCGGCACCACCAAGACCAACTATTCCTGCATTTTTTACTATATCAACAATATCATTTGCTGATAAATCTTCAATGTCTCTTTCTTCACCAAAACCGTCAACAGTCTCGCCGAGCATATCATTTTCAATGACGATACAATCAACCATATTACCATTGACAACAAGTCTTTGTTCAATCGCCTTAACAGTGCCTGATACTGAACTGAAAACAGGAGCAGAAATAAATCCTCCTGCTTCAGCTATAAGTTGACCCTTTAAAACCCTGTCACCCTTGGCAACAACTGCCTTAGCAGGTGCACCTATATGCTGTGACAATGGATAAACCATAACAGACTCAGCCTCAATACACTGTATAGGACAGTCCTTAGAAAGCTCCTTGCCCTCATAAGGATGAACGCCTTTTTTAAATGTTTTGAGCATATAAACTTACATCCCCTCAAGTTATTTCGACAATTTGCCGATTTTATTACACTTTGGTACATTTTGTATTGTAACACATAATTTGTAAACAATCAATCGCTAACAGTTATTTGTCAATGAATTGTCAAAATATCCACACAAATTCTGTTTTTATCTATTATCATATATACCGTTGTCTAATTTAGTGTTGCAAAAACAAATGAAAATTATTACCAAAATACTTTTACAAACAAAAAGGATGGTTCAAAACCATCCTTAATACTTCTTTATC
>CAMWPJ010000046.1 GCA_947176035.1 uncultured Clostridia bacterium | reverse complement strand
AATATATATTTGCCGTAATTTGAGTTAACGTTTTCAATAAAACTTGCTGCTCCCTCTTTCCTATGATTTTGTAATTATAGAGTGAACCGACAACCGACAATGCAGTTATTATAAAACCGACAACAACAAATATAATAAATGCTCCATCGACAGCTCTTGCTACAACATTTGCATATAGCTTGGGTGCCAGATTAGGACTGCCGCCTACATCAAAAATCAAACCTGCTAAGCCACTGAAAATCATGGAAGCACCAAGTGCTGTAAAAGCAGGGTAAAGAGCCTTTGCAAAATCGATTTTTTTGCTGAAAAGAATAAAAAGCAAAAACACAGATACTGCTATCAAAAGCAAACCTATTAATATATATTTGCCGTAATTTGAGTTAACGTTTTCAATAAAACTTGCTGCTCCCTGCATATTGGCTAATCCAAAGCAAGCGTCATAAGCCTCAGCAGCCGCATCAGCAGTATTCTTTAACATCGTTTCATCATATTCGATATTATTTCCATTGAGATATTCTAGACAATACTCTTCAAATTTGTCTGACATATCCAAAATATAAACGCCATCCGCATTGCTATTAAACAAATTATGAATAGTATTTTTGTTTACCTGCTCATTTTCAATCACAATCTCAAACAACTGTGCAGGTATACCGCTTTGAGCAGATAAAGCTTCGGTACAGGCTTTAAAATTACTTTTGCATTCATCCTCAAATGATTTGGACAGCACAATATCATTCAGGTATTTTTCATTGCAAAGCGTATATTTAACAATCTCTGCACCAAAAAACAAATTACCGCCGATTACGATTATAACAGCCAGTAAAACAGAAAGAGCCTTTCGTGCTTTTCTAAGAGACATAAAATGCTTCCTCCTATTCCGTTACCTTATATCCGCCTGTCATCTGACAAACAGCTGCCGTTATACTGTCAGATATACCGACACCATCACTACAATCTGAGTACAAAACAAGTGCCCTGCCGATTCCATCACCCTGTTTTTTTACTTCCAATACAGAATCACATATGCTTATATCAGTTACTTCATATACAAAATCACCATAATAAGTATTAACCTTTACAATATCGCCCTCAGTGAGCTGCTTAATAAAATCGGAATCCGACTTATAGCACTGAGCAAAGGCAGCACCAACTTCGCCGATATATTTGCTGTCAGACATAATATTAAATCTGCCTATTGCATTAACAGCATTTGCATCATATATGAGTTCAAGCGATTTTCCGTTAGCATCAATACTGCCGACAAGCAGATTGTCAGAAGGCGGCGTTATATCACTTTTACTTACAGTATCTCCTGACATAATTTGTTTATCTGTTCTTAAAACCTCACTGTGCTCAAAATCAGAAGCATATGTCATATTTAATGTGAAAGGAAATTCATCTGAAAGAATATTCAGCGCAATAAAAAACATACTTGCAGCAACAAATGCGATAATCATCGGAATCACTACCGAATTCGTAAAAAATCGCTTTTCGTTATGACTCATTTTAATTAGCCTCTGTTAACATCCTGTGCCTGCAGTGCATTTTTCATAAAATTACTCTTTTTCTTCTTAGGCTTATATGCAGGCGGATTTTTAAGCTTTTTTGTCAGCTTGTTGTTTTTGCCGGTGATTTTATTAATTTCATGCACAGGACCTGACATATAGTCTGACATATATTTATCTGCTGTTGCCATAAGCTTAGGATCGTTCTTCATTTCGCCGAGAATGGTTACACCGATAATATCCTGTACCTCGTTTGTGCCATCCTCATAAACCTCATTAAGCATTTTAAAAAGCTTTTTACAGTCAGCATCTGAACCGCTTGCTATAATATCAATAACCCTCTGTGAACCTGCTTCAATAAAAAATGTCTCAGGCAAAAACTCACCATACTGCACAATATTAGCCTTAATAAGCTCTTTCATTTCAGGGAAAAGTGTTCCAAAACGATTGGCAAGAGAGTCGGTATCATAGCTTACAATACCGCTTTTTGCCTTTGTTCTTGAAACAGCCTTAGGCATTTTCACCTTTTCAAGATCAACCTTTTTTCTTGCCTTGAACAATGATGAAATCTCATCCTCAATCTCATTTGCAAGTGATTTTGCATCACGCTCATTATAGCTTGCAGTATCAAAAAGGCTGCGTGAAAGCGTTTTGAACTCTGCATCGTCAGAATTTTCATATGCACATTCAAATGCCATAATGCTGGTGTTTGAATCATATACTATTCTGTATATTCCTTTTTCTCCTGAGAAGGAAATGCAGCTTTCATCTTCGCTTGATTTTCTGAAGCCAAGCTCGGAATTCGTTTTATCAAGCTGCTTTTCAACCAGTCTGAATACCTCATTAATTTCCATTTTACCACTCCTGTTTTAGAATCAAGATTTTATACTTTAGTATATTTTATAAATTTCGCTTTAAAACCATGGCACATCTGCCAATCTGAATTATTATACCATAAGTGTGCGGCGGCACAAGTCGCCAAACGCTATGATACAATGTTCTCCGAAACATAGAAATCTCTGATTTCGTTTATGTTTCGTGAGGTTATTATAGCATTAACGCTGTTATTTGTCACTAAGTTTTATTATATTTTGTAATTTTTAATATGCTAATATATTTTTAAACATATTGATTATTGGGTTTTGTTGTGATAAAATATTATGAATAATTATTGGGAGTAGGATAACCTATGAATAATAAATTGACACTCGGCATTATTTTCGGCGGCGTATCTTCAGAGCATGATATAAGCTGTATATCAGCAAAGGGAATTATTTCAAACCTTGACTACAGCAAATATAATGTTATGCTTATCGGTATTACAAAGGACGGACGCTGGTTTATTTATAACGATGATATTAACCTCCTGCCTGAGGATAAATGGATATATTCAAAAAAGCTTGTACCTGCATTCATCTCACCGGACACAGCAGTTCACGGAATCATCACCTCAAAGGGTGAGGTAATCAGACTTGACGTTGTATTCCCTGTTCTTCACGGCAAAAACGGTGAGGACGGAACAATACAGGGACTTTTACAGCTTGCACAAATTCCATTTGTAGGCTGTGATGCTACTTCATCAGGAGTATGTATGGATAAAGCCGTTGCAAACGCTGCAGCTGATGCTGCTGATATTGCACAGGCAAAATGGTGTGCAGTTACACAATTTGATTACAGCGAAAATCCTGATGCTCAGCTTGATCACGCGATTGAAAAGCTTGGGTTCCCTATCTTTGTCAAGCCGGCAAATGCGGGCTCATCAGTCGGTATATCAAAGGCTCACAACAAGGAAGAGCTTGCAAAGGCTATGGAAGTTGCCTTTAAAGAGGATAAAAAAGCTGTGCTTGAGGAGTTTATTGACGGACATGAGGTTGAATGTGCCGTAATGGGTAATAATACGCCTATTGCCGCAGAGGTTGGCGAAATCGTTGCCGCAGCGGAATTCTATGATTTTGATGCAAAATACAATAATCCGCAGTCCCAGCTTCACATCCCTGCAAGTATCCCCGAGGATAAGAGAAATGAGGTTAAGACTCAGGCAATCAGAGCATACAAGGCACTCGGCTGTGAAGGGATGTCAAGAGTCGACTTTTTTGTAACAAAGGATGACGGAAGAGTTCTGCTTAATGAAATCAACACAATTCCCGGTCAGACACCTATCAGCATGTACCCTAAGCTTTTTGAAGCAGTTGGAGTATCATATAAGGAGCTTATTGACAGACTCATAAATCTTGCTCTTGAAAGAGGGGGCAAAATCTGATGGATAAAAGACCTATTGGTATTTTTGACTCAGGACTCGGCGGACTGTCAGCAGTCAGGGCTGCACTTAAATATCTGCCGAATGAGGATATCATTTATTTTGGCGATACGGGCAGAGTCCCCTATGGAACACGCAGTGAAAAAATAATTACTCAGTATGCAAAAGAGGATATTGCTTTTCTTGAAAAATTCGACTGCAAGCTTATAATGGCTGCATGCGGAACAGTATCTTCTGTTGCAAAGGATGCAATTTCCAAGGTTAAGGAACCATTTGTCGGTGTAGTCGAGCCAGCTGCAAAAGCTGCTGTAAAAGCTACAAAAAACGGCAAAATCGGTGTTATGGGTACATCCGCAACAATCAACAGCGGTGCATTTACAAAAACAATAAACAGCATTAATCCTGACATTGAAGTAAGCGGAGTATCTTGCCCGCTGCTTGTTCCGCTCGTTGAAAACAATTGGATTGATGAAGATAATCAAATCGCACTTGAAATGATACGCCGCTATATCAAGCCGCTTATGGATAACGGAGTTGACACAATCATCCTCGGCTGCACACATTTCCCACACCTCGCTCCTGTTATTGCAAGGGTTACCGGAGATGATGTAGCTCTTATTGACACAGGCTATGAAGCAGTAATGCAGGCTAAGACAATCCTTGATGAAAACAATCTTTCAAATGACAAAACACATCAGGGTAAGGCTGAATATTACATAACTGATAAAACACAGAATTTTTCACAAATAGCCAATACTTTATTAGGAACGGATATTTCAGACTGTGCAAGCTTCATTGATTTAAATATCTTTGAGCACGCTCTGAATGAATAAACAATATTATGAACATACTTTTAGAAATAATAGGCACGCAACAAATTGATAGCCAAAAAGATAAAATGGAGCTTACAACCGTAGGTACATTTGAAGAAAACGAAGATATATACATAATCAATTATTCAGAGGAGCAGGAACCGCCGCTTCAACCGGTTAATGTATGTATTAAAATAAACAAGAATGAAAAAGCTGTTGAAATGACGCGCACAGGTGCATATAATTCCTGCCTGATTATTGAAAAATCAAAACGCAATCTTTGTAGTTACGGCACAGAATACGGCGATATATTAATGGGAATATCGGGTCATCATATTGATTGCGACTATACTAACGAGACAGGCAAATTCAATTTTGAGTATGATATTGATATAAATGGTGCACTTGCCTCACGAAATAAAGTAAAAATAAACTTTAGAAAAAATCAGGAGTAAATAAACAGATGTCAAAAATAGTAAAAGAAACCGAGAATACTTTAAAACAACTGCTGATTGATGCTGTTAACAGTGCTATCAGTGCAGGCGAACTGCCACAGGAGGAAATACCTCAGTTTATCGTTGAGATACCTGCAAACAAAGCAAACGGTGACTATTCATCAAACATTGCAATGGCAGGAGCAAGAGCATTCAAAAAAGCTCCGAGAATGATTGCACAAAGTATTATTGACCATATAGATTTAAGTGATACTCTTTTTGAAAGAGCGGAAATTGCAGGACCGGGATTTTTAAATTTCTTCCTTTCGCAGACATATTACAGTGAAATCATCAAGGATATATTCAGCTGTGGCAAGGATTATGGTAAATCAGATTTCGGCGAGGGCAAAAAGGTACTTGTTGAATTTGTATCAGCTAACCCTACAGGTCCTATGCACATCGGCAATGCAAGAGGCGGTGCAATCGGAGATTGCCTTGCAAGTGTGCTTGACTGGGCAGGCTACACCGTTAATCGTGAATTTTATGTAAACGATGCAGGTAATCAGATTGAAAAATTTGCAACCTCACTTGAGATAAGATATCTGCAGCATTTCAAGGATGATATTGAAATGCCTGAGGATGCATACCACGGAACAGATATAACAGATCACGCTGAGAATTTCATAAAAGAATTCGGTGACAAATATGTTGATGCCGAATCTGCAGAAAGAAGAAAAGCACTCGTTGACTTTGCACTCCCACAGAACATTGCAGGTCTTGAGAGAGATTTAGGCAGATACAGAATCACATATGATAAATGGTTTAAAGAGTCAACACTTCATAATGACGGCTCCGTTGAAAAAATTATTGATGAACTCAAAGCAAAAGGTGTAACCTATGAGCAGGATGGTGCTTTATGGTTCAAAGCATCAGAATTCGGCAATGATAAAGATATCGTTCTTATCCGTGCAAACGGTCTGCCGACTTATATTGTTCCGGATATCGCATATCATTATAACAAGCTGGTTACACGCGGATATGACAAAGCAATTGATGTTCTTGGTGCCGATCACCACGGCTATGTTCCGAGAATGAAAGCAGCCCTAACGGCTCTCGGACTGGATGCAGGTCGACTCGACTGTGTAATTATGCAGATGGTAAGACTTGTACGTGAGGGCGAAACAATCAAGCTTTCCAAGCGTTCAGGCAAGGCAATCACACTCAACACACTTATTGACGAGGTTCCGCTCGATGCAGCAAGATTTTTCTTTAATCTGCGTGAGCCTAACTCTCATTTTGATTTTGACCTTGAGCTTGCTGCAAAGGAATCAAGCGAAAATCCTGTATATTATGTTCAGTATGCACACGCACGTATTTGCTCCATTTTGAAAAAAGCAAATGAACAGGGCGTTGAGCTGAGAATCCCAACAGACGAAGAACTGCTTATGCTTTGCAGCGATGAGGAAAAGGAGCTTATCCGTCATCTTTCATCTCTCACAGGCGAAATCATTGCAGCTGCAAAAGCATATGATCCGGCAAAGATTACACACTACGTTGTTGAGCTGGCAACTCTTTTCCACAAATTCTATAATGCACAAAGGGTAATGTGTGATGACGAGGGTTTAATGCAGGCAAGACTTTACCTCTGCCGTGCAGTAAAAGATACAATCAAAAACATATTAACTATGCTTAAAATTACCACTCCAGAGGTAATGTAAGGAAGGAAAATAATGTCACAAATTAAGAGTAAGGTACTTCATAAGGTCGGCAATCGACTATTCAAGTATATCTACAAAAGCCCAAAAAAGAATATGCTCAAGCTCGTAAAAATAGGCAAAGCTGTTGCAGGTAAAATGTATCCCGAAAGCACCTTTACCAAGCCTATCGAAATCATTTCGGACGAGAGCAACATATGGCATCAATACCTGTTCCGCGGTATTGATGAGGTTGATGCTGACTTTTTGCAAAAAGCAGTGCTCACCTTTGGTATTGACTTGGGTCTGATCGGCACATCAACGCTCAGAAAACGACGTGACGAGGAGCATTGCAACATTCCCTGGGTTGTACTTATGGATCCTACCTCTGCCTGCAATATGAAATGCAAGGGCTGCTGGTCGGCTGAATATGGTCATAATTCAAACCTTACACTTGATGAAATGCGAAGAATTGTAAGCGAAAGCAAAGCACTCGGCACACATTTCTTCATGTACACAGGCGGCGAGCCGCTCATCAGAAAAAAAGACATTTTAACCGTAGCCAGAGAAAACAGTGATTGTCTGTTCCTTGCTTACACAAACGGAACACTTGTTGATGATAAATTCTGTGAGGATATGAAGGCATGCGGCAACCTTGCACTTGCACTTTCCATTGAAGGCAGTGAGGAAACAAATGACAGCAGACGAGGTGAGGGTGCATATCAAAGGACCTTCAAGGCAATGCAGCTTCTCAAAAAGCACAAATGTCTTTTCGGTATATCCGTTTGCTATACAAGTGTGAACTATGCTGCTGTAACGTCTGATGAATTCTATGATTTAATGATTGAAAACGGTGTTCGCTTTGCATGGTATTTCCACTATATGCCTGTAGGCAGTGATGCGGATACAAACCTTCTTTTAACTCCTGAACAGAGAGAGCATGTTTACCGCTCAATCCGTGAAAAGAGAAATTCCAAAACAGGTAAGCCTTTATTTACGGTTGATTTTCAGAATGATGCGGAATTTGTAGGCGGCTGTATTGCAGGCGGCAGAAACTATTTCCACGTTAATTCAGAGGGCGATGTTGAGCCTTGTGTATTTATTCACTATTCCGATTCAAATATCAGGGAAAAGAGTATACTTGAGTGTTTAAAATCCCCGCTCTTCCACGAATATTATAAGGGTCAGCCCTTTAATGATAATATGCTGCGCCCCTGCCCTATGCTTGAAAATCCGCAGGCACTCCGAAATCTTGTTAAAAAATCAGGTGCAAAATCTACAAATCTGATTAAAACAGAAAGTGCTGATGAGCTTTGTTCAAAATGCGATAATTATGCAAAGCGCTGGGCACCAAAGGCAAAGGAAATCTGGGAGGAGCAGGAACGATTCAAACCGTTTACGCAATACTACCGTGATACGCCTGAGGGCAAAGCTGAATTAAATAAAAGCAGATAAAACAAGGCACAGGATTTGATAAATACTAAATCCTGTGCCTTATTGTTTATAACGAATTATTCATCAAGCAAGCTATTGTCTCTCAGCATTTTAACGAATACTTCCACATCAGTCCTTGCAGTTGCCTCATCAATTTCATATTCATCGGTAACCATTTTAACAGCATCATCAATTGTAATATCCTTACAAAAACAGTCCCAGAAAAACGCACCGCTGCCGTTTAAAGTAATCATCCCATTAAAATCCGTACTCTGTTTGCCGACAGGCACAACAATGTTTGAGCCCGCAATTTCCCTCTTGGCAAAGCCGCTTTTAATTTTCATAGCAATCCTCCGAATTGTAAACTTAGTATATGATTAATATATTAAATAGTATAACAAATATTATTTCTGATTTCAATATAAGCAATGTATACAAAATTATAAAGCTAAAATATGGCAATTTTTTCGTATTTGCTCTTGAAGATAGAATACAAATTGGTTATAATAATCGTGGTAATTTTTTTAAATTATTAATTTTTTGCAAAAGAGCGTTAGTCTTATTTTGTAAATCTACTTGGAAGGAGTAAATAAATGGTTTATTCACATGAAGTTGAACAGATGTGTACCGTTAAAAAAGGTCCTCATCATGGTCCGGCTCCCATTCCTGAAGAAGGCAAATGGGTAAAATCTTATCAAATTTCAGACATCAGCGGTTTTTCACACGGTATCGGCTGGTGTGCACCTCAGCAGGGTGCCTGCAAAATCAGCCTTAATGTTAAGGATGGTATTGTTGAAGAGGCTCTCGTTGAAACAATCGGCTGCTCAGGTATGACTCACTCAGCTGCTATGGCTGCTGAAATTCTTCCCGGCAAAACTCTTCTTGAGTGTCTTAATACTGACCTTGTTTGTGACGCTATCAACGTTGCTATGAGAGAAATCTTCAAGCAGCTTGCTTATGGCCGTTCACAGTCAGCTTTCTCAGAGGGCGGTCTTGTGGTAGGTGCTGCTCTTGAGGATCTTGGTAAGGGTCTTCGTTCACAGGTTGGCACAATGTTCTCAACAAAGCTTAAGGGCGTTCGTTATATGGAAATGGCAGAGGGTTATGTTACCCGTATGGCACTTGACGAAGAGGGCGAGGTTATCGGCTACGAATTCGTTAAGGTTGGCAAGATGCTTGAGGATATTCGTCACGGCAAAACTCCTGACGAGGCTTACAAGGCAAACATCGGTAACTATGGCCGCTTCGCTAATGCTGCTAAGTATATCGATCCAAGAGAAGAATAAGATAAGGAGGACAATAAAATGGCAAACGATGTAAAATTCGAAGGCAAGGAAAGAAGACTTGCTAAAATTGAAAAGTGTCTTGCTGAATATGGTCTTTCAAGTCTTGAAGAAGCAAGAGATTTATGTTTATCAAAGGGCATTGATGTTGACGCTATCGTAAAGGGCGTTCAGCCAATCGCTTTCGAGAATGCAAGCTGGGCATATACACTCGGCGTTGCAGTTGCAATCAAATCAGATGTTAAAACAGCATCAGAGGCTGCTGCTGCTATCGGTATCGGTCTTCAGGCATTCTGTATCCCCGGCTCAGTAGCTGAGCAGAGAAACGTTGGTCTTGGCCACGGTAATCTCGGTGCTAAGCTTCTCAGTGAGGAGACAAAGTGCTTCGCATTCCTTGCAGGTCACGAGTCATTCGCTGCTGCTGAGGGTGCTATCGGTATCGCAAGAACAGCTAATAAGGTTCGTAAAGAGCCTCTCAAGGTTATCCTTAACGGTCTCGGCAAGGATGCTGCTTATATCATTTCAAGAATCAACGGCTTTACTTATGTAAAGACAGATTATGATTTCTACACAGGCGACCTCAAGATTGAGGAAGAGAAGGCTTTCTCAGACGGTGAAAGAGCAGCAGTTAAGTGCTACGGCGCTAACGATGTTCTTGAGGGTGTTGCTATTATGAAGCACGAGGGTGTTGACGTATCTATCACAGGTAACTCAACTAACCCAACACGTTTCCAGCACCTTGTTGCAGGCACATATAAGAAGTGGGCTCTTGAGAATGGCAAAACTTATTTCTCAGTTGCATCAGGCGGCGGTACAGGCCGTACACTTCATCCTGATAACATGGCTGCAGGTCCTGCATCATATGGTCTTACAGACTCAATGGGCAGAATGCATGGTGATGCTCAGTTCGCTGGTTCATCTTCAGTTCCTGCTCACGTTGAGATGATGGGTCTTATCGGTATGGGTAACAACCCAATGGTTGGCGCAACAGTAGCTTGTGCAGTTGCAGTAGAGGAAGCTGTTAAATAAATTTTAAAATTAATTATATTTCATCCTACAATTAAAAATAAAAAAGCAGCCACATCATTTTGGTTTTGTCTTAATGATGTGGCTATTATTTTGCCTTTAAATATTCTCTTCTATTCTCTTTACAATATCACTCATTTTTATATCCATAGCACAAGCAATGCGATAAAGTGTTTCAAGTGTTGGTTTTCGCTCACCTCGCTCTATAGCAGACAGATGCGTACGCCCTATATCCGCAAGACCGCTTAATACCTCCTGCGACATTCCTTTTTCCCTTCGCATATCAGATATAACTTTACCCACTGTTACTGCATCCAATGTTGGTACAAACATCATAATCACCTCATATTAAGTGTATGATAAAAAAGACGAAACTATGAATACATATGTTGACAACCGAATACTTATGTGTTAATATTATGATATAAAAAAGAGGAGGTTTTCAAAATGGACGAAAACAATAATCAGCAGTTTAATACACAGCAGCAATTCAATCAGCAGCCATATTATTCACAGCCTCAGCCACCACAAGAGGAAAAAGCGAATGTTGGGCTTGCAATTTTGTCTTTTATAATTCCGATTGTGGGATTGATTCTTTACTTAACAAAAAAAGACAGTCAGCCCAAAACTGCAAAGGCTTGCGGCAAATGTGCTTTAGCCTGTGTTATTATCAACATCATAATCACAATTATATATTCTGTTGCAGTAGGTTCTGCAGTAAAGGAGGTTGTGGATGATTCATCATCAATAACTGAAAATTATGAAATTCCGTCAGCTCCAAATGAAGTTGATGCAGAAAATAACGACACAGATAATAATAGCAGTGATGGGAAAATTGGTAATTATGCCTGCGTTGTTAAAGGTGCAGAGCTTGGCAAGAATTGGGAAGGCAAAGACACAGTCATTATAACCTTTGATTTTACAAATAATTCAAGCAATCCGGCTAGTTTTGATGTTGCACTTGATTCTAAAGCATATCAGGACGGAATCGGCCTTGAAACCGATTGGAGTAACGACGAAACAGATTTACTTGATGTAGAGATCAAACCCGGTATTACAAAGGAAGTTAAAAAAGCTTATGTGCTGCGTGATACAACAACGGATGTTGAAATTGAAATATCCGAACTTTTCTCTTTCAATGACGATAAAATTGTTACAACCGTTAAACTTGGATAAAAATAAATAATCTACATTAGCCAAGCACCTCAGAGTCAAGACTCTAAGGTGCTTGGTTTTTAGTAAATATAATTCTTTGTTTTTTAATAAATCGAATTGCAGCACTTGAAATGCTTATATAAATTGTATATAATATTCTGCATAAATATTTACATCTTAAGGAGGACTAATATGGAAAAAATACTTGTTCTCGATTTCGGCGGTCAGTACAATCAGCTGATTGCAAGACGAGTTCGTGATCACCGTGTATACGCAGAAATACTGCCCTATACCACTCCGATTGAAACGATTAAAGATAACGGATATAAAGGAATAATATTTACGGGCGGACCTAATTCTGTTTTTGATATGAGTTCTCCACACTATACAAAGGATATCCTTAACTTGGGCGTACCGATTCTTGGTATCTGCTATGGCTGTCAGCTTATCGCTTGGATGGGTGACGGCGAGGTTAAAACTGCGCCTGTAAGCGAATATGGCAAGATTGAATTCACTGCTGACAAAAAGTCAAAGCTTTTTAATAACATTGATGAAAAATCTATTGTATGGATGAGTCATACCGACTATATTGCAACTCCTCCTCAGGGTTTTGAAATTATCGGTACAACCGATGACTGCCCTTGTGCAGCAATGCAGAATACAACCAAAAGCATTTATGCCGTTCAATTCCATCCTGAGGTTACACATTCGCAGTTCGGCTCACAAATACTCTATAATTTCCTTTATGAAATCTGCGAGTGTGCAGGCGATTGGGTAATGGATAATTTTATCGACAACACGGTTGCTAAGCTCAAAGAAGAGATTGGCAATAAGAAAGTAATTCTCGGTCTGTCAGGCGGTGTAGATTCCTCTGTTGCGGCAGGTCTGCTTTCAAGAGCAGTCGGAAAACAGCTCACCTGCGTTTTTGTAGATCAGGGTCTTATGCGTAAGGACGAGGGCGATTTCGTTGAAAAAACATTCACATCGCTCTTTGATATGAATTTTGTTCGTGTCAACTGCGGTGACTTATTCCTTTCAAAGCTCAAAGGAGTTATTGATCCCGAAGAGAAGAGAAAGATAATCGGCACAGAATTTTTCAATGTGTTCTGGAATGAAATCAGAAATCAGAATGAGCTCGGCTATTTTGCTCAGGGAACAATTTATCCTGACTGTATTGAATCAGGCAAGGGAGATGCCGATGTAATCAAAACGCATCACAACAGAGTTAAAACTCCTGACGATGTTGAGTTCCTCGGTATTGTTGAGCCGCTCTGTGATTTATTCAAGGATGAGGTAAGAAAAGTCGGCGAAAAGCTTGGCATCCCTAAGGAGCTTGTATGGCGTCAGCCGTTCCCCGGCCCCGGACTTGGTGTAAGAATTATCGGCGAGGTTACTGCAGATAAAATCAAAATTCTGCAGGAGGCTGATTGGGTGCTTCGTGACGAAATGTCAAAGAACGGATATGAGAAAAATCTTGCTCAGTTCTTCTGTGTTCTGCCGGATGTAAAAACTGTCGGTGTTATGGGTGACCACAGAACCTATGATCATCTCATAGCAATCAGAGCGGTTACAACAGACGATTTTATGACAGCTGATTGGGCAAAAATCCCATATGATATCCTTGCAAAGGTATCAAACAGAATTACAAATGAGGTAGAGCATATCAATCGCGTAGTGTATGACATAACTTCTAAGCCGCCCGGTACGGTCGAGTGGGAATGATACACAAAACCCCCGAATACCGCTTAAATAGGCGATATTTGGGGGTTGCTTTTGCTTTGTGGCTCTATTTTGGCTCTACAAGTTTAATGCTTTTCTCTGTATTCTACATTTTATATCTCTATGGCTCGACTGTATCGGTAATATTATCTACATTTATTCCGTCTTTATGTTTATCAAGCTCACGAGCAATGGCCTCGTTTGTATTTGGATAAAGATGTGCGTATGTACGATCAACAACTTCGGGAGTATCACCGATTCTGTCTGCTATTGCGTGTGTGCGATAACCAAGTT
The DNA here is from genome assembly GCA_947176035.1 of uncultured Clostridia bacterium. Taxonomy (GTDB): domain Bacteria; phylum Bacillota; class Clostridia; order Oscillospirales; family Acutalibacteraceae; genus Eubacterium_R. The sequence goes on along the minus strand of CAMWPJ010000046.1, from coordinate 1,584 downwards.
CAATAAGTAATGCTACGTGAGAGTGTCTGAGGTCATGTACTCGGATACGTTTTACTCCTGCAGCTTTAGCAATATAGTCAAGTTCCTTATTAAGTGCAGACTTTGCAAAATAAAAGATACGGTCATCTTCACCGATTCCATATATGCTTTCAATATACTTAATAAGTTCATCATATACAAATTGAGGCATAGGGGTCTTGCGAATACTATTATCCGTTTTTGGCGGACCAAACACATCTTCACCATTAACACGATGATATGTTTCGTATATGTCAAGAGATTTGCTATCGTGGAGTATTTTTTTCGGTGTGAGTGCAAGGCATTCACCTGAACGTAAACCGCACCAAAATAAAATCATAAAACAAAGGTGATATACTGGCCGAGTTTCATATTTCATTGCTGCGTTAAATTCATCCAAAGTCCAAAACAACATTTCACCAGCTTGTTTTTTTCCTATGCTTTTAACTCTTTGGCAAGGATTGATAGGTAGATTGTGGTATTGGACAGCATAGTTGAATATAGCCGTTAATTGACTGTTTACCGAACGAAGATATGTTTGTGCATAAGGTTTATTAGTCTTTTTATTTGTTTTCTTTAACATTTCATTCTGCCAATATCTAATATCAGTATTCGTGATTTTAGATATTTCTCTTTTTTCAAAATAAGGAGCTATATGAGAGTTAATAATATTCTTTTTCTTTTCAATTGTACCGGCTCTTAATCTTGTTTCAATGTCAGCATAATATAATTCAAGTAGAGAGGCAAATGTCATATGTGGGTCAGATGCACCCTGCATCAAAAATTCTCTTTCAAATGCTTTAGCCTCACGCTGAGTTTTGAAACCACGTTTTTTCTTTTTATGGCGCACACCCTGCCAATCCACATAATAAAACATTGCGTACCAAGTGCCACGCTGTTCATCCTTATATACGGGCATAAAATCACATCCTTAGATAAAATTACCCCTCTTCACTTAAAGAGGGGTGACTTTATAATTCAAAATTACTCCAACCAAACTTTTAATCCGCCTTTATTGTAATCGACGGTATCCATATATTCTTTTGCCTCATTAGCAAATGAGTCTGTCGTTCCTGTTGGATTAGTAGCTAAATTGTATAATTGCATATAAGCATCAAACATTGAATTATATAACTCTTTAATCTGAGTTGCTTCTTCATTGTCAATTTTTATAAGAGTTATTTCTTTATATTCATTACAAACTTTTTCATATTCAGTTTGTAAGGTTTGACTGTCGGTTTCACAATAATCGTATGCCTCAGCAAGCAAATTGTCAAAATTGCTATATGGTGTACTGCTGATTCTATCATAAGCATTCATTGTGTTGTATTCAAAATTAGCCATACGTTTTATTGTTTCGTAATTAGCTAATAGGTTTTCTTCACTTGTTTTAACTTTTATTTTGTATTCATCTATCGTCATTTCTACGGAGTTTTCTGTATTAGTATCAGTTTTTTTATCAGATTTTGAGCAAGCTGAGATACCAAATACTGTTACCAAAACTAAAATAATTGCTAAAATACTTGTTGTTAATTTGTTTTTCATATTTATTCTCCTCAATAAAAA
>CAMWPJ010000045.1 GCA_947176035.1 uncultured Clostridia bacterium | reverse complement strand
GAATTTGAAAAAGAATGGCGTTTTAGAGCTAAAAATCTTCCGGCTGCTGGGGCTTTACCAAGTGAAAATGATGTTGCAGAGCAAATGACTTTTTAATAAATTAAAAAAGTACTTGCATTATTTGCCTGCTTATGATATAATCCATTAGTAATTTATCGAAAACGGAGGAATTAAAATGTCCTGGTATCACTATGTATTCGGTGCTGTGTTAATTTTAGCATCTATTATTATAACAGTTGTAGTTCTTATGCAGGAGGGACGTTCACAAAACCTTTCAGGCGCAATTGCCGGCGGTGCTGAGACTTTTCTCGGCAAGTCAAAGGGCAGAACTGTAGAAGCAAAGCTTGAAAAAATCACAAAATGGTTGATTGTTGGATTTTTTGTTATTGTCCTTGCAGCATTTCTTGTATTTCTTTTTATAGGATAAGATTTTTAAGAATTAACCTTGCGTAATGCAAGGTTAATTTTTTTGGAAAAGATATTGAAGTATGACGTATATTATTTTTGACTTAGAGTGGAATAATGCTTATAACTATAAAATTCAAAAGGGTATGAATGAAATTATAGAAATAGGCGCAGTTAAACTTAATAATAATCTTGAAATAGTTGATACTTTTAAGCAGCTTATCAGACCGCGTATCAGTAAAAAGCTTGGCAGTAGATTTAAGAATCTGACCAATATCACTATGGCTGAAATTAACGAATTCGGTATTGATTTTGATGATGCATTTTCTGACTTTGCAAGATGGAGCCAAGGTGAAAATACAGTGTTCTTAAGCTGGTCTCAAAGTGATTTGTATACTCTTATAGATAATTTTGTGAAGTTCAGAGGTACAACCTATATTGATTTCATCAAGTATTATGCTGATGTTCAGCAGTATTGTATGCAATTTATTGATAACAACAATGGCAATCAGATAAGTCTTAGCAGATGTGCAGAGCTTTTTGAAATTGATTTGTCTGATAAAAGTCTGCACAGAGCACTTGAAGATTGCTTTGCAGAGGCTTATTGCTTCAAAAAAGTATTTGATAGGGAAAAGTTTTCAAAATATATTTCTACCTGTGATAAGGCATTTTTTGAAAGACTGGTGTACAAGCCTTATCATCTTTCGCCCAAGGATGATATATTTGACATAAAAACAGTTGATTTTGAATGTCCTTTATGTTCAGGTAATGTAATTCCGTTATGGGAATATGATTACGGCAACAAGGCCTTTAAATCGGCAGGTCAATGCAATAAGTGCGGAAAAAAGTTCTGGATTTTTGTAAGAGCTAAAAAGACTTACGACGATATAGTTCTTTCAAAAAGACTTGTTCAGATTAATAAAAAGCGTGCAAGACACATAAATTAGTATTGACGACCAATATTTATTACAAATGTTTACAATTTACCCCTTTATTTATTTTAAGCTTTGTATTATAATAGTCTAAATAATTTATGGAGGTATGAAAATGGCTTCAAATAATTATGATGATTTATTAGAATCATTTATGAACAACTCAGCTAAGGCATATAACGAGGATAAAATCGTTAATGAGGAAAAGGCAGCTGAGAATATTCCTGCGTCTTATAATGTCTCTGCGGCTGATAAAAAGGCTAAAAGAGCTGAAAAGGCAAGAAAGCTCGATAAAGAGCTTGCTGATAAGAAAAAGAAAAAAAGAAAGCCTGTAAAAAGCAAGACACCTGCACAAAAGGCTTTTTCAACCATCAGCAAGGTTATACTCGGTATGATTATGATTGTCGGTGTTGTGGGAATTGTTTGTTTTTCAGTTATGGCAATTTACGGCTATAGTGTTGTTTACGGCGATCCTGTGTTTGATTTGACCGAGGAAGCATCCTCACAGAATCAGACCTCTTTTATCTATGGTACAGATGATGATAAGGTTGTCGAAATTACCCGTCTTCATGGTGAGGAAAACCGTATCTGGGTAGATCTTGATGATATGAGCGAATATTTGCCTGAGGCACTGATTGCAGGCGAGGATAAGCGATTCAGAAGTCATCATGGTGTTGACTGGATCAGAACAATCGGTGTTATGATCAAACCTTCAAACAGCGGACAGGGTGGTTCTACAATTACCCAGCAGGTTATTAAAAACCTTACTGATGACAACAAGGTAACCTATGTCAGAAAATTTAATGAGATTTTAAGAGCTCTTAATCTTGAACGCAATTATAGTAAGGATGAGATTATTGAGGCATATTTGAATACAATCTACCTTTCTAACGGATGCTACGGTGTAAAAACTGCTGCTGAGGTTTATTTCGGCAAGGAGGTATCTGATCTTAATGCTGCTGAATGTGCCTCACTTATTGCAATTACAAAATATCCGTCACAGAATGACCCTCTTGCCAATCCTGAGAAAAACAGGGAAAGACAGCTTTGGATACTTGGCGAAATGAACAGCGAGGATAATGGATTCCTTACTGATGAAGAATATAATGCGGCCAAGAATTATGAAATGATTTTCACTAACAGTGAAAATTATCAGGGCTCACAGCTTAGGGAGGAAACTGTAAGAAAGGATAATGATGAAATTACAGATTACTATGTTGATTTCGTTATTACAACTGTTCAGGAAGACCTTCAAAAAATGGGTTATACAAGTAAAAAAGCACATGATCTTGTTTATGGCGGCGGTCTCAAAATTTATACTGCAATTGATTTTGATGTTCAGGATGCACTTGAGGATGTATACGAGAATTATAGACGTATGCCGGATGAAACTGTGCAAGGTGCTATGGTCGTTATGGATTATAGCGGCAGAGTAATGGGAATTATTGGTGGTACAGGTAAAAACAAGGGTGCTATGCTTCTTAATCGTGCTTCAATGTCCACTCGTCCTCCGGGATCAACAATTAAGCCTATTTCGGTTTACGGCCCTGCACTTGAAAAGAGTAAGACTGATGAGAAGACTAATATCTATTGGTCAACAATTATACCGGATAAGCCTTTCAGAGAGGTTGAGGGTAAACCGTGGCCTGTTAACCAGGGCGGTGGTTATTCCTCAAATAATTATACTTTACAGTACGGACTTGCTCAGTCTTTGAATACAATCGCAGGCAGAACTACTGATATGATTGGTGTTGACACTTCATATGAGTTTGTCAGCGAGAATTTCCACCTTTCTAGTCTTGATGCCGTCAGAGACGTTGACTATGGTCCTATGGCTATCGGCTCGCTTACAAATGGTGCAAAGCCGCTCGATATTACTGCGGCATATGTTCCTTTTGGTAATGGTGGAAGCTACTATGAGCCTTATTGTTATTATAAGGTTGAAGACAGTAAAGGTAATATAATAATTGACAAAGAGCCTGAGAAGACAAGACAGGATGCTTTGTCAGAGCCTACAGCATGGGTTATGAACAAGCTTCTTCAGACTGTAATGACACAGGGTACGGGTACTTCATACAAGCTTTCCGGTATTCAGTGCTTCGGTAAAACAGGTACAACAAACGATGATAAGGACCGTTGGTTTGTTGGCGGCACACCGGATTTTGTTGCAGCTGTATGGTATGGTTATGATATCCCTAAGGAAATTCATTACAGCCTTTCAGGCAACCCTGCAGGTACTATCTGGAAAACTGTTATGAGTGAAATTTATGAAACCTATGACAATAAGGGAATTGATTACAATACAAAATTCCCTGAGCCTGATTGTATTGTTCAAAGATCATATTGCCAGTACTGCGGTAAGCTGCGTTCAGGTACAGGCCTTTATGGTTGGTATGATGCCGATAATCTCCCCGGCAGCTGCCAAGGTGGACATGCTGAGGAAACTACTGAGGAAGAAACAAAAGAGGGCGAAACAAAGCCTAATGACGGAAAGACAACGTCTGCCGCAAATGGTAATAATGCTAAACCTCAGACAACTGCACCTACAGGAACGACTGCTGCACCTGCTGAGTAATGTGTTCAGTGTAATCAAGTAAATTTTAATAAAATCTATTGGGCAACCTTGTTTTGAGGCTGCCCATATTTGATAGGTAACAATATTATGAAAATTATGTCCATTGACTACGGTGATGTGAGAACAGGAATTGCTTTTTGTGATAAATTAGAGATGCTTGCATCCTCCTATTGCGTAATAGAAGAGCGCTATGCACCTAAGCTTGTTGATAAAATTATTGATATAGTTAGATGTGAAAAGCCTGAAATGATTGTTATAGGTCTGCCTCGCAATATGGATGGCTCGTATGGTTTTCGTGCTGATAAATGCAGAGAGCTTGGAAATCTTATTTCACACAACATTGATATAGCGGTTGATTATGAGGATGAACGATTGACCACTGTGATTGCACATGATATCCTTTCTTCAAATAATGTTAGAGGAAAAAAACGTAAAAATGTTGTAGATGCCGTGTCTGCTGTGGTGATTTTACAGGACTATATAGACAAAAGAAAAAAATAGGCATTTTTTGCAATTTATCGCCGTATTATAAAACGGTGATTGAGTGAGATTTTTTATTGGTAATTGCGAGCTTAGAATTGAGTTTTCTTTCATACTTGTTTTGTGTTTTGCAACAATGCTTGGTGCAAACGAACTTTTGTATTTGCTTTTGTTTTCCGGTTTGCATGAATTGGGTCACTTAATTGTTTTGGCCATTTGCGGTGGAAGAGCAGATATATTAACATTTTCATTTTATGGTCTTGCACTTAAATACAGTTCCCAGCTTTCAAGATTAAAAGAATTTTTTGTTTTACTTGCAGGACCCTTGGTCAACTTGATTCTGTACATTATCATTAGAGATGATATAAACTTAGTTTTATTTGCAATAAATATTTTGCCTATATATCCACTTGATGGTGGCAGGATGTTAAGATTGTTTTCTTATCGTATTTCTGTCATTATCAGTAAGATGCTTTTAGTATTAATTGTGATTTTATCAATCTGGTTAATTATTAAATTCAAATCGTTTTCAATGCTGCTTATTGCGGTTTATTTAGTTGTTTACAGCATTATGTATTAGAGGTTTATATGAAAAAAGAAGTTGAAAAATTATTACAGTATGTTCAAAAGCCTGCAAGGTATATAGGCGGTGAATTGAATGCTGTCATGAAGGATAAGGAAAGTATAGATATTCGCTATGCCTTTTGCTTTCCGGATACGTATGAAATTGGTATGAGTCATCTTGGTATGAAAATACTTTATGGTCTCGTTAATGAAAGAGAAGATGCGTGGTGCGAGCGTGTATTTGCACCCGACAATGATATGGAGGAACAACTGAGAAAAAATAATGTTCCTCTCTTTGCACTTGAAAGCGGTGACTATATTAATGAATTTGATATGATAGGCTTTACGCTTCAATATGAACTTTGTTATACCAATGTGCTCAATATGCTGAACTTAGCGCATATACCGCTTAAAAGTGAGGATAGAACTGATTTAACACCGATTATTTGTGTGGGTGGTCCTTGCTGCTGTAATCCTGAGCCTATAACGGATTTTGTTGATATTGTCTTTTTGGGTGAAGGTGAATACAGCACAAATGAAGTTATAGATCTTTTAAAAGAATGCAAGAAAAATGGTGCAACAAAACAGGAATTTTTGCAAAAGGCTAAGGATATCACGGGTGTCTATGTTCCTTCTCTCTATAAAGACAGCTATAATGAGGATGGAACGTTAAAATCTTTAGAGTCTGTTAGCGACGCACCTGCTGTAATAAAAAAATCAATTGTTTCTGATATGGATAAGGTTTATTATCCTAAGGAATTTGTTGTGCCGTATATCAATATTGTGCATGACAGAGCAGTTGAGGAGATTTTTCGCGGATGTATACGTGGCTGTCGTTTTTGTCAGGCCGGATTTATTTACAGACCTATCCGTGAGAAGAGTGTTGATACAATTAATGAGCAGTGCAAAGCGCTTATTGAATCTACAGGTTATGATGAAATTTCACTTTGCTCACTCTCAACTTCTGATCACAGCGATGTAAATAATATGCTGACCACCCTTATTGATTGGACAGTTAAGGAAAATATAAATCTTTCGCTGCCAAGTCTAAGAGTTGACAACTTCTCGGATGAGCTTGTAGAGCAACTCAACAAAGTACGTCGCAGCGGTCTTACATTTGCTCCTGAAGCAGGTACTCAGCGGCTTCGAGATGTTATCAATAAAAATGTTACTGAAGAAGAGGTTATAAAAACTTGCACTAAAGCTTTTGACAATGGCTGGACTTCGGTTAAGCTTTACTTTATGATGGGTCTTCCTACGGAGACGATGGATGATATCAAAGGCATAGCTGATTTAGGTATGGAGGTTGTGCACGCTTTTTATAAAAATCCTAACAGACAAAAGGGGACGGGCGTTCAGGTCTCCATTTCCTGTGCTTCATTTATTCCCAAGCCGTTCACACCTTTTCAATGGGAGCCTGAGGACAGTATGGAGTTGCTTAAGGAAAAGCAAAAGCATCTGCTTGAATCCATACCGTCAAAAAAAATTAGAGTATCTTATCACGAGACTCCAACATCACTGCTTGAGGGTGTACTTGCACGAGGTGACAGAAGGCTCGGCAAGGTTATATTGCGTGCCTATGAGCTTGGCTGTAAATTTGATTCGTGGGATGACCAGTTTAATTTTGATGCATGGATGCAGGCATTTGATGAAATTGGCATTGATCCTCATTTTTATACACACAGACGCAGAGAATTTTCAGAACTTCTGCCATGGGATCATCTTGATTTCGGTGTAAGCAGAAAATTCCTCGAAAATGAAAATAAAAAAGCACATATGAATCAGACAACACCGCACTGCAGAATTCAATGTGCAGGCTGTGGTGCAAATAAACTTAACGGAGGTAAGTGTGATGCGAGAAGTTAGACTCCGTTTTGCAAAACAGGGCAGGCTTAAATATATAAGCCATCTTGATATCAACAGGGCAATGGCAAGAGCTTTTAAAAGAGCAGAAATTCCATTATGGTATACCGAAGGATTTAATCCTCATCCTTATATGAGTTTTTCTCTTCCGCTCTCACTTGGTGTTGAAAGTCTTTGCGAAAGTGTAGATATAAGAATTATTGATGAAATAAGCAACACAGAGATAAAGGAAAGAATGAACACCGTTTTGCCTGATGACTTAAGAATACTTGATGTATATGACGATTTTCGTGACAACAGTGAAATTGTTTATTCTGATTATGTTTATAAATTTCAATTTGCTGACAATGAATCAGCACTCGAAAAAATTAAATCAGTTTTGGAGAGTGATGAAATTTTAGCTCTCAAAAAGGGCAAGCAGGGAAGAAAAAGAGTTTTCAAGGAAACTGATATCAAAGCCTTTATTGATAAATATTCAGTATCAATTCGAGATGATGTGATTGTTCTTAATATAAGACTTTATGCCGGACCTGATAAAAACCTTAATCCTTCACTTCTTTTTGATACAATAATCAGACTGATTGAAACGGACTTTGAATGGAAGAGTATTGCAAGAATATCGCTGCTTGATAAAGATTATAAAGAATTTAAGTAAAAAACACTTGCTTTTTTATTGTAAGTATGCTATTATATTCCAGCATTTGTTCCGTTGTATCTCTTGCAACGCGTTAAAATGCCCAATGTGTGAGCATTTAAGAAGATGGTCCGCTTTCAGTAATTGATATGAACATCTCATAAATAATTAGGAGGAAAGAAAAATGGACGCACTTAAATTAATCGAAAAAGACAGCATTAAAGCAGAACTTCCAAAGTTCAGCATCGGTGATACAGTAAAGGTATCAGTTAACATCCGTGAAGGTTCTCGTGAGAGAATTCAGATGTTCGAGGGTACAGTTATTGCTATCAAGGGTTCAGGTGTTGCTAAGACTTTCACAGTTCGCCGTGTATCTTATGGCGTAGGTGTTGAGAGAGTATTCCCAATGCACTCACCAAACGTTGTTGATGTTAAGGTTATCCGTTCAGGTAAAGTTCGCCGTGCAAAGCTCTACTATCTTCGTGACCGTGTTGGTAAGGCTGCAAAGGTTAAAGAGAACATTCAGTAATTTTATAATTACAAAGACCGCATTCATTTGCGGTCTTATTTTTTTGATAATAAACATCTTGCAAGTGTAAATAAAATGTTAACATTGTAAACAAAGTGTTAATAAACCATTGACCTTCCTTTTTTAACTAATTATAATATCTTTATATTTGAAAAAGTATAATTAAGGAGAAATTATGGTTAAATCAATGACAGGCTTTGGCAGGGCTGTTAAAGAGCTTGATGGTTATGTAATCTCTGTTGAGCTTAAATCTGTCAATCACAGATATTTTGAATTCTATTCACGCTGCCCAAGGCAGTACGGCTTTATTGATGAAAAAATAAAGTCATTTGTTAACAGTCGTGTTTCACGAGGTAAGATTGAATGTTATGTGGGTATTGATGCACTTAATACCGAATCAGCAGATGTGGCAGTTAATAACACTCTTGCATCAGCTTATGTTAAGGCTTTGAGGGAAATTGCACAGACGTATGAGCTGAAAGAGGATTTCGGTGCCTCAACAATCAGCCGCTTTCAGGATGTTCTTGTTGTCAGAAAGGCAGAAGAGGACGAGGATAAAATCTGGTCCTTGGTTCAGGAGGTTGCAGCTGAGGCTATTGATAAGTTTATCGAAATGCGCTCTGTTGAAGGCAAAAAAATGTATGACGATGTTTATTCACGTTCTCAGTTTATTATTGATTGTGTAGGATATATTGAGGAGCGTTCACCCCAAACTGTTAAGGATTATAATGACAAGCTTATAGCTCGCGTTCATGATTTATTAGGGGATGTTTCTCTTGATGAAAGCCGAATTATGCAGGAGGTTGCAATTTATGCTGATAAGGTTGCTGTTGCCGAGGAGACAGTAAGGCTTCGCTCTCATATTGAGCAGCTCAGAGAATTTCTTGCGAGTGATGAACCGATAGGCAGAAAAATGGATTTTCTTGTGCAGGAAATTAACCGTGAGACAAATACAATCGGTTCAAAATGCAATGATGTTGACGTTGCACGCAAGGTTGTTGATATGAAAGCTGAGATTGAAAAAATCAGGGAACAGATTCAGAATATAGAGTAATTGAATCTTAGATTAGAGTGAGTATATGAAGTTAGTAAACATAGGTTTTGGCAACCTTATTAATGCAGACAGGGTTGTATCTATTGTATCACCGGAGTCTGCGCCGATAAAAAAAATTGTGCGTGAAAGCAAATCAGAAGGAACACTCATTGATGCCACGCATGGCAGAAAGACAATGAGTGTTATAATCACCGACAGCGATAATGTTGTGCTTTCATATATGGATTTAAAACAGATTGCCGCTAAGTTTGGTATGGAGGTAGATGACAATGAATAAAGGTATGTTAGTAGTTTTTTCTGCACCAAGCGGTTGCGGCAAGGATACAGTTTTTAAAGAGCTTTGCAAAAGGCATGATAATATTGTTGAATCTGTTTCTGCCACTACAAGAAATCCAAGAGAGGGTGAGCAGCATGGAATTGATTATTTCTTTGTTACAGAGGATGAATTCTGTAATATGATTGATAATGACGGTCTGCTTGAGTATGCTAAGTACAATGGCTGTTATTACGGTACACCTGTTAAGGGTGTGAATGATGCCATAAATGAAGGCAAAATTTGTTTTTTAATTATTGAGGTTCAGGGCGCTCAGAAGGTTATGAGAATGTTTGAGGATTGTGTATCCATTTTTCTTCTTCCTCCAAGTGAGCAGGTGCTGAGGCAAAGGCTTTACGGCAGACACACAGATTCGGATGAAATGATTGAAAACAGACTTGAAATTGCGAAGGTTGAGCTTGGCTTCAAGGATAAATATACATATAATGTTGTCAATGATGACTTAACAGTTTGTGTTGACACGATTGATAAAATACTATGCGATGAGCTTGATAAGCGAAATGCGTAAGAAAATTAACTACATTAAGGAGAAATTATTATGATTAACCAGGATTTAAAGAAACTTTTAAAGGATTGCAACAGCCGTTACAGCCTTGTTGTTGGTACAGCAAAAAGAGCAAGAGAGATTCAGGATGAGGCTATTGCAAGAGAAGAGCATATTGATGTTAAGACTGTTTCACTCGCTATTGAAGATATACTTGACGGCAAATATGTTGTTGAAGAGCCTGATGAGCTTAAATCAAAATAATGAACAGAACAGTTGCTACTGTTGCCGTTGAAAAAACCTTTTTTAACTATGACTCAGACTATGATTACTATGTGCCAAGTGAGCTTGTAAATACTGTTAAAATAGGCAGTATGGTTAAAGTTCCGTTTGGTAACGGCAATAGACTGCGAGAGGGAATTGTTGTTAAGGTTTACACAGCTATCAATTCACAGCTAAAGGAAATTCATTCTGTCATAGGTGATAAGCCTGTACTGAGTGAAGAACTTGTTTCTCTTGCGTTATGGCTTAAAGAGCGGTGCTTTTGTACAACATATGATTGTCTTAAGCAGATGCTGCCGAGAGGCTTCAATAAGATTAAGGATGCAAGTGACAAAATGGTTACTCTGCTTATTGAGCGAGAGGAAGATTTACCAAAGCTTACTCCCAAACAGCGAAGTGTTGTCAATCTCTTATTTGATATTGGCTACGCAGGTGTCCAGGAGGTTTGTGAATTTTGCTCTGTCGGTGTGGCAGTGCTTAAAAATCTTGAAAAGTACGGTGTAATTTCGTTTTATAATCAGGAAAAATACCGTAATCCATATAAAAATAATGATATGAATACTACAGCTCCTCAGATTGAGCTTACTTCTCAGCAGATGAATGCCTACAAAACCTTTTATTCTATGATGAATAATGGCGGCGGAACAGGCTTGCTGTTCGGTGTTACAGGCAGTGGTAAGACGCAGGTTTATTTAAAGCTGATTGATCGTGCCGTTGAACAGGGCAAGGATGTTATTGTTATGGTTCCTGAAATTGGTCTGACAGCGCAGGCACTTTCAATTTTTCATAAAAGATACGGCGATATGGTTGCTGTTTTTCACAGTGCACTTTCACTCGGTGAAAGAAATGATGAGTATAAGCGTGCCGACAGAGGAGAAGCTAAAATAGTTATAGGTACACGAAGTGCAGTTTTTGCACCATTGCATAATCTCGGGCTTGTGATTATGGATGAGGAGCAGGAGTATACCTATAAGAGCGAGCGTACTCCGCGTTATCACGCTAAGGATGTTGCTAATTTCAGGTGCAGATATAATAAAGCGTTGTTTCTGATGACATCTGCGACTCCTACGCTTGAAAGCTATTCAAATGCACTCAGCGGTAAATATACGCTTTGTGAAATGACTGAAAGATATGGTGACGCAGCTTTGCCTGAGGTTATTACCGTTGATATGAAGGCTGAAATGAAAAACGGTAATCGGACACCGATTTCGTCAAAGCTTAGAGAGCTTTTGCAGGAGACAATTGATAATAATAAACAGGTAATTCTTCTGATTAACAGGCGAGGCTATAATACATTTATTGCCTGTAATGATTGTGGTCATGTTATTACTTGTCCTAATTGTTCAATATCACTGACGTATCACAGCTATAACAACAGACTGACCTGTCATTATTGTGGTTATACTAAAACGCTTGATACACAATGTCCCGAATGCAGCAGTGACAATGTAAGATACAGCGGCTATGGTACACAGAGAATAGAAGATGAACTGACAGCATTATTTCCGGATGCTAAAATTCTGCGTATGGATGCAGATACAACCTCTGCAAAATTCAGCCACGATAAAATGTTCAGTGCTTTTGCAAATCATGAATATGATATTTTGATAGGAACTCAAATGGTTGCCAAAGGTCTTGATTTTAAGGATGTTACGCTTGTCGGAATCGTAAATGCAGATAATTCACTTTATGATGAGAATTATAACAGCAGTGAACGTTCTTTCGCACTTTTAACACAGATGATTGGCAGAAGTGGCAGACGTGACGAGCAGGGAACAGCAGTTATTCAAACAATCAATCCGTTTAATCAAAGCATTGAATTTGCAGCAATGCAGGATTATAAAGGCTTTTTTGATAATGAAATTATGCTTAGAAAGGCATTAATCTATCCTCCATATTGTGATATCATTTCTGTATCATTTATCGGCGAAAATGAAAATACTGCAGCAATGTGCTCAAAGGCTTTTTTGGATATATTGAAAGAACTTAACAAGAATGGAGAGCATAAGATGATTGTTCTTGGGCCAAGTCCGGCAAAAATTGTTAAGCTTAACAGCCAATATCGCTACAGATTATCTGTAAAATGTAAAAATTCAAAAAATATTCGTATGATGTTTAATGAAATTTTAAAAAGAATAAGTAAAATAAAGGAATATAAGGATATTTCTGTCACTGTTGACTTAAATCCTTATGATTTAAATTAGGAGAATATGAAATGGCACTTAGAAATATTGTAGAATTAGGTGATCCTGTTTTATATAAAAAAAGCAGACCTGTTGAAAAATTTGATGACAGACTTGCAATGCTGATTGACGATATGTTTGAAACAATGTATCACGGCAATGGTGTCGGTCTTGCAGCAGTGCAGGTCGGCATACTTAAAAGAGTAGTCGTTATTGATATAGGCGAAGGTCCTATGGAGCTTGTTAACCCTGAAATCACACTTGAAGAGGGTGAGCAGATTTCACAGGAGGGCTGCCTTTCGCTTCCTAATAAGTGGGCTACAACTAAGAGACCTAAAAGAGTTCAGGTAAAAGCACAGGACAGAAACGGCAAATGGCAAGTTTTCACAGGTGAAGATTTAAAAGCAAAAGCCTTCTGCCATGAAATTGACCATCTTGATGGTATTCTGTTTACATCTCACATTATTGAGGGCGAATCCCTGCAGGGTTAATATTTAGGTGATTTAATGAAAATAATTTTTATGGGCACACCGGATTTTGCTGTGCCTTGTCTTGAAAAATTAATTGAATATAGGCATGAGGTTGCGGCTGTATTTTCTCAGCCTGATAAGCCTGTCGGCAGAAAACAGATTTTGACACCGCCGCCTGTAAAGGCTTGTGCGGTTGCAAATAATATTCCTGTTTATCAGCCTGCAACATTAAAGAACAGTGATGCACTTGAAATAATCAATAATATCAAGCCTGATGTCATTGTAGTTGTTGCCTATGGTAAAATATTATCAAATGATATTCTTACAGCAGCAAAGTATGGCTGTATCAATGTTCATGCGTCGCTTTTGCCGCAATACCGCGGTGCTGCACCTATTCAGTGGTCAATCCTTAACGGAGATACACAAACAGGTGTAACTGTTCAGCAAATGGATGAAGGAATTGATACCGGTGATATTCTTTTTGTTGAAAAAACACCAATTGAAATAAATGAAACCTCTGAGCAGCTTTTTGACAGACTTGCCGTTTTAGGTGCAGATGCGCTTATAAAATGTTTGGATTCTATTGAAAATAATACAGTAATTCCGCTTAAGCAGAGTGATGAAGGCGCTTGTTATGCTCAAAAAATCACAAAAGAGCTCTCACCGATTGATTGGAACAAATCAGCTTTAGAGGTTCATAATCAGGTGCGTGGTTTGCAATCCTGGCCTTGTGCATCAACAGTAATAAATGGTAAAAATGTAAAAATTCATAAAACTGTTTTATCTGATAAATCAGGTAATAAAGCAGGTGAAATAGTTGATAATAAGGATGTATTGACTGTGTGCTGCGGTGATGGCAAATGTGTTGATATTTTGGAACTCCAGGCAGACGGTAAAAAAAGAATGGATACTAAATCATATCTGCTTGGTAATAAGCTTGAGATTGGTTTTGTTTTAGGAGAATGATTATGGGACCTTATTTTGCATATTATCTTACAGGTTATGTTATGATACCTGTGTTTATTTTTGCACTTTATTGTCAGGTAAAGGTTAAATCTTCTTTTTCAAAATATTCAAGAATGATGAACAGACGTGGTATGACAGGTGCAGATGCTGCATACAAGCTTCTGCAGCTAAACGGTATCACAGATGTTAAAATAAAAAAAATCGGCGGAACACTTACAGATTACTATGATCCGAGAGCTAAGGAAATCTGTCTTAGTGCAGATGTTTTTGATTCACGCAGTGTTGCCGCTATCGGTGTAGCCTGCCACGAGGCGGGGCACGCTTGCCAGCATGCTCAGGGATATGCACCACTTAAACTAAGAAATTTTGTTATTCCTGTAACTAAAATAGGCTCATATCTCGGTGTACCGCTTGCTCTTATTGGTATGTTTTTATATAGCGATACACTTATTTATGCAGGAATTATTCTTTATTCGGCAGTTGCATTATTTCAGCTGATTACTTTACCTGTTGAATTTAATGCATCAAGAAGAGCGCTGCAAACTATTGACTCAAATGCCTTTCTTGAAGGCGAGGAATACAGTGGAGCGAAAAAAGTTTTAACAGCGGCTGCACTGACATATGTTGCAGCACTTGCATCAGCGCTTGCAACTCTTCTAAGATTATTTTTAATACTGGGCAGAGGTAACAGAAGATGATAAAAAGTTCACGTCTTGTTGCGTTTGAAACTCTTTACAAAATATTTTATGACAGTGCTTATTCAAATCTTGCACTTGACAGTGCTTTAAAAGGTGTTAATGAAGATAAAGCATTTATTTCTGCTTTGGTGTATGGCGTTGTTGAGCGAAGATTGACACTTGATTTTTTTATAAAAAAGTATCTAAAATCAAAGCCAAAGCCGAAAATACTTACTATACTAAGAATGGGAGCATATCAGCTTTTGTTTATGGACAAGGTGCCGAGCAATGCAGCAATTAACGAATCTGTAGAGCTTACAAAAGCTATCAAGCAGGATTATTACTCCTCGCTTGTGAATGCAGTTTTACATAAAATCGACAATGACAGAATTATTCCCGATGATGATTTATCTGTTAAGTATTCTGTTCCACAAAATTTAATTAATATGTGGTTAAAGCAGTACGACAAAGAAGCTGTTGAAAGCTTTTTGCCAAATATTAATGAACGGCCGCCGATTTTTGCTGTTCCGAATTTACTTTATGTTGATGCTGATGAGCTTTTGTATGAGCTTATGAGTGAGGGTATTGAAGGTGAAGTGGTTGATGAGCTTGTTATGATAACTTCATCCTTTGATTTAAGTAACTCAAAAGCTTTTGCGAATGGTCTGTTTCATATTGAGGATATGTCAAGTTATGAATGTGCTAAAGCTCTTGGTGCAAAGCCTTATGAAATAGTGCTTGATATGTGTTCTGCTCCCGGTGGAAAGTCGTTTACAATTGCCGAACATATGCAGAATAAAGGTACACTGCTCGCGTTTGATTTGCATGAGCACAGAGTTAAGCAAATTGAAGACGGTTCGGACAGATTGGGTATTTCTATTATAAAAGCTACTGTTAATGATGCGTCTGTGTATAACCCAAATCTTCCAAAGGCAGATAGAATACTTTGTGATGTGCCATGTTCAGGTTTTGGCATAATTCGACGTAAGCCTGAGATAAGATATAAGGAGCTTGACAGTATTTCTGATTTACCTGCTATTCAGCTTGGTATTCTTGAGACATCAGCAAAATACTTAAAAGACGGCGGAGCACTTATTTATTCTACATGCACTCTTAATAAAAAAGAAAATGAAAAGGTAGTAAATGCCTTTTTAAATAATAATTCTGATTTTACTTTAGCTGGTGAAAGAACCAAATTTCCGTCTAAATTAGGC
>CAMWPJ010000044.1 GCA_947176035.1 uncultured Clostridia bacterium | reverse complement strand
GCACGATACAAAAGATTACAGGGCTATGATGTATTTATGCTTACAGGCACAGATGTTACACTCATGCTGGATAAGGGTGCTGCATCAAAAATATAAATAATAGATTTGAGTTAACGATAAAAATTAACAGGAGGACACGGTAATGGCTGACAAAGGCAAATTTTATATTACAACAGCAATTGCATACACATCACGCAAGCCTCATATCGGCAACAGCTATGAGATTGTTTTAACTGATGCTATTGCACGATACAAAAGATTACAGGGCTATGATGTATTTATGCTTACAGGCACAGATGAGCACGGCCAGAAAATTGAAGAATATGCAAATGCTTCAGGTGTAACACCAAAGCAATATGTTGACAAGGTTGCGGGTGAAATCAGATCAATCTGTGATTTACTCGGTACAAGCTATGACAAATTCATCAGAACGACTGACGACTATCACGAAAAGGTAGTACAAAAGATTTTCAAAAAGCTCTACGAGCAGGATGATATTTATAAGAGTCATTATGAGGGTATGTACTGCACACCTTGTGAGTCCTTCTGGACAGAAAGTCAGCTCGTTGACGGCAAATGCCCCGACTGCGGCAGAGAGGTTAAGCCTGCTAAAGAAGAGGCTTATTTCTTAAGACTGTCGAAATATCAAAAGCAGCTTGAGGAATTCATTGAAAGCAATGAAAACTTCATTTATCCTGAATCAAGAAAGAAAGAAATGATAAACAATTTCATTAAACCGGGACTTCAGGATTTATGTGTAAGCCGTACCTCTTTCAAATGGGGTATTCCTGTAGATTTTGATGATAAGCACGTTGTGTATGTATGGATTGATGCACTTTCAAACTATATCACAGCAATAGGATATGATCCTGACGGTTCATCAGAGCAGTACAAAAAATACTGGCCGGCCGATGTTCATATCATCGGCAAGGATATTGTAAGATTCCACACAATTTACTGGCCTATTATGCTTATGGCACTCGGAGAGCCTTTGCCTAAGCAGGTATTCGGTCATCCGTGGCTGCTGTTCGGCGAGGACAAAATGAGCAAGTCAAGAGGAAATGTTATCTACGCGGATGACCTTGTTGAGCTGCTCGGTGTTGACGCTGTAAGATATTATCTTCTTTCAGAAATGCCATATACATCTGACGGTTCTATTACCTACGAAACAATTATCGAAAGATATAATTCGGACCTTGCAAATACATTCGGTAATCTTGTAAACAGAACTATTGCAATGCAGAACAAGTATTTTGACGGTGTTATCTGTGAGCCTACTGATGCTGACGCTGTTGACGAGGAATTAAAGCAGTTTGCTCTTGATACTGTAAAAAAAGTTGAAAAATGCTTTGAGACCTACAGAGTTGCCGATGCTATTGATGCAGTATTGAATCTTGCAAAGCGTTCAAACAAGTACATTGATGAAACTATGCCATGGGCACTCGCAAAGGATGAGAGCGAAAAGGCAAGACTTGGTACTGTTTTATACAATCTTCTTGAAGCAATCCGATATATTGCAGTTCTTCTTTCTCCGTTTATGCCGGAAACAGCAGAAAAGATTTTTGCTCAGATGAACTGTGATATCAAGGATTATGATTCTCTCGAAAACTTTGGCAGTACAAAAGCAGGTGTTAAGGTTGGAACTGCAGAAGCTTTATTTGCAAGAATTGATGCTGAAAAGATGCTTGCAGAAATCGCAGCAAAGCAGGAGGCTGCTGCCAAGGCTGAGGAACAGGCAAAGCCTGAAATTGAAGGATTAGCAGAAATTGCTTTTGAGGATTTTGCAAAGGTTGAGCTCAGAGTTGCCGAAATAACTGCCTGTGAGCCGATAAAAAAAGCTAAAAAGCTGCTTAAAATAACAGTGAATGACGGCACATCAGAGCCGAGACAGATTGTATCAGGTATTGCCCCCTGGTATAAGCCGGAAGATTTAGTCGGCAAAAGTGTTGTCATTGTTGCAAACCTTAAGCCTGCAAAGCTTTGCGGCGAGATGAGCAATGGTATGCTGCTTGCAGGTGATGTAAGCGAGGATGATGTAAAGGTACTCTTTGTTGACGGAATGCCTGCAGGTACAAAAATCAGATAATGAGGTTATACGAATATGTATCATAATATATTTGATACACATTCACACTATGACGACAGTAAATTCAACCCTGACAGAGAAGAGCTTTTAAACACACTTCAAAGTCAGGGTATTACTTATGTTGTCAGCTGCGGATGTGATATCGAGACAACACAATTCAATTTTGATTTGGCACAGCAATATGATTATATATATTTTGCTGCAGGCTTTCATCCGGAATGTCTTGAGGGGGCAAGCCTTGACAATTTAGAAATAATCAAAAAATTTGCAAAAAATGATAAATGTGTTGCTATAGGAGAAATTGGACTCGACTATCATTGGATGAGTTCAACAAAAGAAATTCAAAAAGACTTTTTTGAGGCACAGATTAACCTTGCAAAAGAGCTTGATATGCCTGTAATTGTTCATGACAGAGAAGCACACGGTGATACTCTTGATATTTTAAAGGCAACAAAACCAAAGGGTGTTGTGCATTGTTTTTCAGGCTCAAAGGAAATGGCGAAAGAAATAATTAAGCTTGGTATGTATATCGGGCTTAATGGTGTCGTAACATTTAATAACGCAAGAAAAAGCCTTGAGGTTGTTAAAGAAATACCGCTTGACCGCCTTGTCCTTGAGACAGATGCACCTTATCTTGCACCTGTACCTATGAGAGGAAAAACAAACAATTCATCCTATATCCCCTATGTTGCAGAAAAAATAGCACAGGTACTCAATATGGATGCACAGGAGCTGCTTGACATAACACATAATAATGCGAAAAAATTATACAATATAAAATAAATTATATTTAGTGTAGTAAAAACCTGTGGGGTAACACTTCAATCCTACACTAAACTATACTTTATTATAGCAATGGAGTTTGATATGGAAAAATTACAAGAAATAATAAGTGCAATGAGTGACTTTGTGTGGGGACCTGTTATGCTCGTATTCCTTGTAGGAACAGGTATATTCCTCACAATAAGACTAAAATTCTTACCTTGGAGAAATTTAGGCTCATCACTCAAAATGCTGTTCAGTAAGGAATCAAGGCAAACCGATAACGGTGAGGGCGATATATCCCCATTCTCTGCTCTTATGACAGCACTTGCTGCAACCGTCGGAACAGGAAATATCGTAGGTGTTGCAACTGCAATGGTTATGGGAGGTCCCGGTGCTCTTGTCTGGATGTGGATATCAGCTGCTTTCGGCATTTCAACAAAATACGCTGAATGTGCACTTGCACTTAAATACAGAACTGTAAACGAGCACGGTGAAATGTGCGGCGGACCCATGTACACGCTTCAAAACGCTTTCAAGCATAAAGGGCTCGGTAAAACATTGGCAATATTCTTTGCTTTATTCACCCTTCTTGCATCCTTCGGTATAGGCAATGCAACACAGGCAAATTCAATTTCAAGCTCAATAGCAAGCACATTCTCCATATCCCCTGTCATTATAGGAATTATTCTTGCTGTACTGACAGCAGTTATTGTTATTGGCGGAATAAAGTCAATATCAAAGGTTGCTACTGTGCTCGTACCTACAATGGCATTATTCTATATTGCTGCAGGACTTATTGTAATTGCTGTTAACTACAAAAATCTGCCTGATGGTATCGCTCTTATTTTTAGAATGGCTTTTAATACAAAGGCTGTTGCAGGCGGTATAACAGGTACAATTCTTTCATCTATGCGATACGGTATTGCAAGAGGCGTATTTTCAAACGAAGCAGGTCTCGGCAGTGCTGCTATATCAGCGGCATCTGCTACATCCGACCATCATGTTAAGCAGGGTTACATAAATATGTGCGGAACATTTATTGACACAATTGTTGTATGCACAATTACAGGACTTGCAATTGCATCGAGCGGACTTCTCGGCAAGACAGATGCTGAGGGTGCAGCACTTACAATAGCGGCATTTGAAACTGCACTTGGCAAAATCGGTGCTGTTCTGGTAACAGTCGGCATCATACTTTTTGCATTTTCAACAATCCTTGGATGGGAATATAATGGCGAGAAAGCACTTGAGTTCCTGCTCAGAAAGCCGATATACTGCTATATTTACAGAGCAGTATTCTCAGTTCTTACCTTTGTTGGAGCAACTGCATCACTTGATATTGTATGGTCATTCTCAGATATTGCAAACGGACTTATGACAATACCTAACTTAATCTGCCTTATCGCTCTTTCGGGTATTCTTGCCAAGGATACAAAGCAATATCAGAAAACTCTCAAAGCTGAAAAATACGAATAATGCAAATCCGCATAAAAAGCTCCGATTCTCAATTGAATCGGAGCTTTTACAATTATACATTTTAATAACTTACATTTTCACTATCAGATAAGTATTCAAGCAGCTTGCTTTTCTGTGATGCTGACATAAGCCTTGTCTTAAATACAACCAACTTTTCAAAATCAGACAAATCATTCAGTTTATCATCAAACTGCGGTGTATTAAAGAGCTTAGGTGAACTTACAAGACTATCATTTTCACTGATGTCGTCATCCAGCAAATCATCAACTGAAACCTTGAAAATCTTAGCAAGAGACTTAAGCATTTCAAGCTTAGGTCTTGTCTTGCCAATCTCATAAAACGAATAAGTACTACGGTCAATACCCAAAATATCAGCAACCTGCTGCTGGGTATAATTTTGCTTTTTTCTCAAATATTTTATCTTATCTTTAAACTCCAAATTTAATTCCTTCTTTCAAATATGTAAAACATAAAAACGAATATGCGTGAAATTTGTCCACATTTATATAATTAGTAAATAAAATCCAACACAAAATGTCAATAAAAATCACATTTTGAAATTAAAAAATTACAAATATTACAATCAGTAATTAAATTGACATTTTATTTGCAAAATGATAGAATATATTGAATATTAAATTAGGAGGATTGTTTATGAAAAAAATACTATCTGTTTTACTATCTTTAGTATTGGCAATAAACGTCTTTGCTGTTATGGCAGCTGCCCCTATAGAGGCACAGGCAGCCGATTATGCAGCAACACTAAGAAATAAAGGCTTCCCTGAAAGCTATATTCCTTCATTAGTTGCTTTACACGACAAATATCCTAACTGGATATTTGAGCCGTTAAAAACGAATATGGACTTTCAGTACGCTGTTAACAAGGAACGTTCACCTCACTCCAATCAGGTAATTGAAAAGCTTTCTTACACAGATTCATCAATGTTCTGCAGCTGCTCTTCATGTATGAAAAACGGCAGTTACATAATTCAGGAAGGACCAAATTGGATATCCGCATCTGAAAAAGCTGTTCAATATTATATGGATCCGCGTAACTTCCTGACTGAGCAGGGCATTTTCCAGTTTGAATCAACGCAATACAACGGAACACAAACTCAGGCAGGTGTTGAGGCTATACTGGCAGGAACTTGGATGCATAATGCTAAAATAAGCTACTCAAACACAGAGGGACAAACTGTTACAATGAGTTCAACTTATTCTGCCGCAATTATGGACGCAGCAAAAAACAGCGGTATGAGTGCTTATTATCTTGCATCAAAAATTAAGCAGGAGGTTGGTGCTTCCAAGCCAACAGCGGGCGGTGCAAGCGGAACAGTGTCACCTTTTCAGGGAATATTCAACTATTATAACATCTGTGCTTATACAGGTGCTATGGACGGACTTGAATGGGCAGCAGGATATCTTAGAACAAATAAAGAGACCAATATGTATCCGGGATATGACTCAGCTGCAAAAAAAGGTACAGGCACACCAACTAAGCTCAAATCAGCACAATATATGACCATTATTTCCTTCAATGACAACAACTATTATAAAGTACGTCTTTATGATGAAAACACCTTCACAGCCGGTGCTGTAGGTTATGTTGCAAAGAGTGATATAAGAACAACTTATATTGGTGACACAGCAACAGGCTGGGGCAGACCATGGTATACCCCATATCTTTCAATATATTATGGCGCAAAATATATTGCCAAAAACTTCGATACACAGTATACAGGATACCTGCAGAAGTTCAATGTTAATCCTGCATCCGGTTCAGCAATGCACACGCATGAATATATGAGAAACGTTGCAGGTGCAGCATCAGAATCAAACCACACCTATGCTGCATATAAAAATGCAAACATTCTTTCACTTACAAATACTTTCTACATCCCGGTATACAATAATATGCCTATAGATACTCTGCCGGCTGTTACCGGTCTTAAAGCATCAAGCAACAGCACAAGCCAGATTGAATTAACCTGGAATGCAGTAAGTGATGCCACAGCCTACAGAGTGATGATTAACAGAAACGGAACTTATGAAACCTATGCTAACGTAAGCACAAACAAGCTTACCGTTACAGGTTTAAATGCAGGGCAGATATATGGATTTAAGGTTATCGCCTGCTCAAATAAAAATGGTAATGTTATATGGGGCGAATCTTGGACAGAATGTTTATATGCACCTAAACTCGCTGCTGTAACAGGACTCAGTACAACAGTTGTTTCGTCAAATCAGCTTGACGTTAAATGGAATAAGCTAAATAATGTAACAGGCTATAAGGTTCAAATTAATAAAAATGGTACATATGAAGACTATGCAACCGTATATACCAATAGCGTAAGCATTAAGGGTCTCAACGCGGGTCAGGAATACTCTGTAAGGGTAATGGGCTTTAGAAACTATTACGCAAACACATACACAGGTATCTCATGGTCAACCACATCAAACACAACAACCCTTAACTCAGTAACAGGACTTAAAGTTGTGAGCAGTGATTCAAGCAGCGTAAGCCTTGAATGGAGCAAAGTAGCAAACGCAACAGGATACAGAGTACTCATAAACAAAAATGGTACCGAAACATATAGCGATATTACAGACAATAAAATCAAAATTACCGGTCTGAGCGGCAATAGCAGTTATACTGTAAAGGTTATTGCTTTCAAAAATCATTCAGGTAAAACCTATTGGGGCACATGGTCAACGATTACTGTTCAGACAAGTATGTCAAACGTTACAGGAATTAAGGCACAAAACCAAACAACAAGCTCAGTTGAATTTACTTGGAACCAGGTTGCAAACGCAACAGGCTATAAAGTACAGTTTAACAAAGGCGGAACATTTGTTGATTATGCAACCACAACCAATAATAAGGTGACAGTTACAGGTCTTACACCCGGTCAGATTTGCACTATCAGAGTAAAGCCTTATGTTAATAAAAACGGCACAACTATTCTTGGTAACAGCTGGACAGAATGCACAAATGCTGCAACACTTGAAACAATATCAAGTCTTAAAGCATCAAGTGTTACAAACGGTCAAGTTACACTTACATGGAATGGACTTATATGTGTAACAGGTTACAGAGTTCAGATAAGTAAAGACGGCAATTTCGGTAATGATTTCAAAACAACATATACAAATAAAATTACATTAAGCGGATTAGAAAACAATCAAACATATTCTGTCAGAATTCTCGGCTTCAGAAACTTTAATGGCAACACCTACTGGAGCAAGGGCTGGGCTTATACAACGGTAGATGGCACACAGCTGGGCAATGTAACAGCACTTAAGGCACAGAACCAAACAACAAGCTCAGTTGAATTCACATGGAATACTGTTGCAAATGCTACAGGCTATAGGGTACAATTTAACAAAGGCGGAACATTTGTTGATTATACAACCACAGCTAATAATAAGGTAACCGTCACAGGTCTTACACCCGGTCAGATTTGCACTATAAGAGTTATTGCATACCGTAACACATCAAACGCGACTATCCAAAGCAGTGCTTGGACAGAATGTACAAATGCAGCAAAACTTGAAACTGTAACAAACATTGTAATTACTGATGCGGGCAGCGGGCAGCTTGATTTGACATGGAAGCAACTCAGTACCGTAACAGGCTACAGAGTTCAGATAAGCACAAACGGTAGCTATAGCAATGATTATTTCACCACATATACAAACAAAATCAGCTTAAAGAACTTAAATCTCGGTCAGAAATATTCAATCAGAATTCTTGGATTCAGAAACTTTAACGGCAATACCTATTGGAGCAAGGGATGGGCCTATACAACAGCAAGCACATCCACACTGCTTGCTCCTGTAACAGAGCTTAAAGCCGTTAGCAATACAGCTGGTCAAATTGATCTTAGCTGGAGCAAAGACGCAAGAGCAACAGGCTACAGAGTTCAGATTTACAGAAACGGCACTTACCAGAACTATGGCACAGTAGCTGACAACAAAATAAGTATTACAGGATTAAAATCAGGAGAAAGATACACATTCAAAGTGCTTTCCTTTGCCGATAAATCAGGTAATACTTATTGGACCAGAGAAAGTGCAGTAATCACTGCGACAGCAAAATAAATAAGCTTGATAAACACATAAAAAAATCCCTGATGCGGTTAAACCGTATCGGGGATTTTACTATAACATTATTAATATTATTTCATAGCTTTTGCAGCTTCAAATTCATCGTCAATTTCCTTTTCAGGCTTAGCAGTAACAAGCGATACAACAACATTAATAACCAAACCTGTAATAAACGCAGGAAGAAGCTCATAAACATTAAGAATATCTGCAAGACCTGCAATAACATATTTCCAAAGAAATACCATCGAACCGCCTGCAATCATACCTGCAATTGCACCATACTTATTTGAACGTTTCCAGAAAAGAGCAAGCAGCATAACAGGACCAAATGCAGCACCAAAACCTGCCCATGCAAAGGATACAATACCGAATACAGATGAATTTGAATCCCATGCAATTACAACACCAATAACTGCAATCACAATAAGTACAACTCTTGCAACAACCATCTTTGCTTTTTCTGAAAGATCAAGCTTGAAAAGACCGCCAAGAATATTCTCTGATACCGATGAAGATGCGGCAAGAAGCTGACTATCTGATGTAGACATCGTGCAGGCAAGAATACCTGCAATAATAACACCTGCTACAAGTGCCAATCCAATACCGTTTTGTGATAAAAGATTTGCAATTTGAATTACGATTGTTTCACTGTCTTCAAGAGGAGTAAGAGCATTATTTGCTACCATTCCAAGACCTACAACACCAATAAGAATACCAATACTCATTGAAATTACAACCCACACAGTAGCAACTCTGCGTGAAAGCTTAATCTTATCAGGATTCTCGATAGCCATAAATCTGAGAAGAATATGCGGCATGCCAAAATAGCCAAGTCCCCATGCCATAGTTGATACTATCTTCAACGGACCATACGCATTTGAACCACCTGTTACGGTATCATGCAGATTAAACATTGACAGATAGCCCTTAAGTGACTGAGCATTTGTCATTACAGCATCCCAGCCACCTGCCTGTGTGATACCGAATACGAGCACAACAATAAGTGCAACAGTCATAACAATTGATTGAATAAGGTCAGTTGTTGAAGCAGCGTTAAAACCGCCGAGTGAGGTATAACCAACAATAATAATTGCTGATACAATCATTGCAATATGATAATCAACACCAAAAAGAGTACCAAACAGCTTACCACACGCAGCAAAGCCTGATGCTGTGTATGGAACAAAGAATATAACAATAATAATTGCAGCAATTGCCATTAAAATATTTTTCTTTTCCTTATATCTTATTGAGAAAAAGTCAGGAATCGTAATTGCACCTATGTTAGCAGAATAATTACGCAATCTTTTTGCAACTATCAGCCAGTTGAAATATGTACCCACTCCAAGACCGATAGCAGTCCATCCTGCATCACATATACCTGTTACATAAGCAACACCCGGCAAGCCCATCAAAAGCCATGAGCTCATATCTGATGCTTCGGCACTCATTGCAGTTACGAGCGGACCGAGCTTTCTGCCGCCGAGATAAAAATCACCGACATTGTTCGTTCTTTTTGAATATAGCGCACCAATAATTACCATCATTGCAAGATATACAACCATAACAATCATTATACAAATCTGTGCAGTTGTCATTCAAAAACCTCCATTCATTCATAAAAATAAAAGACATCGTATATTTATTCACAATACGATGTCTT
Source organism: uncultured Clostridia bacterium (assembly GCA_947176035.1). Taxonomy (GTDB): domain Bacteria; phylum Bacillota; class Clostridia; order Oscillospirales; family Acutalibacteraceae; genus Eubacterium_R. Next base: position 5,736 of record CAMWPJ010000044.1, on the reverse strand, counting down.
ATTTTAACATATTAAAGCGATAATGTAAAGATATGATAATTATTTAACTTTCTTAAGTCTTATTACGTTCCAGCTCAACGGCTTAAGCTGTGCTGTAAGGATATTACCATCTATTTCAGGTAAAGGATTAGTATGAGGCCTCACAAACGGATTCTCAATAGAATTTTCATCATTCTTATTGTAACCGTCCATTGAGATGAATTCAAATGGCTTATATCCGTCAAAATCCATAAGATTAACCTCAAGCACGGCACTGTCATCAAGTGACTTGTTGACACAGAATATTGTCATATTTTCATTTTCTTCATCAAAGGTTGCAATTGCTTCAAGATAAGGAACATCCGTAAAACGCTTTGTATCATGCTTAGGACAGCTTACAATCGGATTCAGTGCCACTCCCCTGCCGAAATTGCTAAGATGCTCAAATGGATAGAAAATAGTCTGCTTGAATATTCCACCGCCTGTCTGTGTAAAAATCGGTGCAATAACATTAACAAGCTGGGCGAGGCACGCAATCTTAATTCTGTCGCAGTGGCGAAGCAGCGTGATAAGCATAGAGCCTACAACAAGTGCATCCTCAAAATTATAAATATCTTCCAGTCTCGGCGGAGCAACAGACCAGCGCTCATATGGTGCATTATTTGAATGATACCACACATTCCATTCATCAAAGGAAAGATTGATTGTTTTCTTTGAACGTTTTTTAGCCTTGATGTAATCACATACACAAAGTACTGTATGTATGAATTCCTCAAGCTCAAGAGTCTGAGCAAGGAAGGATTCTGTATCACCATCATGATTGCCGTAATACTGATGCAAGGAAACATAATCAACAGAATCATAGGCAATATCAAGTGATTTTGCCTCCCATTCACCGAAGGTAGGCGAATTACGGCTTGAAGAACCGCAGAGAACAGTCTCGATTGATCCATCCGTCCACTTCATCATCTTTGATGCTTCAAGTGCAACCCTGCCGTATTCCTCAGCGGTTTTTGCACCCATCTGCCATGCTCCGTCCATTTCGTTACCAAGACACCACAGCTTAATGTCCCATGGCTTATCATAGCCATGGGATTTTCTCAAATCAGACCATGCTGAACCGCTTTTGTGATTGGTGTATTCAACAAGATTTCTTGCTTCCTCTGCACCGCGTGTGCCAAGGTTAACTGCCATCATACATTCGGTATTTGCTTTCTCACACCATTTCATAAATTCGTTTGTACCGAAATAATTAGGTTCAGTTGTTCCCCAAGCAAGGTCAAGACGCTTCGGTCTGCTTTCAACAGGACCGACACCATCCTCCCAATTATATCCAGAAACAAAGTTACCGCCGGGATACCTGACAATCGGTACATTAAGCTCCTTAACAAGCTCTATAACATCACCTCTGAATCCATCCTCATCAGCAGTTTTATGGTCAGGCTCATAGATTCCGCCATAAACAGCTCTGCCCAAATGCTCAATAAATGAGCCATAAATTCTTTTATCAATCTCACCGATTTTAAATTCTTTGGCGAGCGTCATTTTTGCATTCATATAAATTCTCCTAATTAACACTAAATTGTTTTACTATAAAGGCTTAAAAGCGTCTGCCCCATGCTTGCATATCGGACAAACAAAATCCGCAGGCAGCACATCACCCTCATATATATATCCACACACCTCGCACACATAACCCTTTTTCTTTGCCTTGTCGGGTTTTGGCTTGATGTTATCAAAATAATACTGATACGTTACTGATTTTTTATCCGAAAGCTTTTCAGCCTGCGTAACCTCAGCAATAAACAGTGTATGTGTGCCGCAGTCAATTGTATTGATAACCCTGCCTGAAATAAGAGTATTAGCAAAGCCTGAAAGGTATGCAATACCGTTTTCAGCTCTCGGCAGATTATCTCTGATTTTATCAGCATCTCTTCCGCTCTGAAAGCCATAGTGCTTGAACAGCTCAAACGGTGCATCCTCTGTCAGAATTGAGATATTAAATTCGCCTGTATTCACAATCATATCATGTGTGTAATTACTTTTATTAACAGTAATTGAGATAAGCATAGGATTTTCGGCAATCTGCTGCGCGGTATTAATGATGCACCCGTTGTCCTTATTCCCTTCTCTTGCCGTAAGAACAAAAAGTCCGTATGTTAAATTAAATACTGCTGTTTTATCAATCATTCATATCACCTTTGTTTTTTTATTTACAATTATTATTCCAAAAGAAACAAGAATTAATGATAAAATTGTTTTTAATCCTGAATCGCCGAAGCTTTCAGACAAAAATAAGATCGAAAAAACACATCCGAATATCGGTGTCATAAAGCCAAAAACTGCAATTCTTGACACATCATTATATTTAAGCAGAATACCCCAAAGAGTATATGCCGCTGCTGATAAAAAAGCAAGATACAATAGCAGCAAAATACCTTTTGTATTTATTAAAGTAAGTCTGCCGCCGAAAAGCAAACCGCTGACTATCATAATAAATCCGCCTACTGCAAACTGATATCCGCTTAATACCACCGGATTTTCGTTATTAGAAAACTGCTTAATCAACACAGAGGATACAGCATAAGAAATAGCAGAAAAAAGGATAAAACCCTCACCTGCAAGTGTAATTGAGCCCTGTGAGCCTGCCGAAATATTAACTATTACAACGCCTGCAAAGCCGATTGCACAGCCGATTATTTTTTGCATATTCAGCTTTTCCTGCTTAAAAATGAGACAGGAAAATAAAAGTGCAAAAAATGTGCTTGTACTATTAATAATCGAGCCTCTTGTACCGCTGGTATTTGCAAGACCGATATAAAAAAACAGGTATTGCAAAACAGTCTGAAACAACGACAACAGACACACTTTAGGCACGCTTTCTTTTTTAGGAACAAGAACCTTTTTTGATGCAGCACTGCCGAAAATTATAACAAGTATACCGGCAAGCAAAAATCTTATGCCTGCAAAAAGTATCTGTGACACTGAGTCACTGGACGCAATATCAAAAAGCCTGTACCCTATCTTAATAAAAGGAAAAGCACTCCCCCACAGCATACAGCATACCATTGCCGCGAGAGCAGCTGCAAACGGCTTTTTCAGCATTGACTGTATTTTGTTATCATCACGCATTTTATTTAGTTGTTGAACCAAATCCGCCGTTTCTGATACCATCGGCATCATCATCAACAGTAATACCGAATTGCGTGAATATGCCCTGCGCAAAGCCGTCACCTGCTGCAACCACTGCCATATGACCGTCATCGTGTGCATCACAGCTTATTTTAATCATTATATGGCCTTCGTTTGATGAATTATAATAATCTGAATCAATGATGCCGACTGTATTATCAAGCTGACATCTGTGCTTAAATCCGAGACCTGAACGAGGATAAATTGAAAGCACCCAGCCCTCATCAATCTTAGAGCGTATACCTGTAGGTACAAGTGTTGATTTACCTTTTTCAAATACAACCTCATCAGGTGCATAAAAATCATATCCTGCAGAGCCTGTTGTTGCCCTTTTCGGCAGCTTGATACTGTCATAAACAGCTTTAACATCCTTGGTATCAGGGAAATTTTTCAACCAATCCTTTTTGAACTGTTCAAAAGAAACCTTTTCGAATTCAGCAATTTTAAACATAGTATTCTCCTTGTAATCAAAATATTTACAAGGCTATATTAACATATAAAAATAAATAAAACAATCCCAAAACTGCCATTAAACAGCAGTATGTGATTGTTTTTTATACATAAATTATTTTATAAAATTATAATCCGAAGCTTACACTCAATGCATGATTTACCTTGCCCATATCGCCGTTATCAAGACTGCCCATTCTTTCCTTAAGGCGTCTTTTATCAATAGTACGTACCTGCTCAAGAAGGACTGTACTGTCCTTGGCAAGACCGCAATTTCTTGCATCGACCTCAATATGAGTAGGCAGGTTGTTTTTATCCTTCTGAGATGTTATAGCGGCAGCGATAACTGTTGGTGAAAATTTATTACCAACATCATTCTGAACGATTAGAACAGGTCTTACACCACCCTGCTCAGAGCCGACAACCGGACTTAAATCAGCATAGTAAATTTCGCCACGTTTGACTAACAATTAAATCACCTTCATAAATTTCTTGCAGTTTTAGAGTGATAAGCAAATTTATTAATCAAACCGATTAAAAGTATTAAAACGATATTTAATATCTGCTTGCTTAATCAACCTCTCATCTTCAAAATTATCATTGCCAGATTTTATCCGTCCTATACCATTATATGTAAATTCTTTTTATTGGTTTTTTGTCAAACGACAATTTTTTTCATATTATGAATTAGGCAATGAAAGGAGAAATACTATGGACAATTATGTTGATTTATTTAAGCCAAGCTTTTTAAAAAAGGAACAGCGCCCTGCCTTGCCAAAGGATGCAACAGTAACTATGGCATATATTCCGCTTCAGCTTGAGCTTATAACATATGATGATGAAAAGGGTCTTAACAACGGAACAATATTCCCTGCTCTTAACAAACCATTTACAGGAAGGATGGTAAAATAAATATGAATAAAACAAAGCTATTAAGAAGAGTCAGCGAGCTTGGCTTTGCAATGCAGGAATTCAGACTGTTCCTTGATACACATCCAGGTGACGCAGACGCACAAGAGCTTTTTAACACCTATAAGAAAAAATATGAAGCAGTTAAGGACGAATACGAAAAGCAGTTTGGCCCATTAACTCTTAACGGCTACAACAGCGTCGAATGGCTGAAAGACCCATGGCCGTGGGACAATGCCGATAATTAAATAGCAAAAAGAAAAGGATGACATATGTCATCCTTTTTTATTTAGCGTAGTACACAATAGCCAAACAAGAGTCGAACAAAATAAGGTTTAAATCAACAAAATAATGTGTACTTATGGGGTGAAAAATTACCACTACAATCTTTTTATTTCACGTTTTTTATAACAGCTTATTCCTTTTCATTTGCTTAATTAATCTTTTGGAACGATATAAAAGATAATTATGACTTATAGAGCCGAGCTTTTTATACCACAGCAATTCATTGTACAAGGCATACATTTCAACCTTCAAATCACAGTATTTTGTTGGTGTAATTCGTCTTTTATAGGTTTCATACAGCTTTAGCTTTTTACTGCCGCCTACAGTCAGTGCAAAGAGCTCATACTCAGGCTCTGTCCACATTATATTAAACGGATCAATGATTCCTACAAGCTCGTATGTATCGGGATTCACAATAAAATTCGGCTGCCAATAATCCCCGTGTATCAGCGTCGGCTTGCCATTACTGTCACACAAAATTTTATCAAGCCTTTCATATGACAGCTCAACTGCTTTAAGCACCTTTTTGCTGATTTTTCTTTCCCTGTACGACTGCTTTACAAAATCGTATATTTCCCCTGCAAATTCATTGTAATAGTCATACCACGTATCATAAACAGCATTGTCTGCAGGTCCGTATTTATCGTTATGAACGGTATGTATTTTAAGCAGATTATCAACAATCATATCAGGCAAAACCTTTGATGCTTTGCGAATATGCTTTATTTGAGCTGCACTTATGCCGTCAAAAAGCTCCATTATCATAATGGCCGAGCCGTTGCCGCATTCGCCGAAATGATATAAACGAGGCATCTTGCAGTCAACCCTGTCATTGATAAATTTAATCTGTTCATATTCCTGCTTTAAAAGCTCAGCATTACTGCTGTATTTTACTGCGAGTGAATATGGATCCTGCTCAAT
>CAMWPJ010000043.1 GCA_947176035.1 uncultured Clostridia bacterium | reverse complement strand
AAAGTATTTAGGGCCTACAAAAATCAAAAGGCTTTTTGATATAGTAATGTCACTCGGAGCATTAATCGTTCTTTCACCGCTTTTTCTTGTGATTTGCATTGCAAACCTTCTTACACCCGATACGAGCGTGTTTTTTTCACATGAACGAAGGGGAAGGCGCGGAAAGCCGTTTAAGATTTACAAATTCCAGACGATGAAAAACAATACGCCGAATGTTGCAACAGGTCAGCTTGAAAATCCTGATCAATATATAACAAAAATCGGTAAATTTCTGCGTAAAACAAGCCTTGATGAGCTTCCTCAGCTATGGAATATTCTTAAGGGTGATATGAGTTTTGTAGGACCCAGACCGCTTATTTCATCTGAAATGAGAGCGCACAGACTTAGAATTGAATATGGTGTATATCGATTCAGACCGGGTCTGACAGGTATGGCTCAGATAAATGGCCGAGATGAAATTTCAATTATGAAAAAGGTAAAATATGATAAGCTTTACTGCGATAACTGGTCGCTCAAGCTTGATTTTGTTATTCTTCTGCGCAGCTTTGGCGTAACACTGAAGCAGGAAGGTTATCAGGAAGGGAAAATTCACAGAAGGTAATTGAGTGCCGGTGCAAATCAAAAGAGATTGTAACGAATCAATGAATTGTGAATTGAGTCTATCACCTTAAATATGGTGGCATTTTGCTCGAGTTATTACTTGTTTTTGGAGATATGTTATGGAGAGAAATTTTATTGACGGATATACTGAATGGCAGTCAAATCCTGAAATTGTCAGTGTAAACCAGCTTCCGCAGCATGCAACCTTTATGCCTTATGACAGTTTTGAGGAGGCTAAGAAGGCGAATCGCTATGCATCCTCACGATGCAAGCTGCTTAATGGCAAATGGCGTTTTAAGCTTTACAAAAATTATGCCTACAAGCCGACTGATTTTGCTCAGCCGTATTATGATTCACATAATTGGGACACTGTTATTGTTCCCTGTTCGTGGCAGATGCAGGGGTACGACCAGAATCAATACTGCAATGTACGTTACCCATGGGAGGGCAGTGAGGATATCTGTCCGCCTAATGCACCGACAAAGCATAATCCTGTCGGTTGCTATGTTAAAAAAATAAATGTCAGCCAAAAACTGCTTTCAAAAAGAGTTGTTCTCTGTTTTGAGGGTGTTGAATCGGCTTTTTATCTTTACATAAACGGTGAAAGAGTTGGTTATTCCGAATCTACTTTCCACCGCAGTGAATTTGATATTACAAAATATCTTATAGAAGGCTCTAACACAATCGGTGTTGAGGTTTATCGCTGGTGCACAGGCTCATGGCTTGAGTGTCAGGATATGTGGCGTCTCGGCGGTATTTTCCGTGATGTTTATATTTATACAACCGAGAGGGAGTATATCAGAGATTTTACTGTAACAGCCCATCCCGATGTAACACTCAGTGACGGTTATGTACAAGTGCTTGTAAAAACGAACGGAACTTATGAAAGTCTCAGCATTGATATGGATATTATTGATGCTGACGGTACTACTGTTGCACTCAAAACGGAGTATGCTGATGAGGATCATAAAACAATGCTCAAGGCAATTGTAACCGATGTTAAGCCGTGGTCCGCAGAAAATCCATATCTTTATACAGTTGTTTTAACTCTTAAAAATAATGGTATTCCGATTGAATATATCAGCCAGAAAATCGGATTCAGAACAGTTGAAATTAAGGATGGTATTATCCGTATCAATGGTCAGCGTGTAGTATTCAAAGGCACAAACAGACATGAATTTGATTGCAAGACAGGCAGATATATTACCGAAGAGGTAATGCGCTATGATATTGAGATGATGAAAAAAGCGAACATGAATGCTGTTCGTACCTCTCATTATCCTAATTGTCCTAGATTTTTAGAGCTTTGTGATGAATATGGTCTTTATGTTATTGACGAAAATAATATGGAGACACACGGCACAGGCTGGTCAACAATTATCGGGTGTCCTCAGTTGCCGGGGTCACGTCCTGAATGGGAAAAGGCTTGTATGGAGCGTATCAAGGCAACCTATAACCGTGACAAAAACGTAACCTCTGTGGTTTGCTGGTCAATGGGCAACGAGTCACTCGGCGGTGAAATACCAAAGAAAATGTATAAATATCTCAAGGATAATGATAAGACACGCTTTGTTCATTTTGAATGTCACCGTGCTCCTGATGAAAAAGAGCTTTCGGATGTTATGTCGAAGATGTATTATAAACCTTGGGAATGTGAGGAATATGCTTTAACGCAGCGTGATGGGAGACCGTTTATTCTTTGTGAATACACACATGCAATGGGTAATTCCTGCGGTTCGACAGATGAATATACCAGACTTTGGGACAAGTACCCTTGCCTGCAGGGCGGTTTCGTATGGGATTGGGTTGACCAGAGCATCCTTACTACCGATGAAAATGGAATCGAATATCTTGCTTACGGCGGTGATTTCGGCGAAAATCCGCATGACGGTCATTTCTGCGGCAACGGACTTCTGTTTGGTGACAGAAAGCCTACACCAAAGCTTGCAGAAATCAAAAAGCTTTACCAAAATGTTAATTTTAATGCTATTGATGCACAAAGGGGTATTATTGAAATAAAGAACAAATTTATGTTCACTAACCTTAATGTGTTTGAGCTTTGCTGGAAGCAGAGCTCTGATAAAGGAATCTTGTGCGAGGGTGCAACAGTTGTTGATGTCGCACCAAATGAAAAAACGGTTGTTGACCTTGAACTCAGCAGAGTAACAGGTACGGAATGCTATCTGGATTTAGAATTCAGAATTAAGGAAGATACAGCATGGTGTGAGGAAGGTCACGTTGTTGCATATGAGCAGTTTGTCATAAATGAGTTTGAAAACACATATGATGAACTTGAGACAGATGCTCCTCTTATTGTTAATGATACCTATGGCTCACTCAGAATTATATCTGATGATATTAATATTCGCTTTGAGCGAAGAGAACGTAATCAGCTTTATTCTATCAAGGTTGGCGGTGAGGAGCTGCTTCAGGCTCCGATGCGTCTCAATTTCTGGCGTGCACTTACTGATAATGACAGGGGCAGCAGAGCAGGCTCAAGGCTGGGCTGCTGGAGAGATGCAGGCGATACACCGGGCATTTTCAATAATACCACCTGGTCAATACAGAATTACAAGATTTTAGAGAATGATAAAAAGGTTATCGTAACCTGCGGAGCAACCATCCGTACACAGCCTGAATGTAAGGCAGTGGTTGTATATACAATCACATCAAAGGGTATGGAGGTTGATTTGCAGTTCTCACCTGATGATACACTTCCTGAAATTCCTGAGGTATCCGTTTTATTTGAACTGCCTAAGGATTTCGAGGAAGTGACATATCTCGGCAGAGGTCCTGAGGAAAATTATATTGACCGCTGCAACGGCACAAGAATCGGTGTTTATAACACAACAGTTAACGATATGTGGGTTGATTATCTGAAACCGCAGGAATGCGGTAACCGCACAGGTGTCAGATATGCTGCTGTTATAGGTAAGAAAAAGGTATTCTCGGTAATTGCCGAGCCTCAGATGGAGCTCAATGTCTGCCACTACCTGCCTAAAGAGGTTGAAAACGCATGGCATAAAAAGGATTTGCCTGAGTATGATAAGACTGTTGTTCGTCTTATTGCAAGGCAGCAGGGCGTTGGCGGTTATGACAGCTGGGGAGCCCACTGTAATGACATTTATAAAAATAAAACAGATAAAATCTATCGTCTTAAATTCCAAATCAGATTTTAAAACGCAGTAAAACAAACGTAATTCAAACGCCGGAAGTGAATACTTACGGGGGTTTGAGCAACCTATATAAACTTTAGTCTATTGCTTTTTAAGATATACTTAAGAAAATTTAACTTGACATTTTCAAATAAAAGGAATATATTTTCTATTGTATCGAAAAGGGTATTTATCATAAAACTGATAATGGGACACTCTGCAAAAGAAAAGACTGGTATTATTATGCAGAGCTGCGAAGAGAGGATTAAGAGAGAATTTTATGAAATCTATAAAAGAAACAGCAATGACAATTGCTATAAAGAATGCGATTAAATATGCTCGCAAGGATTTCTTTAATAATGCACCTAAAATTTTAAATCTGCTTGAAATGGCAGATGTTAAAAAGGTTAACAGAAGTACATATGCAGGTCTTCATAAGGTGTTGGATGATCCTGATAACAACTGGATGATTTTTGCTAAAAAGCTTATTTGCGACACAAATATCAATGTTGTTGAAAAACTTGTTCCGCCGGCACTTAATGTTGCAATCAACAGCTATTCAAAGCGAATGAAGACTATTGAGGAGCACGGCTGTAATGTTCCGTGGGCGATTCTTATGGATCCTACAGCTGCATGCAATCTAAAATGTAAGGGATGCTGGGCTGCAGAATACGGCAAAAACAGCCAGCTTTCATACGATGATCTTGCAAGGATTATCAGTCAGGCTAAGGATTTAGGAACATATATGTTCCTTTATACAGGCGGTGAGCCGACAATCAGAAGAGCTGATTTGATGCGTCTGTGCCGTGAGAATCCTGACTGTATCTTTATGAGCTTTACTAATGGAACACTTATTGACGACAGCTTTGCAGATGAAATCGGTGAGGTCGGCAATTTCCTTCCTGCATTCTCAATTGAGGGTTATGAGGAGGATAATGATTTCCGCCGTGGCGATGGTACTTTCAAAAAATGTACTGCTGCAATGAAGCGCCTTAAGGACAGAGGAATTCCGTTTGGTGCATCACTTTGCTACACAAGCAAAAACACAGATGTTTTATCGTCTGATGAATATATGGATTGGCTTATTGATCAGGGTGTAATGTTTGCATGGTTCTTTACATATATGCCAACAGGTAATGGTGCAGTAACCGACCTGATGGTATCACCTGAGCAGAGAGGACTTATGTACAAAAAGGTGCATGAGTGGAGACATACTAAGCCTATATTTGCAATGGATTTCTGGAATGACGGTGAGTATGTTCAGGGCTGTATTGCCGGCGGACGTCACTATTTCCATATCAATGCAAATGGTGACTGCGAGCCTTGCGCTTTTGTTCACTATTCAAATGTTAATATCAAAGAGTGTTCTGTGCTTGATGCACTCAAGAGCCCGCTCTTTATGGCTTATAAGAAAAATCAGCCGTTCAACAATAATATGCTTCGTCCATGTCCTGTACTTGACAATCCGGGTGCTATCAGCAAAATGGTTGCCGAAACAGGTGCTTATTCAACCGAGATGGAAAATCCTGAAAGTGCGAATGCTCTGTTTGACAAAACAATTGCTGCTGCTAAGGCTTGGAAGGTTAAGGCTGATGAGCTTTTCGACCGTGATAAGTTTATTGCTAACCATATTAAGGACGAAAATATGTATAACTATGAAATTGCTGATGAGGACAGACTTTTCAGCGAGTTTGAAAAGACTGAGTAATTTGGTTGAAAACAGAATATCAGCGTGCAGAGGTACACCCTGCACGCTTTTTTGCAATTGATGATTTAATTTGAAAGGAATTTTATTTTATGAATACCGGTATATTATGTGCTATGATAGTGCTGGTGCTGGCAAGCTCCTTTTTCTCGGGAGCTGAAACCTCTTTTTCATCACTTAACCGTGTTAAGCTGAAAACGATGATAAGCGAGGGCAAGTCAAACAAGAGGATTGAACGTACACTTGCTCTGGCAGAGGATTATGATATTGTTTTATCAACAGTATTAATAGGTAATAATATAGTTAATATTGCCTGTACCTCTCTTGCAACATTGTTTTTTACCGGTCTTTTGGGGGATAACAGTGACTTAGGTGCTACTGTATCAACAGTTGTTATGACCATAGTTGTTCTGATTTTCGGTGAGGTTACACCAAAAACCTTTGCCAAGGAAAAAGCAGAGCAGGTTGCAATTGCAATCACACCGATTATCAGATTTTTTATTATAATTTTTACACCGCTTAATTTCTTCTTCCGTGGCTGGAAAAAACTTATGAATAAGATTTTCAAAACAGGTAAAGCAGATACCATAACAGAGGAAGAGCTTAAAACCTATGTTGATGAGGCGCACACAGGCGGTGAGATTGACGAAAATGAAAGCGAGCTTATCCGCTCATCAATCGAATTTGACGATATTGATGTGGGTGATATTTTAGTGCCTCGTATTGATGTTGAGGCAGTTGATAAATATGCACCGTTAAACGAGATTGAACAGGTGTTTAATTCAACAAACTTCAGCCGATTGCCGGTTTATATTGATGATATAGACAATATTGTTGGTGTTATTCATCACAGAGATTTTGAAAATGCAAGAAAACGTAATCTCAAATCCCTTCGTACAGTTTTGAAACCCGTTCCTGCTGTATCACCTGATACGAAAATATCAAAGTTGCTGAGAATTTTTCAGAAAAACAAAACTCATCTTGCTGTTGTTATTGATGAATTCGGCGGAACAGAGGGTATTGTTACTCTTGAGGATATACTTGAGGAGCTTGTTGGTGAAATTTGGGATGAGCATGATGAGGTGCTCAATGATATCGAGCAAATAAGCGATAATGAATATATCGTTCAGGGCAGTATGTCAATTGATGATTTCTATGAATTTTTCAAAATAAATCTGGTCGAAAAGGATATTTCAACCGTAAACGGCTGGATTATGAAAAATATTGATAAAATACCGCAGGTTGATGACAGCTTTACATGTAATAAGCTTACGGCATTTGTGCTGTCGGTTGATGGTAAACGTGCAGAGGAAATAAAGATAACAGTTGAGGTAGAGGAAAATGTTCCTGAACAGGAAGAAACAATTTAATGACTCATCATATGATTTTATCATTGCAGGACTTGGTAATCCCGGTGCGAAATATGAAATGACAAGGCACAATGCGGGCTTTCTTGCAATGGATTTGCTTGCTATTGAAGAGGGATTTGACATAAAAAAGCTTAAGCACCATGCTCTTGTAAGTGATGTGACTATAAATGGAAAAAGATGCCTTGTTATGAAACCGCAGACGATGATGAATAACAGTGGCGAGGCAATAGGTGAGGCTGCTAAATTCTATAAAATACCAAGTGAGAATATTATTGTTGTGTATGATGATATTTCGCTTGATGTTGGCCATACAAGAATTAGGCGCAAGGGCTCGGCAGGAGGACATAACGGAATTAAGAGTATTATTGCACATCTTGGTGCGGAGGATTTTCCGAGAGTTAAGGTTGGTGTGGGTAAAAAGCCAAATCCCGAATATGACCTTGCGGCGTGGGTGCTTGGCAGATTCCCTAAGGAGCAGGATCCTGCTTTGAAATCAGCACTCGAAAACACAACAAAAGCAATCCGTCTTATGATTAATGGCGAAATTGATAAGGCGATGAATTTATATAATTCATAAATACAGTAAAGTACTACAATAAAGGGGCAAAAAAGGTATGTCCTGTTTTTCAAGAGAATTTAATAAAAGTAATGATTTTATCAGCCTCAGCGAGAGCATCAATACCCTTAATGCTCCTGTTGGGGCTATCGGTCTCAGTGATGTTGCAAAATGCTTTTTAATCCATTCGGTATGCCAGAGTGGTGAAAAGGCTTTTGTGATTACGCCTGACGAGGCAACTGCTGTTAAGGTTCAGGAAAGTCTTGCACAGCTGCAGGAGGGTGTACTGCTCTATCCGTCAAGAGAGATGACCTTTGTTGAGGTCGCGGGTCTAAGCCGTGAGTTTGAGCATATCAGACTCGGTGTGCTTTCGCGTATTCTGAAGGGTGACTATTCGGCGGTTGTTATGTCAGCAAATGCTGCTGGTCAGTATACTATGCCGCCGTCAGTGCTTGAAGAGCGCAGCTTTTCCATTTCAGTCGGTGATGAACTTGATGTTAAAACACTTGAAGAAAAGCTGACTCTTGCAGGTTATGTGAGATATGAGCAGGTTGATGGCACAAGTCAGTTTGCTGTTCGTGGCGGAATTATTGATATTTTCCCGCCTTATCTTGACGAGCCGATACGAATTGAAATGTGGGGAGATAGTGTTGACACAATATCAAGCTTTGATATTTATACGCAAAGACGAAGTGACAAGCTTGATGTTATCTGTATTACGCCTGCAAATGAGGTGCTTTTTGACAGCACGGATAAGCTGATTAAAAAGATTGAAGAGGTTGCAAAAAATCTTAAGGGCAAGGCAATCAAAGCAAGAGAAAAGCTTTATGACGATTGTGAGAAACTCAAAAGCGGGGCGATGCTCAATTGTCTTGATAAATATTTGCCGCTTTGCTATAACTCAAATGGTATTTTTGACTATTTTGACGGCAGACTGTTTGTTGTTGAAAGTGCAAGGGTTAAGGAGAAATGCACAAAGCAGGAAAGACTGAATTTAGAGGACTTAAAATGGTTTGTTGAGGATGGTACACTCTGTAAGGGTCTGGATAAATTTGCTCTTGATTTTAACGAGCTTACAGCTTTTTATGAAAAAAACAATGCGATATATATGGATTCACTGCCGCGCGGCAGCTTTGATACACCTGTAAGGTATCTTGCAAACTTTACAATACAATCCTTTAATGCGTGGAGCGGAACGCTCACTCAGCTTAAGGAGGAGCTTTTTGGTCTTGTAAAGGGCGGCTACACCATTTGTATTATGGCGGGTACTGCAAGAGCAGGAAGAGCGCTTGCTGAGGATATCAGAGATATGGGCTATGATGCTGTATTCTTTGAAAAATATCCACACCAGTTCCAGACAAAAGCAATCAATGTTATTACGGGTACAATGCTTGCGGGCTTTCAGTTTTCACAGATAAAATTTGCGTTGCTTACACATTCCAAATCATCACAGAGCACGAAAAAGCATAAAAAGGCCTCGTCAAAAAATGCAATCCATTCACTTGATGAGCTTAGTGTGGGTGATTATATTGTTCATAATATCCATGGTATCGGTATTTTTGAAGGTATACACGCTCTGGAAATTAATAAGGTTAAAAAGGACTATATCAAAATAAGCTATGCCAAGGGCGACACGCTTTATGTGCCTGTAACACAGCTTGATTTGGTGTCAAAATATATCGGTCCTAAAGAGGATTCGCGTGTTAAGGTAAACCGCCTTGGCTCAACTGAATGGAAAAAGACGAAGGCAAAGGTGCGCTCCTCTGTTAAGGATATGGCGAAGGAGCTTATTGCACTTTATGCTAAGCGAATGAACACAAAGGGGCATGCGTTTTTAGAGGACAGCGACCTTCAGCGTGACTTTGAGATGCGTTTTGAATATGATGAAACTGATGATCAACTTAGATGCAGTGCGGAAATCAAGGGAGATATGGAAAAAACTGCCCCGATGGACAGATTGCTCTGCGGTGATGTTGGCTTCGGAAAAACCGAGGTTGCACTCAGAGCGGTATTCAAATGTGTTGCAGAGGGTAAGCAGTGTGCAATTTTAGTGCCTACAACTGTTCTTGCTATGCAGCATTATCAGACTGCAATGAAACGTTTTGAACCATATCCGATTAATGTTGAAATGATTTCACGCTTTGTTACGCCGTCAAAGCAAAAGGAAGTTCTTAAAAGACTTGGCGAGGGCAACGTGGATGTGCTTATCGGCACGCATAAGCTGCTTGGAAAAAGTATAAATTTTAAAGATTTAGGCTTGCTTATTGTTGATGAGGAACAGCGTTTCGGTGTTGCCCAGAAAGAAAAAATTAAGGAAAAATTCCCGCGTGTTGATGTGCTAACCCTTTCAGCAACACCGATTCCTCGTACACTTAATATGGCGATGAGCGGTATTCGTGATATGAGCCTGCTTGAGGAGGCTCCGGGTGAGCGCCAGCCTGTGCAGACCTATGTTGTTGAATATGATAACGATATCGTTATTGAGGCGATGGAGAGGGAGATTAACCGCGGCGGTCAGTGTTACTATCTCCATAATAATACCGAAACCATTGAGCACAAGGCAATGCAGATTAAAAAAGCACTGCCGGATGCGAATGTCGGTATAGGCCACGGCAAGATGACAGAAGAACAGCTGTCAGCGGTATGGAATCAGCTTATCAACGGTGAGATTGATATTCTTGTCTGCACAACGATTATCGAAACAGGTGTTGATGTGCCGAACTGCAACACACTTATTATTGAAAATGCCGACCGTATGGGACTTGCTCAGCTGCATCAGATAAGGGGCAGAGTCGGCAGGTCATCAAGACGTGCATTTGCATACTTTACTTTTACCAGAGGTAAGGAGCTTACGGACATTGCAACGAAACGTCTTGAGGCAATACGTGAGTATACTGAGTTCGGTTCAGGCTTTAAAATTGCAATGCGTGATCTTGAGATACGAGGTGCGGGCTCACTGCTCGGCAACAGACAGCATGGACATATGGAAGCAGTCGGCTACGATATGTATCTGAAGCTGCTTGAAGAGGCTGTTGCAATGGAAAAGGGCGAGCTTAAGGAAGAGGAGACAGAGGAAAAAGAATGTCTCATCGACCTTGCGATTGATGCCCATATCCCTGAGACTTATATTGTCTCAACCACACAGCGCCTTTCGATGTATAAACGAATTGCGAATATTAAAAATGATGCAGATGCAAACGATGTTTATGATGAATTGACCGATAGATTCGGCGCACCGCCTGCGGCTGTGTGGGGACTTATCGAAATTGCGCTTTTACGAAATATGGCAATCGGACTGAATATTACAGATGTTATTCAGCGCAACGGCTCGCTGCTGTTCTATTCAAGCGAGCTTGACATCAAAATCGCGGCAATCCTCAATGCCTTTATGAAGGGCAGGGTGACGCTTTCGGCGGGCAAAAGGCCATATATTGCTGTTAAGCTGACACCTGAGGAATCAACACTTGAAACCCTGCGCGAAACCCTAAAGCTGATGTCTCAGGCGAAAGAGCATAATAAAGAACAATAAAACAACTCCCGTATTGTGTAAAACAATACGGGAGCTTTTGTTATTTTACCATATTCACAGATTGTTGTTATTATACCGCCCTTATTTTGTTACTGTATTTATAGTAACGTTATATATGTTACTTGTCAACGCAGCACTATAAATATAGAATAAAATAAACATTATAGGTTGAGGTGTAAAATATGAGCAATGCTAAACCAATGGATTATAAAAAAAGACTAAAAGATTTAAGAGTAGACAGTGATATAACACAGGCTCAGATAGCAGACGTGTTGCGTGTTAAACAGACGACGATATCAAATTATGAACATGGAAAAAGACAATACAAAATTGAGGATTTAGTGAAGCTTTGCAAATTTTATAATGTATCTCCTGAATATGTATTAGGATTTACAAATGAATATAAATCTTTATCAGAGATGAAATGAAAACGTATTTTTTGTTTAGCGTTGGATTGGAGTATAACCGTAGGGACGAACATTGTTCGCCCGTGGGCACAATGATAATGTTGGCGGGCGCACACTGTGCACCCCTACGAAAGTAAAGATAACGCTGCCTGTGCCGCTGTGTGCGCGAGTACGCAAGGCACAACATTAAAGAGGGGGGGTTATTAGGGGGAATTGGCGTATGCCTTCCCCCTGATTCGTTTTCTTGGTACCGTTCTTTTGCGACTCAAAAGAATGGTACATAAAATTAAATATAAAATATTTACCGAATTAAAAAAGGATTATTAGGATGTGTAACATCCTAATATAAACAATAATTTATTATAATAAAAAACAACCGTCTTGGAACGAGGAATTCCGAGACGGTTGTTTTTTATTTATTTTTTACGTTGTAAAGCTTATCAGGATAGTCTGTCATAATACAGTCAGCACCTACGCTGATAAGGTATTCCATATCGTCCTCGTCATTTACTGTCCAGAACTGAATTGCCATATCGTGATCATGTGCATAGTTGACCATTGTTGCAGTTCCCATATTAATGCCGATGTATGAGAATGGAGCACCGTATGGAAGCTGTAAAACCTTGCATGGTGGCTCATAGCTCTTGCTGTTTGTGAGTGCTGCCCACCAGAACTGAATAGCCTCTACAATACCTGTGCTTCTTGTCATATCAGGATAATTTTCATCAACATATTCGCTGATTTCACCCTTGAAGGTGCCGAAAATTACATGGTCGATAAGCCCTCTGTCAATGAGCATTTGATGAAGAATGTCAACACCCTTTCTGCCGAGATCTTCACCGTTCTTAATTTCAATAATGTACTTATAGTCGCCGGCTGATGTGAGATAGTCAAGTACTTCGTCAAGGCTTAAAATTCTTAGTTCATCCGGTACTTCGTCACCCTTAAGGTCAGCATAAGGCATTTCGCCCTGCTCGTTTTCGAATTTAGCACCCATATTGAGTGTCTTTAACTCTGCAAAGGTTTTTGTTTCGGGACGTACATCCTTTTCGCCGAATACCTCTTCGCAGTCAGATGTTCTGTCAAGTGTATCATCGTGGAGAAGTACAAGCACATCATCACTTGTGATATGCAGGTCGAACTCAAACACGTCAATTGAAAATTCAGGATTTTCAGCACAGTTTTTGAATGCCATAAGTGTTTCTTCCGGCGCAATACCACCGCCGCTTCGGTGACCTGAAATATCTGTGCTTGTTAATATGTATGGGTTTGCAGTGTCATAGCTGTTTACCTGTTCGGGTTTTGATTTGTGATTTCCTGCAATATTAAGGAATATTACAAGAGCAGCGATTATTGCAACAATGATTACGATAACTTTTAATGCGGTTTTCTTTTTTGATTTGGTTTTAGTTTCTGTTTTCATAATATTTTCCCCCTATAATATGATATTAATCTAATTTATGGTAAATGTCAAACATAATTGTACAACTGTCTACAAATATTTTTGTGCATAAAGTATTGACAATTGGAAAATATCGGCTATAATAAAATTAGCACTCGAAAGGAGAGAGTGCTAATTATGAAATAAAGGATGATTATTGTGAGAAAAAAACAGTTTAAAGCAGAGTCTAAAAAGCTCCTCGATATGATGATTAATTCGATTTATACACATAAGGAGATATTCCTCAGAGAGCTTATTTCAAATGCATCTGACGCGATTGATAAGCTTTATTTCAAATCTCTTACAGATAATGCAGTTGCACTTTCAAGAGATGACTTTAAAATTCAGCTTGATATCGATAAGGAAAATCGAATCCTTACATTAACAGATAACGGTATCGGTATGACTGCCGAGGAGCTTGAAAATAACCTCGGCACTATTGCAAAGAGCGGCTCACTTAACTTCAAAAAAGAAAATGCCGATAATGAGAATGCACAGGATATTTCTGTTATCGGGCAGTTCGGTGTAGGCTTTTATTCCTCATTTATGGTTGCCGATAAGGTAGAGGTTGTGTCAAAGGCATTTGGCGAGGATATTGCACACAAATGGGTTTCAACCGGTGCTGACGGCTATACGATTGAAGAATGTGAAAAGGAAGAGGCAGGCACTGTAATTACTCTTTATATCAAAGAGGATAATGAAAACGAGAATTACAGCCAGTATCTTGAGCAGTATAAGCTTGATGAGCTTGTAAAGAAATACAGCGATTATATCCGCTATCCTATTGTTATGGAAATGAGCCATCAGGTTCCTGATCCCGAAAAGGAAGGCGAATATATCACAGAGCTAAGTGTGGATACACTTAACTCTATGGTGCCTATCTGGAGAAAATCAAAAAGTGAAATCAAGGCAGAGGACTATGATGAATTCTATAAGAGTAAGTTTATGGATTACACAGCTCCGCTTGCTGTTATTCACTCAAAAACCGAGGGTCAGGCAACCTTTGATGCGCTGATGTTCATACCTGAGAATCCGCCTTATGATTTCTATTCAAAGGAATACGAAAAGGGCTTACAGCTTTATTCAAACGGTGTGCTTATCATGGATAAGTGTGCAGACCTTTTGCCTGATTATTTCAGCTTTGTAAAGGGTCTTGTTGACAGTGCGGACTTAAGCCTTAATATCAGCCGTGAAATGCTCCAGCACGATCATCAGCTTAAGATAATTGCTAAGGCAATTGATAAGAAAATAAAGAACGAGCTGAATAAAATGCTGAAGAATGACCGTGAAAAATATGAAAAATTCTTCAAAGCATTCGGCTTGCAGCTTAAATACGGTGTTTATGCTAACTATGGTATGGAAAAGGATGGTCTCAAGGATTTTCTTCTTTTTGAGTCATCAAATGGTGACGGTTATACCACACTCAAGGAATATGTAGGCAGAATGGCTGATTCACAGGAGTCAATCTATTATGCCTGCGGTGAAAATGCAGACAAGATTTCACTTCTTCCTCAGATTGATGCGGTTAAAGAAAAGGGCTATGAGGTGCTCTATTTCACTGACGAGGTTGACGAGTTTGCAATTCAGATGCTTATGGAGTACGATGGCAAGCATTTTGCAAACATCTGCAAGGATGATCTTGATTTAAGTACAGAGGCAGAAAAAGAGGCGATTAATAAAAAGAATGAAGAGTCAAAGGAGCTTCTTGAAAAAATGAAGGAGGCGCTTGACGGACAGGTTACAGCTGTTAAGCTTTCAAATAAGCTCGGTTCTCATCCTGTCAGCCTTACTGCCGAGGGCTATGTTTCACTTGAAATGGAAAAGGTGCTCAATTCAATGCCCGGTGCAAATCAGGGTGTTAAGGCTCAGCTTGTGCTTGAGATTAACTCAAATCATCCTGTTGCCGAAAAGCTTGCAAATGCTGATGATGAGACAGTTGTTAAATATACCAAGCTGTTATACGCATCTGCAAGACTTATTGCAGGTCTTGATCTCGATAATCCGACAGAGTTTTCGGATACAATTGCAGATTTAATGTAATCATGTTATAGTCAGGAGGGCTGAACGGCCCTCCTATTGAATTTTATAAGGATGGTATATAATGTTTGAGCAGGACTATATAATGCGAATCATAAAGTCTATGATAGGTGCACTGCTGAAGCTTTTGTTTGATATTGATACGGATTCACCTACAGCGGAGTTAATCGAGGATTATGATGCAAGAAATAATCTTATAATACTTACCGATATGATTGACGACGGTGATATAAATCATGCTGAAAATGAATTACACCGGCTGTTATCAGAGAATATGCTTGATTTGAAGGCCGGTATATTGTTTTATTCATATCTGAATGATAAGGAAGATGAGTTTTTAGAGCAGCATGACTTCAGCAGGGATGAGGTGGAGCTGGGTATAAGAGCTCTTGCATCAAAATATGAAATAGACGATATATTAGGTTTGTTTTAAACAATAGATTTAACAAACAAAAAGGCTGTCTTATTAAAGACAGCCTTTTTGTATATTTATCAGCAGATTTCTATTTAAGCGGAATTTGCTCAGTTTGAGATTCGTAAAGGTTTGCTTCAAACAATTTTGGTATACCCCAGCTTATTGCGTCAGAGGATACAGTAATCATATTTTTACCCTCTTCAGTGGAGGAGTCAACTGTTATATGAATATTGTTGCTCTCCTCAATGATATAATAATTTTGCTCGGAATTATCATATGTCAGCTGATATTTGTCAAGCACTTCCTCGATAATTAAATCTGAGTTTTTATAATCATTTGCAATATTATTTGCAAGCGCTACAGCGTTTGAATAAGCTTCTTTTTTGTTCTCAATTTCCTTTGGTATTTGAGTATTGAGCTTAACTGCTGACAGTACAGCAAGTACAATAGCAGCTGCTGTTATAATAATAGTGATTATTGATAAAGTCTTTTTTGCAGCCGCAGCTTTTTTTGCTTGCTCTTGCTTGATACAGCAGCTGATTATTTCTGTTATGCACCCTGCAACAGCAGGTAAAAACAAAATATATACGAGTATGTATACCCATATTCCGACGTCTGATAAGGCTTCCTGTATTTTTGTGTAAAGCGGATAAATCCAAAGTGCTGTGCACACCAGATTTGCTATTGCATAAAAAGAATTTTCCTTTTTAAGTGCAATAAAGGCAAAGCTGTTGATTATAGCTATTGCTCCTCCGATTACAAAATATGCAAACGGCTGTAAAATTTCATCACAGTAAATTTTTGTGAGCAGTAAGATTGCCGATAAGCCGAATAACAGTATAACGTATAATATGTTTTTTAATAAATCAGGTAATTTTGATTCTTTCATTCATTTTCTCCGTTTGCATGGCTTTTAATTTGGTCATAAAAGCATAAAATATTTATATATTAATAGTAATTCCATATAAATT
>CAMWPJ010000042.1 GCA_947176035.1 uncultured Clostridia bacterium | reverse complement strand
TTTATTTTTACTAAAGCTTTTTATTTCCCCCGGTTCAACCGGGGGTTTTGTCTTTACTGAAGAGACAATAAAACAAGGGCGGAATCAGCTTGATTCCGCCCTTTACTGTTTATATTGCATACAATTTATTTTGTCTTTGGTGGTTCATAATTGAAGTTTGACGCATTATAGCCGAAATATGTTTCAACAATTGGTGTAAATTCGTCAGCATCGTTATAATCAGGGCTCTTAAGCTCGTAGATAGCCTCGTTGAAAGCCTCATCATACCAATCCCATTTTTTAAATGAATATACATAGCTGATTGTATCAAGCTCACTGTCAAGCACTCTGAAGTTATCCTTACCCTCGGCAACATTGAAATTGAACTCATCAATAATGAGCACATCAATACTGCCTGAATTCAACGCAGCAAGTGCATCGGCAGCAGTATTAAAATTCTGAACGGATGCCATACCGCTTTTAATTGCAGCATTCTTATCAAGAGCAGTCTTTGCTGTGTCTGACACAACACCTGCTTTTGCCCCTGCAAGATCAGCATATGTATTAATATTGCTGCCCTGAACAGTGACTGCGATAACTCTATTATCAATAATATCCTTAGTGAAGGTATGATTCTTATTGAAGGTGCCCTCATTCTTAGCAATACCGCCAACCATTACATAGGCAATGTAATCATTACCATTTTCATCTGTATATGCAGCATCCTCACCGAGACTGTAATCCTCATCAACCTGGACAAACTTATAATTCTTATAGTCATTCCTTACATTTTTAAATATTTTATCAATAAGCTCAACGTCAAAGCCTGCAAGATTGCCTTCATCGTCAGTATAAATAAACGGTTTATTTTCAGCAGTATATGCAACAAGCAAGGTGTCTTCTGTAATCTCCGCTGCCTGTTGTGCTGTTGAACAGCCTGCAAAACAAAGCATAAGAAATACTGCACAAAGAATTATGGCAGCAGTCTTTTTTATAATTTTCATATTGATATATCCTCCTTGGATAGTATATTGTCAAATAGCTTACTATTAATTTTATAATATAACATCTTTAAAGTCAATAGAAAATGCAATAACTCACTACTTGACAAGATGTATAAATTGTCTTACTCTTATAATATATTAAATTATAACGAGGATTTAAATATGAAAAAGCTTTTAGCGATAGCTATAACAGCTGCAATATGTATATCACTTGCCTCATGTACAAAAGAGCAGATGCAGGAAGAAAGCACACAACCAATTACACAACCCACAACAGCAATCACTACAACAACCGAACCGGCAACAAGCACTACTGCTGCCCCAAGTGAGGACACACAGAAGGGAGCAAAGCTTAAAACAGCCGTTTTGGCAGCACTCGATAATGAAGAAAAAGCAATAATTGAGGGAAACCTCAGCTGCGGCAGCTTTACATACAAATTCATTCGCGATGCAAAAATCCAATATGAAAATGAGCGTTCGGAAGAATTCGCAAAAACTGCAAGACAGAATGCTGACAGTCTTGTTGAAGAAATCAAAGAACTTTACGGCGATGAAATCACCTTTAACAGAGAATATGCTGCACCAATCGGCAGTGGTGATAACGGTATTGACAGTGTTCAGTATCAATTCTTTTATCTTAACACACAAAACCAACAGCTGAAAATTTTTGCAGACAGTGATGGCATTGTATGCTATGCTGAATGTAATTTCACTTGGTAATTGACAAATCAATTTTACAAGAGTAATATATTAAAACAGCAAAACAAAAGAATTGAGGCGAATACAATGTTAACATTGGATAGAGTTTATAAGGCAAGCAATGTCCTTTCACAGGTAGTGAGAGAGACCGATATGATAAAAGCAAAAAATCTTTCACCTGATGCAGACATATATTTGAAAACAGAAAATTTGCAGGTTACAGGCTCTTTTAAAGTAAGAGGTTCTTATTTTAAAATCAGCCAGCTTTCTGACGAGGAAAAGACAAAGGGTGTCATTGCCTGCTCAGCAGGTAACCATGCACAGGGTGTTGCACTTGCAGCAACAAAGAACGGCATAAAATCACTCATCTGTCTGCCTGATGGTGCACCAATCAGCAAGGTTGAAGCAACCAAGCGTTATGGGGCAGAGGTTTGCATGGTCAAGGGAGTATATGATGATGCATACAATAAAGCTCTTGAGCTTAAAGAGGAAATGGGATATTCATTTATCCACCCATTTGATGACCCTGATGTAATTGCCGGTCAGGGCACAATAGGACTTGAAATAATCAACCAGCTGCCGGATGCCGATGCAGTAATCGTGCCAATCGGCGGCGGCGGACTGATTGCAGGTGTTGCATACACCATAAAGCAGATTAAGCCAAGCTGTAAGGTATATGGTGTTCAGGCAATGGGAGCACCATCAATGCAAAACTCAATTCGTGATGGCAAAATCGAGACACTTGATAAGGTGCAGACAATTGCAGACGGTATCGCAGTAAAAACACCGGGCAACCTAACCTTTGATTTGGTAAACCAATATGTAGACGGAGTTTTCACAGTAAGTGATGACGAAATTGCACTTGCAATTTTAACCCTTATGGAACAGGAAAAGCTTGTTGCAGAGGGTGCAGGAGCAGTTGGTGTAGCTGCAATAATGAACGGTAAAATTCCTGATATCAAGGGCAAAAAGGTTTGCTGCCTTGTATCAGGCGGTAATATTGATGTAACTATTCTTTCTCGTGTTATTGAGCGTGGTCTTAAAATGGGCGGCAGAACAGCCAACATTACAATTGCACTTTCAGATAAACCGGGTCAGTTGATGGGCGTAAGCCAGATTATTGCACAGCTTGGAGCAAATGTTGTATCTGTTAACTATGACAGCACTGACCTTGATATGAACATCACCGACTGTTATCTCAAACTCGGAGTTGAGACAAGGGATTATCAGCACATAGCACAGGTTAAGCAGGCATTAAAAGATGCAGGCTTTGAGGTTATAGATTAATAATAAACATATTATTTAAAGGAGATTTAACTATGGAATATGTAGCAACAAATAATGCACCAAATGCAATTGGTCCTTACTCACAGGCAGTTAAGGCAAACGGAATGTTATTCACATCAGGTCAGATTGCAATCAACCCACAGACTAACAATGTTGACGCAAAAACAATTGAAGAACAAACAACACAGGTTTGTGAAAACCTCAAGGCTGTCGTTGAAGCGGCAGGCACAACAATGGATAAGGTTGTTAAGACTGTATGCTTTTTAGCAGATATTAATGACTTTGCAAAGTTCAACGAAATCTATGGCACATATTTTACATCAAAACCGGCACGTTCATGTGTGGCTGTAAAGGATTTGCCAAAGGGTGTTCTTTGTGAGATCGAATTAATTGCAGAGCTATAATCATATATAATAGTACAAAGTATAAGCACCGAGGATTTTATCCTCGGTGCTTATATTTTAGCATTAAACTGTTATGAAAAAGCAGCAGACTTTTCATTCAGCCTGCTGCTTTGCTCGTATTTATCAACCTTTGGACTCGATAAGCTCACATTCCAGCTCAAAGGTTTTGATGTCATTATTTTCTATTCTTGCAATTGTCAGCTTGATGGTATCACCCGGCTTTGAATCTGCAAGAGTTGAGGTCATAACATCAGTTGATGTCATAGTTTCACCATTGACGGCAACAATCATATCATACTGCTTGATATCCTGACCAAAGAGACCTGAACCCTCTTCAACACTGTCTATAACCATTGCACCCTGACAATCCTTAAAGCCCTTCTGCTCAAGCGCCTGAATAACAGCATTTGAGTTATTAAAGTTTGTAATTGGATTATAGGTTACACCAAGCTTTGCTCTGCCCTCAACATAACCAACCTTAATAAGACTGTTTGCTGTTGCAACCGCTGTAGCTGATGGAACTGCAAAGCCCATACCCTCATATTCAGTTGCAGCAATTTTAGATGAGTTGATACCGATAACCTGACCCTGCATATTAAAGAGTGCACCGCCGCTGTTGCCCGGGTTAATAGCAGCATCAATCTGAATACAATTTGTATCATAACCGATTTTTGATGAAATCGGTCTGTCAAGTGCAGAAATGTAACCGCTCGTCTGTGAGTTCATAAATTCAAGACCACCGGGACAGCCAATTGCAACGACCTGCTCGCCTACAACAAGCTCACTGCTGTCACCAAATTCAGCAATCTGCAAACCCGTTTTATTCACTGAAAGAACACCAATATCAGTCTGGCTGTCGTAGCCTACCATCTGAGCATCAAGCTCTGTGCCATCGTTGAGTGTAACAGTAAAGCTGTCAGCATCACTGATTACGTGTGCACAGGTAAGAATATAGGTCTTGCCGTTCTGCTCAGACATAAGCACACCCGAACCCTCGCCTGACTGTGTCGGCTCATTGCTTGAATTACCATTCTGACCATAGCTATAGAAATAGTTATACACATCAGCCTTCTGCGAATAAACGGTAATACCTACACAGGAATCAACGCACTTTTCATAAACACCTGCAACTGTATAATTACCACCTGAATCCTTGGTAGGCACTGCCTCAGTGGAATTAAGCTTTGCAGCATCCTCGTCAGACTGCACCTGAGAGGTAGTGTTTTCATCTTTTTTATCACTGCTGCCGGTTTTGCCCATAGCAGCCGCGGCAATGCCTACTGCCGCAACAATAAGGCAGATAACAAGCACAATAATAATTATTTTTGATGCGTTGCTTTTCTTTGGCGGTTTGCTGTCACTGCTGTTATTGTCTGTATCAGGAAAAGGATTATAGCTATATCCATTATCCCTTGGCTGATATGTGTTACTCTGGTTATTCTGACTGTTCTGATTACTCTGCTGTGCTGAGTTATTATAAGAATAATGATATGATGTATTATTTTGCTGCGCATTATCCTCACTTTTAGGCGGATTATAATATGGTCCGTTATTATTCGGCTGATAATAGTCGGGACGTGAGCCGTTACTATTCCCGTTTTTTAAATCCTTATTTTCGTCCATTAGCTTCTGATCTCCTTTTTATAAATAGGGTTATATGACTTCGGCAGTCTAAACACAAATTCAGCGGTACTTTCATCCTCACTGAGTGCCCAGATACTTCCTCCGTGCATTTCAACCATCATTTTAACTATATAAAGTCCCAAGCCTGCGCCCTTAGCGTCAAGACTTCTCGACTTATCAACCTTATAGAATCTTTCAAACACCTTTGAAAGCTCGTCAGCCTTAATACCGATACCACTGTTTTTAATATGCACCTCTATAAAATCATTAATCTCGCGCATATCAACATTAATATATCCACCGTCATTTGTAAATTTAACAGCATTATCAAAAATATTGTATATAACCTGATAAATCATGTCGGCATCTGCAACAATATATGTCGGGTGCAGATTTTCAAGCCCCTGTATTTCAATTTTTTTCTCATCAATCTTCTGTTCAAAAGTAAGAAGAATATGAATAATCTGGTTGGATATATCATAATTGCTCGCTTTCATCTCAAAGCTGCCTGACTCAATCTTACTCATATTAAGCATAGCAACAACAAGACGTGAAAGCCGGCGAATTTCGCCGCTGACAATATTAAGATAATAACTTGTTTTTTCCTTAGGTATTGTACCATCAAGTATTCCGTCAATAAAACCGCCTATTGATGTCATAGGTGTCCTCAGCTCGTGCGACACGTTTGACACAAAACTGCGTCTTGACGATTCAAGAGAGTCAAGTGCGTCCGCCATATCATTAAAGGCCCTGCCAAGCTCAGAAAGCTCATCCTCGCCACTAACCTTAACTCTGTACGAAAAGTCACCTATTGCAAATTTCTTTGCCGCCACACTCATCTGCCTGAGCGGTCTTACAAAACGTCTTGTTAAAAGCCAAATACATATAAAGGCTATTGCAAGGCATGCAAGAGCACTGACAAAAAACATCCTCAAAACTGCAAGCGTAAGCGTATTTACATTTGCATCGGTTGTTGCAAGCACCAAGCCGATTATCTGATTGTTGCTGTAAATCGGATAACTTGCTATATAAGAGCGTTTACCGTTAACGCTGCCCGTCCCAACATAACCGCCCTCATATACACTTTTTAAAAGCGAATTGCCGACAGTAAATTCACTGTGATATTCGCACCTGTGCAATTCGTCATAAAATGGTGATGCATTGGCCTTCTCCTTACACAGAATTATATTACCTTCAACATCACATACAACCAAATCAGCATCAATTGAATTGGAAATAACGTTCAGTGAATTGCAAATCATAAGCTTTTCCAGTGAAAAATCATTATTTATATCACCTACCGACAGGGACGAGCTGACTGTATTGGCCATTGAAAGTGTATTTTCTTTTAAAAGCTTTGTGTTTTCATTAGTAGTATACACATTAACAAGTATTGTCAGGGTAGTGCCGAGAATAGTCATTACAACAAGGAATATAGTTGCAAAAAGTATAAAATATTTTGCAAATATATTATTTTTTAAATACTGTCCCTTTAACACTTCTTTAACAGACATTCAATTTATTCCTTTGTTTCAAATTTATATCCGACACCCCAGACGGTTTTGAGTGACCATTTGTCCGAGACACCTTCAAGCTTTTCACGAAGACGCTTAACATGAACATCTACAGTTCGTGAATCGCCGTAGTAATCAAAGCCCCATACCTCGTCAAGAAGCTGGTCTCGCGTATAAACCCTATTAGGATTTGATGCAAAATGATAAATCAGTTCAAGCTCTTTAGGCGGTGTATCAATTGACTCACCCTTAACCTTAAGATCATAGTTAATTATATTAATTTCAAGATTATCATAAACAACAACCTTTTTACTGTTATCATCAGCTGCTGCAGAACCGTTTGTTCTTCTCAGAACTGCCTTAACTCTTGCCATAACCTCTTTAGCATCAAATGGTTTTGTTACATAATCGTCAGCACCCAGTTCAAGGCCAAGCACCTTATCAAAGGTTTCACCCTTCGCAGTAAGCATAATAATAGGTGCACTCGAAGTTTTTCTTATTTCACGGCATACCTGCCAGCCGTCGATTTTCGGAAGCATAATATCAAGCAAAACAAGTTCAGGTGTTTTTGACTGGAACATATTCACCGCAGCCTGTCCGTCATTAGCTACAAAAACAGTATACCCCTCATTTTCAAGATAAAGCTTTAACAGCTCGCAAATATTAGGATCATCGTCTACTACAAGAATTTTTGTACTCATTTCATTTTCTCCTTTATTTTCGATAATATCATTTTATCACGCTTAATTGGTGTTTTTTTGTTTTTTTGGTAAACAATCTTTAAAAATTTTTAACAGATTTTAAATTAAAAATTACTATAGTTTTACCATTCTCTGCCTCTTTGCTCACAGCCCTCAACAAAATCTACAAACTGCTTTGCACATCTTGGTGATCTGCCGCCTCGTCTCGTTGCCCACTGCTCTGCCTTAAAGCACAAATGCTCCATATCAACATCCAGCCCCCTGTCAAGTGCAATCTTTTTAACAATATCCTGATACTCAAACTTGTTAGGATTCAGAAATGTTATTGTCAAACCAAAACGATCCGACAAGCTAAGCTGCTCCTGCATTGTGTCACCACGGTTGACATCATTCTCTCTGTCAGAGAAATTCTCTTTAATAAGATGCCTTCTGTTGGAAGTAGCATAAATAAGTATATTCGACTGTCTTCCTGACAGCGAACCTTCAAGTGCTGCCTTAAGCTCACTGAATGACGTATCATTTGAATCAAAGCTTAAATCATCAATATAAATAATAAATTTCATAGGTGATTTAACAAGCTGTTCGCGGATTAAACCAAGGTCAGCAACTGCACTCTTGGGTATTTCAATCATTCTGAGTCCCTGATTATGATATTCATTTAATAGCGCATGAACAGTTGAGCTTTTACCTGTTCCCCTGTCTCCGTAAAGCAGAACATTATTTGCCGGATGTCCTGCAATAAAGCTTTCGGTATTGTCAATAACCCTCTGTCTTTGATTTTCATAATTTTTAAGATCATCGAGTGTTATTAAATCAGTCACACTGATTGGCTTAATCTGATTATCTCTCCAAGTAAAGGCAATGTGCTTTGCATATTGACCATATCCATTCACTCGGTGATACGAAATCAACTCATCAAGATGTTCGTTCCAATTATCGGCAAGCGGGGCAGCTGCAGTGCCTGTTTCCCATTTTGGAACTGTTTTTATCATTTCCTTTAAATCATCATCTGTAATACTGTCTTCAATATCCTTTGCTGTGATTTCTGCGAGTTCCTCCAACTTCATAAGATCAAACCTTACAGCATCTATTATTGAAGCAGGCAGCTCACCAGCCTTATTTGCACAGGCAGCTCGTGTAAAAGCATTATCATCTGTAAGAATACATTTCGATAAATATGTTTTCAATGCACCGTGCCTTGAGACAATTTTAAAGAAATTGCTGTATGCCCTTAACAATACTTCATCGTCGGCACTGCACAGCAAAGTATAAAGTGCCGAGATAACCTCATCCTTTTTTAAATCGTAAACGCAAAGAGTATCAACATAATATTTTAATCTTGTGATTCTGTTCATTTCACCACTTCCAATTTTACATTTAGAATACGCTATATTATTAATAATAAAACATTATATCACATTTTACAAGCAAACAGGCAATAATTGTTAAATTATACAAATAAAATATGTACAAATATGTTTTTTGTTGTAAGATGTCAGACAACGTATTGACTTTCGACCAAGTCTTGTGATATCATAATATTAAAAGAGGTGAGCATATGAGCAAATCAGCAATGCTGGCAGACAGCACAGCACAGCAAATAATTAAAATGATTGACGAGGATAACCGCTTTTCAGTAGGAGACAAGCTGCCTAACGAAAACGATTTTGCAGCCGAGCTGGGAGTAAGCCGCTCAACCCTGCGAGAGGCTATAAAAATACTTACTACAAACGCAATACTGGAGATAAAACGAGGCAAGGGCACATTTGTAACATCAAATACGATAGTTGACTGTGCTAACCTTAATGATATTGAATCAGGTCTTGACGATTTGTTTGAAATGAGACTGATGTTCGAGCCTGAATGTGCTTATTTAGCGGCAAAAAGAGCAACAGATGAAGAAATAGCCGTAATCTGTTACTATGGAGAAGAGATTGAAAAGAAAATTCTCAGCGGTGAGGACAGAACCTTTGAGGAGCAGAAATTCCATGAAAGCATCGCAAACGCAACTCACAATTCATTCGTAAAACAGTTCATGCCGATTATATTCAACGCAATAAAAAAAGGTGTTGTGGTTTTAACAAAAAACCAGGATGTAAGCGATGATAATATGAACGATGACAGATTGATAATGGAATTTATCAAAAAACGAAATGCTGAGGGTGCAAGAACCGCCATGAAACTGCACATCATCCACGCAATTGAAGGACTGAAAAAATAAAAAGCAATAAATTTTATTTTACAGTTGACATTAGACATCACACAAGCTATAATATGAACTAACAAAAACACAAATGAGTAGTCATACAACTCATTTGAAATAAATTTATTTGATTTACGGAGGAAAATAAAATGGCAGACGCAAAGATTTTTTATGAATCAGATTGTAATCTTGATGTTCTTTCAGGCAAAACCGTTGCTATTATCGGATTCGGCTCACAGGGACATGCACACGCACTCAATCTTCATGAGAGCGGTGTTGATGTAGTTGTAGGACTTTATGAGGGTTCAAAATCATGGAAGCATGTAGAGGAGCTTGGTCTTAAGGTTATGACAACAGCTGACGCTACAAAGGCAGCAGATGTTATTATGATTCTTACACCTGACGAGAAGCAGGCTGCTATCTACAAGAGCGATATCGAACCAAATCTTACAGAAGGCAAGGCACTTGCATTCGCACACGGCTTCAATATTCACTTCAAGCAAATCGTACCTCCATCATTCGTTGATGTATTTATGATTGCTCCTAAGGGCCCTGGCCACACTGTACGTTCAGAGTACAAAGAGGGCAAAGGCGTACCTTGTCTTGTTGCTGTATATCAGGATGCTACAGGTCACTGCCTTGACACAGCACTTGCTTACGGTGCAGGTGTAGGCGGCGCTCGTGCAGCTATCCTTGAAACAACCTTCAAGTGCGAGACAGAGACTGACCTTTTCGGTGAGCAGGCAGTTCTTTGCGGCGGTGTAACAGCTCTTATGAAGGCTGGATTTGAGACACTTGTTGAAGCTGGTTACGACCCAAGAAATGCTTACTTTGAGTGTATCCACGAGATGAAGCTTATCGTTGATCTTATCTACAACGGTGGCTTTGCAAAGATGAGATATTCAATCTCAAACACAGCTGAGTACGGCGATTATGAGACAGGCAAGAGACTTATCACTGATGAAACAAAGAAGGAAATGAAGAAGGTTCTTGAGGAAATTCAGGATGGTACATTTGCATCTAAGTTCATCACAGAGAGCAACAACGGCTGGGCTCACTTCAAGGCTAAGAGAGCACTCGAGGCTTCTCATCAGCTTGAAGAGGTTGGCGAGAGCATCCGCGCTATGTACAGCTGGAACGGCGAAGATAAGTACGCTGAGAAATAAGATTAGCTTAAATATTTTTTAAAACCAAACACGGCGGATTTTACAATCCGCCGTGTTTTTTATTCAAAACAATTGTATTATTATACACAAAACAATATAGACTTTTCATAAGCCATTTACATATTTAGTGTATTGACTGCATAGATGTATTATGATAAAATTAAATCAGCAACTAATGAGGAGGTTTGCATTATGGCAGACGAAAACAATAATCTTTTTAATAACACAAACGAACAGAGCTATGATTATACACCTGTACAGGATAATGCTCAGAGTGCTCCTGAAGCGGCACCGCTGAACAATGAACAGAACGGTCAGTATTATTCTGCTCCACAGGATAATTCACAGCAAGCTTATCAACCACCACAGAATGAGCAAGGCGGTCAGTACTATGCACCACAGGGTAATCAGCAGCAATACTACCAGCAGCCGCAGGGCAATCCACAGTATTATCAGGCACCACAGGGCGGCTACAACCCATATGCCGCACCAATGCCTCCACAGGAGCAGAAGGCAAACGTAGGTCTGGCAATTTTATCTTTCTTCATTCCTATTGTTGGTATCATTTTATATTTCACACAGAAAAATGAAAAGCCGAAAACTGCAAAGGCTTGCGGTAAAGCTGCATTAGCTTGTATTATCATCAGCTTTATCTTCACCATTATCTACAGTGTGTTTATAGGCGTTGCTGCATCAAAGCTTGCTACAGATCCTGATGCATCCGCTTACATCAATCAGTTCGAGGATTACCTCAACGATTATGTTGATGACAATAACACCGCAAACCCAAATCTCTCTGCTCTTGAGAATACAGCTGCTAACGATGCTAAAGAATATTTAGACCTTTACGCATTCTCAAGAATCAGCCTGATTGACCAGCTTAAGTTTGACGGTTATTCAGAGGATGTTGCCACAAAAGCAATAGACAGCCTTAATATTGACTGGAATGAACAGGCTGTAAAAATGGCAAAGGAATATATGGCTGTATCAACCTTCAGCGACAAACAGGACTTGATTGACCAGCTCTTATATGAAGATTTCACACAGGAGCAGGCTGAATATGCAGCTGAAAATGTTGAATTAAACTAATTCACATTACACAATTTATACCAAAAAACACAAAAGCGACTGTCAATGACAGTCGCTTTCTTTATATTATATATTATGATAATCTACAAATAAATCAATTTAACGGCGAGGATTCTTTTTCATCAGTTTCATTGACACGAACAGTATCTCTATTCAGACGCATAATCGGAATCATAAGCCCGGGCATACCTGTAAAAGAGGTTACAGTGTTAACAATCTGCCTTACAAACGGGAAAAGCTGATCAAATGAAGCAGTATGAATATCAGCTCTTTCATCCCCCGGTCCGAAATTAAACTCTGCTACTATTTCAATTTTCATCTCAAACGGATTTAAATCAGCGTCGGTTATTCTGAACTCCAGCATACCGATACAGGTTTTATTATCATTAAGATAATTTACATTATATTTAAGCTGATTCTGTAATTTTAGCTGTGTACCCGGTTTTACCTTATTTTCAATCTCAAGTCTGTTAACCTTGTATCCTTTAAGCTCTACCATAATTATACCTCAATCAATTTTACATTATCAAGCTTATAGTCCTCTGTCTGTGAATCAACAGCATGCCCATTAAAACGGATCAGCTCAAGATTTTCAACATTCTGTGCATCAATTGCGTGCTTGTATCTGTCGCACAGATTGCCCCAAAGTGTTTTCGTTTTCTCTATTCTAACATCCTTTGCATACCTGATAAAGAATGCCGAATTGTCATACTGCTCAACGCCCCAATCGAGGCATGGACGCAAATCATAAAGACCGCACTGCCATTTGCTTGTTTTTGTAAGCTCAACACGGCAGTTTTCAAAGGTAATATCTTCAATAATATTATCAGCATTGCCGTGAATGAGAACACCATTTTCACCCTTTGTGGTAACATTAAAAAAGCGGATATTTTTAATGGTGCCGCTCTTTGTATTTTCGTCACGGTTAAAAGTAGTAATAACAATCGGCTCAGCGGTTCCCCACCAGTCAGGACAAAAACGTCGGGTCTCGACAATAATATTCTGATAGGTTACATTTTCAACGCAGCCGCCATCACGAATCTGAATTGAAAGTCCCCTGTTTGACCTGCTGATAACACAGTTTGAAACAATAACATTTCTGAAGTCGCCAACCCCCTCAGTGCCGATTTTAATAGCGGCAGAGGTTGATACAAGTGTACAGCCGTCAATAACAATATTCTCACATGGACCATATTCGGCATTGCCCTTTGATGCCTTAAGACAAATGCAATCATCGGCACAGGTAACATGACAGCCAAGGATTCTTACATTTGAGCAGTGGTCAGGGTCAATACCGTCACTGTTTGCAACGTCAAGGTCATTGAGAATTCTGATTCTGTCAATCAGCACATCATCACAGCCTGCGGGATGAAGTGTCCAGAACGGAGCATCAACAACAGTGAATTCCTTAAATGTAATATGATTGCTCTTTTCAACATACATAACAGTAGGACGCGGGTAAAAATCACCTGTTACATAATACTGATCCTTACGCTGAACAAAAGCATGACCATTTGCATCAATAGTGCCCTCGCCGCTGATTGTGCAGTTATCTGCCTCAAAGCCATAGATGAAAACAAAGCTCGGCTTGCCTGTAACAGGATTGCCGATAAGTGCTGTTTTCGGGTCATTAATCAGCTTGTTTGGTCTGATATAGCCGTCAATATTATCTGTCGCCTTGATAGTGGCGCCTTTCTGGATATGCAAATCAACATTCGCTCTGAGCCTTATTGACTCGCTGTAAAAAACATGTCCGCTTGTCAGAACAACCTGACCACCGCCGTTTTTGTAACAATCATCTATAGCGTGCTGAATTGCAAAGGCGTCGTTTGTAACACCATCACCCTTTGCACCATAGTGCATAACATTATATATTTTCATATTTTACCTCAAAATTATATTGCATTATATATTATTTCTTTTATGATATCACAAAAAATACAGCATTACAACTGCTATAATAACTAAAAATTCCACACATTAGCAGGCTAAAATCCACTAATTATTGCATTGACATTGCACTCTGCTTATAATATAATAAATTAAGGGCGACAGCGGTTTCTCCACTGCGCTCTTAATTTTTCTTTCATTTATAGGAGATTATATCAATGGTAAGAGCAATTGTAGGTGCAAACTGGGGTGACGAGGGTAAAGGCAAAATCACCGATATGTTTGCCGGACAAAGTGACATTGTTATCCGTTTTCAGGGCGGCGCAAATGCCGGCCACACAATCATCAATGAGCACGGCAGATTTGCATTTCACCTTATGCCGTCAGGTGTATGCTATGACCATACAACCTGCATTATCGGCAATGGTGTAGCTCTCGATATCAACAAGTTCTTAAACGAGCTTGAGGATGTAAAAAAGGCAGGTCTTAATCCTAACCTTTTGGTAAGCGAAAGAGCACAGATTCTTATGCCGTATCACATCCTTCTTGATGAATATGAGGAGGAAAGACTCGGCAAAAACGCTTTCGGCTCAACAAAGTCAGGCATCGCACCATTCTTCAGCGACAAATATGCTAAAATCGGAATTCAGGTTAATGAGCTTTTTGATGATGAGACACTCAAAGCAAAAATCAAAAATATCTGCACACTCAAAAATCTTACCTTAAAATATGTTTATAACAAGCCGCTTCTTGATAAGGACGAGCTTTATAACACCTGTGTTGACTACAGGGAAAAGATTGCACCTTATGTTTGCGACACACACACATACCTTATGAACGCAATCAAGGAAGGAAAAAACATCCTGCTTGAAGGTCAGCTTGGTACACTCAAGGATCCTGATTTCGGTATTTACCCTATGGTTACATCATCATCAACACTTGCAGGCTATGGTGCTGTAGGTGCAGGAATTCCGCCTCACGCTATTGAGGATATCGTTGTTGTAACAAAGGCATATTCATCTGCAGTAGGTGCAGGCGAATTTGTATCTGAAATCCTCGACGAGGCTGAAGCTCAAGAGCTTCGTATCCATGGCGGTGACAAGGGTGAATTCGGTGCAACAACAGGCAGACCGAGACGTGTTGGCTGGTTTGACTGTGTAGCTACACGCTACGGCGTAGCTTGTCAGGGTGCAACTCAAGTTGTTATGACAGCGCTTGACTGCCTTTCATACCTTGAGGAAATCAAAATCTGCACTGGCTATGAGGTTGACGGAGAAATCATTAAGGACTTCCCTACCACCCCTATTCTTAAAAAGTGCAAGCCTGTACTTAAAACAATGAAGGGCTGGCATTGTGATATCCGCGGTATCAGAAATTATGATGAATTGCCGCAGGAGACAAAGGACTATGTTGAGTTCATTGAGAGTGAGCTGGGATACCCAATTACAATGGTATCAAACGGTCCTGAACGTGAAGCCATTATTTACAGAAATAAATAAACATATTAATAACAAAAAACAACAGCTGATACAATACTGTATCAGCTGTCATTTTTCCCCACTATCCTGTGTTTAGGCAATGAGTAGTAATCCGAACCATGGTTAAAATAGGCTGATTTGCCCTTACTCTGTGTTAAAAATACTCGGAATACGAAAGTATTCCTGCGTTTTTATGCCTTGATTAAGAACAAATCAGCACAATTTTAACTCGCAGACCCAAAATGCTTGCAGAAAAGATGAATTTTGATTTTTAAGATGGCAGCCTTGCTGGCGCAAGGCAACAGCGAAAACTTCGTAAATTCGCTTTTATGCTGCATTTTAGGCAGGTTCGGATTTCTATTCATTGCCTATAGGGCCAAGTGAAATTGATCACAATTCGGGGATGCTGCTGTTCGTTTCATTCACTTCACCGTCAGCAGACTCGTGAGTATGTACAGAGACTTTCTCTCTTTCCTGCATGTGTCCTTTACGCACTCTCTCAACAATACGTGACAAAACGATGTGATAACCATCTTTTTTGTGATTGCCGTTATAATAGCCGTTAATAGTATGACCCATAAAGGCGTCACTTTTCGGTCCCAAGCCCTTAAGATTGTCAAA
Source organism: uncultured Clostridia bacterium (assembly GCA_947176035.1). GTDB lineage: Bacteria > Bacillota > Clostridia > Oscillospirales > Acutalibacteraceae > Eubacterium_R. Next base: position 645 of record CAMWPJ010000042.1, on the reverse strand, counting down.
AATAACATAGTCGCTGATTTCACCGACATAGGAACAGCGTTTTCTGTAATCTCTTGATTCATAATTTATCACATAATTATATCTGTCGTCACTTGGTTTGCGTTTATACTTTTGACTTGCATACTTTACCAGAAGAATATCAGGATATTTATGTTGCAGATAAAAAACCATTGCCTCGCATATAAAATCAAAGTCGGTAACAGAGGTTGTATAAAAAATTTTGACGTTTCTTTCATCTGCCAGCCATTCCAGATATTCATACAATACATACAGCATATCAACTGTTATGTCTTTTTCTTTTGTATCTCCGAAAAAGCTGCACGTATGCGCATCCTCATACTTTTTTCCTAATTTCATAATTCATTTATCAACTGAAACTCCTGTAATTATATAAGATAAATCGCAACCAATATGATTGCATATATTGTCTATAGTTGTGAGATTAGCTTTAGTTATTCCTCTCTCTATTTGGCTTATGTATCCTGTGCTTACATCCAACATTTCAGCTAGCGTTTCTTGAGTAATGCTTGTTTTTTTACGTTCTTTTTGTATTCGCTTGCCGATTTGTTTGTAATCCACACTCATTACTTTCACCTCTTTATTAATTTTATAAGCTATAACTTCAAATATGAAGATAGTAATAAC
>CAMWPJ010000041.1 GCA_947176035.1 uncultured Clostridia bacterium | reverse complement strand
TAATTTTTTTTTTTTTTTTTTACTTTTGGATACTTTTTCATAGTTTTGGTTAAGGTGGTTTTATGTTTTATCAGTTTGATGATGATGTTATAAGTATTAAAGCAGATGAGATTAATGATAATATTCTTACATTTGGTTTTGTTAATATCGGTGAACTTGAGGTCATCTATAAGCAGTTTGGTTTTTCGCTCAAGGCAGTTGAAAGGTGCAAGGAGCACAGCAGTTTTTTTGCATCGGATATCGCTGTTTATGATGATTATAATTTTGTAAAAATTAATGCTTTTCATACGGCTAAATTAAACAGCGGTCAAAGCTGGATGGCCCTTTTTGTGAAGAAAAACTTATTTTTAATTGTCAGTGTGTCTGATAATGTATGTTATAACAGAGATGTGTTTTTTAAAGTAATGTCAAAAATATCAAGTGAAAATATTACACTTGAAAAGCTTGTCTGCTCTTTTTTTGAAGAGTTGATAGCAGGAGATAATAAGGAGCTTGAGGAGTCGGAGCAGGAAATAAACAGGCTTGAAGAAACAGTTTTGAAAAATAGAGCAGACAGGAATTTTAATATGAATTTGCTGAATATGAAAAAGGAACTTCTGACTCTCAGGGGTTATTACGAACAGCTTATTGATATCAGTGAAGCACTGCGAGAAAACGAAAATGAAATATTTGATGCTGAGAGCCTAAGAGTGTTTCAGATATTTACTGATAAGACAGTAAGGCTTAAGGAAAATGTTGACTTGCTCAGAGACAGTGTTGTGCATTTATGGGATGCCTACCAAGCATATCTTGATATGCGGCTTAATCAGACAATGAAGGTGTTTACACTGCTGACAACAATTTTTTACCCGATGACGGTTATTGTTGGCTGGTATGGTATGAATTTTGATTTTATGCCTGAGCTGCATTGGAAGTATGGCTATATTTATGTAATGCTTTTATCTGTTGCTGTTGTACTCTGCCTGTATTTTTGGTTTAAAAAGAAAAGGTGGTTTTAATTGCTGCAATATGTTAAAATAAAGAAAAGGATAAGGATGCACAAATATGGAATATATTTATGAATATGATTCACCCATGGGCAGACTCACAATGTCAAGTGACGGAGAGTGCCTTACAGGACTGTGGGTTGAAAATCAGAAATATTTTAAAAGTACACTTGGCAGTGAATTTGAGAAAAAACAGCTTGGTGTTTTTAATGATGCAATAGTTTATCTTGAAAGATATTTTAAAGGGGAAAAGCCCGAGTTGAATTTTTGTCTAAAGCCGAAAGGCAGTGCTTTCAGGCAGAAGATATGGCAAATGCTTTTGGAGATCCCTTATGGTGAGACTGCTACTTACGGTAAAATAGCGAAAGTACTTGAGGCAGAAACGGGAAAACGTGTTTCTGCTCAGTCTGTAGGCGGTGCAATTGGGCATAATCCGATTCTGATTCTTGTTCCGTGTCACAGAGTGATTGGCTCAGACGGCAGTCTGACAGGTTATGCAGGCGGAATCGATAAAAAGCAATATTTGCTTGATTTGGAAAGGAGTATCCATAATGGCATTATATAAGCTGCGCTTTTTCTGTGATTATGGCGGCGGATGTATATGGAGTGATAATGATAAAGCTGTAAATGAATTTGGAGTAATGGTTAATTCTGATACTTTACCGATTTCAGATAATCTTAAAGAAAAAATTAAGGAGCTTGAAAACGCTTTTCAAGAAAGTATTGATTGGAATGATCCCTCATCTTCTTTAATATGGAATGATATACAAAAACAGGATTTTGCAGAAAGAGAATCAGAAATATATCATAAGCTTAGCAGTGAGCTCGGAGAGAATTTTGAAATAAGAAAAGAAAAAAGCCTTTAATTTACTATAATTAAAAAAATACGGTTTGAGAAAAACTCTCAAACCGTATTTTTATCATAATATTTATTATTTTAAAAGTGAACGGTACATTTTGATGTACTCGTTTGCGCTCTTGCCCCAGCTCATATCGCAGTCAAGTGCACGTTTAACAAGTGTGCTCCAGCCTTCGCTGTAATAAGCATCATTTGCACGATAGATTGCACCGAGCATATCGTATGCATTATAAGTTTTGAAGGTGAATCCGTTGCCTTCGCCATCGCCGCAGTCTGTAATGGAGTCTTTCAGACCGCCTGTTTCACGAACGATAGGAAGTGTGCCGTATCTGAGTGCAACCATCTGTGAAAGTCCGCAGGGCTCTGATTTACTTGGCATCAGGAACATATCTGCACCTGCATAAATTTTTCTTGCAAGGTCAGGCACAAATCCGATTGTGATTCCTACCTTATCAGGGTATTTATCGTGCAGATAGCGGAAGAAGTTTTCATACTGCCATTCACCGCTGCCGAGAATTACATACTGTAGGTTACGTTCACAAAGGCTCTTTTCGAGAACCTCTTTCATAAGGTCAACACCCTTATGACCTACAAGACGGGATACAATACCGATTACAGGCACGCTAGGGTCAACGTTAAGTCCCATCATCTTTTGCAGCTCTTCTTTATTTTTAGCCTTGTTTGTGAAATCCTCTGCGCTGTAGTTTGCCCAAATATCTTTATCTGTTTCCGGGTTATAGCCGTCAACATCAATGCCGTTTAATATGCCGCAAAGCTTCCAGCTGCGCTGATTGAGAATCGGATCAAGACCATGGCTGAACCATGGATCAAGTATTTCCTTAGCATATGTCGGTGATACGGTAGTAACCTTATTTGCACATTCAATACCTGCCTTCATAAAGTTAACAAGTCCATCATAAAGGATAAGGTTGTTATGCTCAGGAGCAATGCCGAGTACATCGTTCAAAAGCTCGTCGCCGTATTTGCCCTGATATTGAATGTTGTGGATTGTGAAAACAGTTTTAATATTTTCAAAGCCCATTCTGTTAGCATAGTAACAGCTGTAATACAGCGGAGTAAGTGCACTCTGCCAATCGTTACAATGGATGATATCAGGCTTCCAGTCAATAACCGGTATGATTTCAAGAACAGCACGTGCAAAGAATGCAAAACGCTCTGCATCATCATAGTGACCGTAAATTCCGTCACGCTTGAAATAGTATTGGTTATCAAGGAAGTAGTAGATAACACCGTTTGCTTTTGCCTCGAAAATACCGCAATACTGTCTTCTCCATGACACAGGTACGGAAATAGAGGTGATGAATTTCATCTTGTCCTTATATTCCTGTTTGATACTGTCATAAAGCGGCATAACAACACGGCAGCCGATTAATCTTTTTCTGAGCGCTACAGGCAGTGAGCCGGCAACATCACCGAGTCCGCCCGATGCCATAAACGGCAGTGCCTCAGATGCAACATATAATACTTTCATATTTATCTCCTGAAATTCGGCAGGCTTTAAAGAAATGTACAATTATCTTTGCCATTGCCGAATTTTATTAATTGTTTAAACTCTTGTGTTTTTTGTCAAGCAAATAGGGAAGGTGTTTGCACCTGCAAGCTCAACACCATCTTTAATGCTTACGTTTTTATCGGTAATTACGCAATTGATTTTTGCCTTGCTGCCGACAACAGTATCCTGCATAAGAATTGAATTTTTAACCTCGGTATCTTTTCCGACCTTAACGCCTTTGAAGATGATACAGTTTTCAACCTTACCCTCAATAATGCAGCCGTCGGCAACAAGTGAGTTTTTAAGTGATGAATCAGGGCCGTAAAGCGTAGGCATATCATCACGCTCTTTTGTTGAAATAGGTGCTCTGAAAAGCTTTTTTCTATTATCCTTTTCAAGCACTGACATTGAAATATCATAGTAGCTTTGGATAGAATCAATTGTACCCACGAAGCTTTCGGTTGCATCAAAGGCATGTATTTTAAGATTTTTAACATTAGCCATTATGATGCTGCGCTGATATGAAATCTCATTTTTTGAGTGAGCTGTTGTAACAAGAGATTCAAGAAGATATTTCTTCATAATCATAATGTTGCAGGAATAGAAAACATCATCATCTGTTTTCTTATCAAGACTCATTTCGGTAATTCTGCCGTTCTCGTCAACCTTATCAAAGCTGAGAACAGAGCCGATGCTCTTTGGCATTTTGCCCTTTACACCGAGAATAGTTATATCTGCACCGCTTGCCTCATGTGCATTGAAGAGTGCGTTGTAATCAACATTAAGCACATGATTGCAGTCCGACATAAGAACATAGGTTTGGTTTGACTGACGCAGGAAATTCATATTGCCGTAAAGTGCATCGATTCTGTTGCCCCACATTGTAGCACTGCCTACAGAGAAAGGCGGGAGCAGATAAAGTCCATCTGTCTTTCTGCTTAAATCCCATGGCTTGCCTGTGCCAACATGGTCCATAAGTGACTGGAAATTAGCGTTTGTTACAACACCTATTTTTGAAATGCCGCTGTCCACCATATTTGAAAGAGGAAAGTCAATCAGACGAAAGCGTGAACAGAATGGAACTGAGCCCATTGTTCTCATAGCAGTGAGGGAGTCGAGTGCTTCCTCGTGAATATTGGCAAATACAATACCTAAAACTCTTTTACCGTTCATTGACTTATACCTCCTCTCCTGATTTAATCATTACCCCCGGGGCAATAATCTGTCCTTTGGTTACGGTTGCTCCCGCACCGATTACAGGAATACCCCAATCCTCAGGCTTGTCAAGATGCTCAGGATTTTCACCGATTTTAGCATCCTCTTCAATTACTGCATTTTCTGCAATGATTGAGTAATAAACCTTAGCACCCTTTTTGATAACGGCACCAGGCATGATTACACTATATCTTACATCAGCATCTTCCTCAATCGTAACATTTGAGGATACTACGCTGTAGTCAACATTGCCTTCAATCTCACAGCCTTCACTGATTGATGAATTCTCAACAATAGCATTCTTGCCAATATAGTGAGGCGGTGCCATAGGATTTCTCGAATAAATTCTCCAGCTTGTATCACTGAGGTCAAGGTCAACGTTTGGGTTGATAATATCAAGGTTTGCCTCCCAGAGAGAGTCAATTGTTCCGACATCCTTCCAATAGCCCTTGAACGGATAAGCAAACATTCTCTCACCGGCATCAAGCATAGTCGGGATTATATTTTTACCGAAGTCGTTTGAGGAGCCTTCAGTATTTTCATCCTGAATGAGGTACTGCTTTAATTTATCCCAGCTGAAAACGTAAACACCCATTGATGCCTTATTGCTCTTAGGTTTGGCAGGCTTCTCTGCGAATTCATAAATCTCGTCATTATCTTTGGTAGCAAGGATGCCGAAGCGTGATGCTTCTTCCCATGGAACTTCGAGCACTGCTATTGTGCAGGCTGCATCATTCTTTTTGTGAAAGTCAACCATTTTTGCATAATCCATTTTATAAATATGGTCACCTGAGAGGATAACAACATATTCAGGATCATACTTTTCAATAAAGTTAATGTTCTGGTAAATTGCGTTTGCTGTGCCCTTGTACCATTCAGCACCGCCGATTGCTTCGTATGGTGACAGAATGTGAATTCCGCCATGCTGACGGTCAAGATCCCATGGCTGACCGTTGCCGAGGTAATCGTTAAGCTCAAGCGGCTGATACTGTGTAAGAACGCCTACGGTATAAATACCGCTGTTAACACAGTTTGAAAGAGGGAAATCAATTATCCTGTAGTTGCCGCCGTAGGGCACTGCAGGCTTTGCAATGTTCTTTGTTAATACTCCGAGTCGGCTTCCCTGACCGCCTGCAAGAAGCATTGCTACAACATTTGATTTGTGTGCCATTTTTATCTCCTTTAGTTTTTCTTTTTATTTTCTTTAGTTGTTTTGTTATCCATATTTTTTTTGTTTTCTTTTTTTTCAAGGTATATTGCTGAAAGTCCGTTCAGTTTAATTCCGATACTGTAGTCAAGACTGTGCATCGGAATTTTTTTGGCCTTATATGTCCCCGAAATACGTGGCTTTATTCCGCCGTATTTCTCGAGTGAGGTATCCATAATTACTTTGTAGGTAGCATTTTCGGGAACACCTATTTTATATTCATCAAAGCTGTTTGGTGTAAAGTTAAATATAGCAATAAGATCATTGCCTTTTTTGTCAATTCGTCTGAATGCTATAATAGAATTTGCATTATCCTCGCTTGATATCCACTGGAAGCCATCCCAGCTGTAATCAACCTCCCATAATGCAGGCGTATTTTTGTAGAATTTGTTAAGTTCCTTTGTGAAGTCGTGCAGTTGTCTGTGCTTTTCATAATCAAGCAGCAGCCAGTCAAGTCCCTGCTCGTAATTCCATTCAATAAATTGTCCGAATTCACTGCCCATAAAGAGAAGCTTTTTGCCCGGATGAGCAAACATATACGCAAGGAAAAGGCGCATCCCGTCAAATTTCATATCATAGTCGCCGGGCATTTTATTTATAAGGCTTGCTTTGCCGTGTACAACCTCATCATGGCTGATAGGTAAAACAAAATTTTCACTGAATGCATAGAAAAAGCTGAAGGTAATGCAGTTATGATTGCCCTTTCTGAATAATGGATCCATAGAGGTGTAACGCAGCATATCATTCATCCAGCCCATATTCCACTTGAAGTTAAAGCCAAGTCCGCCTATATCAGTCGGCATTGTTATCATCGGCCATGCTGTTGATTCCTCGGCAATCATCATTACCTCAGGATGCTCTTTAAACATAGCACAATTAAGTTCTTTGAAAAATTCAACTGCCTCAAGATTTTCTCGTCCGCCGTTTTTGTTCGGTGTCCACTGACCATTTTCTCTGCCGTAGTCAAGATAAAGCATAGAGGCAACTGCATCTACGCGCAGTCCGTCAAAATGGAATTTGTCAACCCAATACATTGCAGATGAGATAAGAAATGATTTGACCTCGTTTTTGCTGTAGTCAAAAACACGCGTGCCCCATTCCTTATGTTCACCTTTTTTCAGGTCAGAATATTCATAGGTGCATTCACCGTCGAATTCATAGAGTCCATGTGCATCCTTTGGAAAGTGGGCAGGTACCCAGTCAAGGATTACACCAATATCTGCCTTGTGGCAGGTTTCGATAAAATACATCAAATCTTCCGGTGTTCCGTATCTGGATGTAGGAGCAAAATAACCTGTTACCTGATAGCCCCATGAGCCGTCGAACGGGAATTCCATTACAGGCAGCATTTCTATATGTGTATAGCCCATATCCTTTACATAAGGAACAAGCTCATCTGCCATTTGTCTGTAGGATAAAAAGTCACCATTTTCGTGCTGCTTCCAGGAGCCGAAATGAATTTCGTAAATGTTAACGGGTTTTTCTAAAATATTGCCTGTTTTGGTTTTGTCGTACCATTTTTGGTCTTTCCACTTATATGAAATATCACCATAAACCTTTGATGCGGTTCCCGGTCTTGTTTCAGCGTGAAAGGCATATGGATCTGCTTTCATTTTAATGTCGCCGCTTTTAGTTGTTATTGCATATTTATAGCAGTCAAAAACCGAAAGCTTGTCAATTTCAATTTCCCATATTGCCGGAGAAATTTGCTTCATAACATGGGTGCTGTTATCCCAGTTATTGAAATCACCGACAACTGATACAGATACAGCATGCGGTGCCCATAATCTGAAAACGAATCGGTTACTTTCTATATTATGACAGCCGAAAAACTCATATGCTTTATAGTTTTTACCACTATGAAAAAGATAAAGCGGGAACTCATATTCCTGTTTTAATTTTGCCATTTTTCTTCTCCTTCGTGACTGTTCAGCCACAGCTAACACATTATATAACAACATAATAACACCTTTATAAATAATAATCAAGTCATTTTTGGTTAGTTTGTTACAAAAAAATATAAAAATTCATAAAAATATGTGTAAATTGTTGTAGGCTATATGAATTAAATTTGATAATTTAACCATATTTGGTATTGAATATAAGTACATACATATGTTATACTATAAGCAATTTAATTGGGCAGAGAAGGGGAATGTGATGAAGGAAATAATTATTGCATATCCTAACAAAGTCACTGCTTTGCAGCTGCGTTCTCTGCTTGAAGCTGAGGGATTTTATGTCTCTTATGTCTGTGCCACCGGTGCAAGTGTTCTTAATATTGCGCATGAGCTTCACGAGGGCGTTGTTGTTTGTGCATCAATTCTTAGTGATATGAGTGCAGGTGTGATTGCCGAGCATCTGCCGGTAGGATTTGATATTGTAGCTTTGTCAAAAAACGGAAGAGAGGAATATATGGGCAATCTGATTAATTTACCTCTTCCTGTCCAAAAAGATGAGTTTTTGCAGACGGTATCAATTCTTGTCAGCACAAGATCCTCCTTTACACAAAGAGCTAAGGATGAGAGCGATCTTATTTCAAATGCCAAGTTGATTTTGATGAACAACAGAGGTATAAGTGAAAGTCAGGCACATCAGTATCTGCAAAAGCTAAGTATGCGTTCAGGCAAAAAGCTTGTTGAGCTGGCTAAGGAAATTGTAAACGATTTTACAGACTAATTATTTTGAGGGCTGATTTTTATGAAATTTACAAAGATGCACGGCTGTGGCAATGATTATATATACATTGACTGCTTTAAAGAAACTGTCGAAGATGCACAAAAGGCGGCAATTATTTTATCTGACCGTCATTTTGGTATAGGCGGTGACGGCATTATCCTTATAAAAAAAGGCACAAATGCTGATTTTGAAATGGTTATGTATAATTCAGACGGCACACGCGGTGCAATGTGCGGAAATGGTATCCGTTGTGTTGCAAAATATGTTTATGATAATAAGCTGACCGATAAAACTTCAATTTCAATTGAGTCGATGGGTGCGGTAAAATATATTGATTTAACAGTTGAGAATGATATTGCTGTAAGTGCAAGGGTTGATATGGGCAAACCGATTCTTGAGGCAGAGCTTATTCCTGTTACTTGTGATGAGCAGCAGGCAATTAATGAAAAAATAACGGTCGGCGGCAGGGAATTCAATATGACCTGCGTATCAATGGGTAATCCGCACGCAGTAATGTTTATTGACGAAAGTCCTAAGGATTTTGATTTGAACTATTATGGTTCATTGTTTGAAGGCAATACAGATGTTTTTCCTGACAGAGTAAATGCAGAATTCGCGAAGATAATTGACAGAAAGAATATTGAAATGCGTGTCTATGAACGTGGTTCAGGTGAGACTCTTGCCTGCGGAACAGGCACCTGCGCAACGGTTGTTGCAGCGATACTCAATGGTCTTGTGGATAACGAGGTGACTGTTCATCTGCTCGGCGGTGATTTGAAGATAAGCTGGAGCGGCAATGCAGACGAGAGTGTATTTATGACAGGTCCTGCAACTACTGTTTTTACAGGTGAGATTGACATTTAACAATTTAGTTCATATATTTATAAATTTATGGAGGTTTAAAGCATATGAAGATTAATGAGAATTTTTTAAAGATTGAAGCAAGCTATCTTTTCTCAACTGTTGCTAAAAAGCAGAGAGAATATCAGGCTGCACATCCTGAGGCAGATGTAATCCGCCTTTCAATCGGTGACGTTACAAAGCCTCTTGTACCTGTAGTTATTGATGCTATGCACAAGGCAGTTGACGAAATGGCAAGTGAGGATACCTTCAGAGGTTATCCGCCTGAGTATGGTTATGACTTCATTCTTGATGCAATTCAGAAGCACGATTATGCAGACAGGGGAATTGATATCGCTAAGGACGAAATCTTCCTTTCTGATGGTGCTAAGTCAGACTGCGGCAATATCGGTGATATCTTTTCTGTAGATAATAAGGTTGCTATCTGTGACCCTGTTTATCCTGTATATGTTGATACAAATATTATGGCAGGAAGAAGCGGCGAAAAGAATGAGGATGGCTTATGGTCAAATATTATCTATATGCCATGCACAGCAGAAAATAATTTCACACCTGACATTCCTCAAGAAATTCCGGATGTAATTTATCTTTGCTTCCCGAACAACCCTACAGGTATGGTTGCTACAAAGGAGCAGTTAAAGAAATGGGTTGATTTTGCAAATGAGCATAATTCACTTATTCTTTTTGATTCAGCATACGAGGCATTTGTTGTTGACGAGGATATTCCTAAGTCAATTTACGAAATTGAGGGTGCAAAGACCTGTGCTATTGAGCTGCGTTCATTTTCTAAAACAGCAGGCTTTACAGGTATGCGCTGTGGTTATACAGTTGTACCAAAGGATTTGAAGTTTAATGGTACAAGCCTTAATCCTATGTGGGCACGCCGTCAGGCAACAAAATTCAACGGTGTATCCTATATCACGCAGAGAGCTGCCGAGGCTATCTATACTGAGGAAGGACAGAAGCAGATTAAGGAAACACTTGCTTATTACCAGAAAAATGCAAGAGTTATCTATGACGGACTTTGTGATGCAGGCTTTGAATGCTACGGCGGTGTAAATTCACCTTATGTATGGCTCAGAGTTCCTGAGGGTTATACCTCTTGGGATTTCTTTGATGAATTGCTTGACAAGTGTCAGGTAGTAGGTACACCAGGTTCAGGCTTTGGTCCTGCAGGTGAGGGCTATTTCAGACTGACATCCTTCGGAAATGCTGAAAAGACAGTTGAGGCTATCGAAAGAATTAAAGCGGTATACAAAAAGTAATATTGTGAATCATTGCGTATGATTTTTAATTTTGACATTATGCGCAAAGCAAATAAAATATACATATCAAATGTGTTGGAGGTTTAAATTATGACAAAGACAGAGCAGCTCTATGAGGGCAAGGCAAAAAAGGTTTGGGCAACTGAGGATCCGGAGGTTGTAATCGTTGATTACAAGGATGATGCAACAGCATTCAATGGTCTTAAAAAAGGTACAATTGTTGGTAAGGGTGTTGTTAACAACAAGATGTCAAATTACCTTATGCAGATTCTCGAAAAGAAGGGTGTTCCCACTCACTTTGTTGAGGAGCTTTCTGACAGAGAGACAGCAGTTAAAAAGGTAACAATCGTACCTCTTGAAGTTATTATCCGTAACCGTGCAGCAGGTTCAATCTGCAAAAGATTAGGTCTTGAAGAGGGTATGGATTTTGTTTGTCCTTCAATTGAATTTTCATATAAGGATGACGATCTCGGTGATCCGCTTATCAATGGTTATCATGCTATATCCTGCGGCTTTGCTACACAGGATGAGGTTGACACAATCAAGAAAATGGCATTCACAGTTAATGATGTTTTGAAAGAATATTTTGCTTCAATCGGTGTTGAGCTTATCGACTTTAAGCTTGAGTTTGGTAAGACAGCAGACGGCTCAATTGTTCTTGCTGACGAAATTAGTCCTGATACCTGCCGTTTCTGGGATATTGAGACACACGAAAAGCTTGATAAGGACCGTTTCCGCAGGGATATGGGCGGTGTAGAAGATGCTTATGCTGAAATGATGAAGAGAGTAGGTCTTGACTAATGCCAAATAACACATATAATTCACCGTTCAATGCTCGTTATGCTTCAAAGGAAATGCAGTATATCTATTCTCCTGATTTCAAGTTCAGAACATGGAGAAAGCTCTGGATTGCACTTGCTGAGACAGAAAATGAGCTTGGACTTAATGTAACACAGGAGCAGATTGACGAACTCAAGGAGCACGCTGATGATATCAATTATGAGGTTGCACAGGAATACGAAAAGAAATTCCGTCACGATGTAATGAGCCATGTTCATGCATATGGTGAGCAGTGCCCTAATGCAAAGGGCATCATTCATCTTGGTGCAACAAGCTGTTATGTCGGCGATAACACTGATGTTATCACAATGCGCGAGGCATTGCTGCTTATCAAGAAAAAGCTTGTCAATGCAATTTCATCAGTTGCAAAATTTGCTGATGAGTATAAGGATATGCCATGTCTCGGCTTTACACATTTCCAGCCTGCTCAGCCTACAACAGTAGGTAAAAGAGCGACACTCTGGCTCATGGATCTTGTAATGGATTATGAGGAAATCTGCCATGTTATTGATTCTCTTATGCTTTTAGGCTCAAAGGGCACAACAGGCACACAGGCATCCTTCCTTGAGCTGTTTGATGGTGACCACGAAAAATGCAAGGAGCTTGATAAAAAGATTGCAGAGAAAATGGGTTTCAAGGCTTGTTTCCCTGTAAGTGGACAGACATATGCAAGAAAACTTGATACTATTGTTTGTAATTGTCTTGCACTTATTGCACAGTCCTGCTGTAAGTTTTCAAACGATCTCAGACTGCTTCAGAATCTTAAGGAAATTGAAGAGCCGTTTGAGAAAAATCAGATTGGCTCCTCAGCTATGGCTTATAAGCGTAATCCTATGAGAAGTGAACGAATAGCATCACTTTCCCGTTATGTTATGATTGATGCTCTTAACCCTGCATGGACAGCATCTGCACAGTGGTTTGAAAGAACGCTTGATGACTCAGCTAACAAGCGTGTGTCAGTTGCAGAAGCATTCCTTGCTACTGATGGTATTCTTGATTTGTACATCAATGTTACCTCAGGTCTTGTTGTTTATCCAAAGGTAATCGAGGCAAGGCTTATGAGTGAGCTTCCGTTTATGGCAACCGAAAATATTATGATGGATGCTGTAAAGAAGGGCGGCGACAGACAGGAGCTTCATGAGAAAATCCGTCAGCACTCAATGGCAGCAGGTGCTGTTGTTAAGGTTGAGGGCGGACAGAATGACCTTGTTGAGCGTATTGCTGCTGATCCTGCATTTATGACAACGAAGGAGGAGATTCTTGCAATTCTCAAACCTGCTAACTTTGTCGGCAGAGCACCTGAGCAGACTGCAGATTTCCTTAAAGAGACAGTTGCACCAATTCTGGAAAAAGAAAAAGAACTTCTTGGTGTGAGTGTTGAGATTAATGTTTAATTAATTACCATAATATATGCAATAAAGGCTGTCCAAACGGACAGCCTTTAATCTTTAGTATTTATACATTTGTAAATTCGTGCGACTGCAGCATACTGCACATCACTTTTGAAAGCTCTTCCTTATTAAATACAGGAAGCGGCTCAATGATAGCATCAATACATCCTGCAACAGCAAAGGTAATTGCAGCAATTTCGTGATAATTTTCTTCTATCGTAAAACCGTTGTTTTCGGAAATACAACTAACCAAATTTTCCTTCAGAACTTTTATTGAAGGACCGCATATGCTGCTCGATTTGAATTTGTAGAGATAATCGACTTCTTTTTCAACCTCGTTAAGTAAAATTGTAACTGCTTTAAGCGGATTGGTTCTAATATCTTCATACTTTATTCGGCTTGATACATCAATTACACCGTTCATAATTGTTTCAAAGCAGGCCTGCAAGCAATCATCCATACTTTTGTAATGAAGATAGAAGGTGCTTTTGTTAATGTCTGCTCGTTTGCACAGCTCTAATACTGTAATCTTACTGGTTTCCTTTTCGACCATAAGATCAAGCATTGCGTTGAATACTGCTGCACGTGTTCTTTTTATTCGTCTGTCCATTGGTTGATTTTGCTCCGTATTTGCCATTGGCTGGGTTTAAATTTATGTTAATATTTTAACATGCTGTTATAAAAAAATCAATAAACTGTTAAATATTTGTAAGAATGAACAAAAATTCGGAAAAATTTTGTGTAATAATTCTGTACGAAGTGAATTAAATTCACTTCGTTTATAGAAAAAAATTATTGCCAATGTCCGATATGTATTGTATAATATAAACGATATTTTTTATGAATGTCAAATATTACTAGAACAAGAGGGGTTTATATGAGTAGTTCAAATAGCAGATGTTGTATCACCGGTGATTGGCTCAAGGGCAAAACTGTAGTTGTTACAGGCGCTTCAGGCGGTATGGGTGCAGGCATTGCTGCAACCCTGATTAAAAAGCATGGCTGCCGTGTTATCGGTGTTGCCAGAAGTGAAAGTAAGATGCTTAAATTTATTGAAGAACTCGGTCCTACATATGCAGAGCAGTTTTCATATGAGCTTTTTGATGTATCGGTTAAGGAGAATTGGGAGGATTTTGCCAAAAAGCTTTCTGATGCCGGTATTCGTCCGTCAGTTCTTATAAATAACGCAGGTATTCTGCCAAAGTTTAAAAGATTTGACAGGTATTCATATGATGAAATTGAGAACGCAATGAATATCAATTTTTATTCCTGTGTATATAGCGTGAAAACATTTTTGCCTATACTTTTGCAGGAGGAGGATCCTGCAATTATAAATGTTGATTCATCAGCAGCATTGATGACTCTTGCAGGTACATCAATGTACAGTGCGTCGAAGGCTGCGCTCAAAAGCTTCACTGAGGCACTCAGAGTTGAATTTAAGGGCAGACTTTATGTCGGTCTCGTTTGTCCCGGCTTTACAAAGACTGATATTTTCCGCGATCAGAAAAATGATGGCGGTAAGGGTCAGAAGGTTATGGATATGATTTCAACCGATTGTGATCGCATGGTGAAAATGATTATGTTTGGTATTGAGCATAAGAGAGCAAGAATGGTTCACGGTTTTGATGCTCATTCAATGTCAGCATTTAACAGACTTCTGCCTGTTTCCGGCTCAGAGCTTTTTTCTTTGGTTATGAAGGTTGCGAATATTGATTTGTTCAATGATGTATTCAAGGATTAATTTTTTATTTTAAATAAACAGGCCGAGGCTGTCTATGACGTCAGCTTCGTCTTTTTATGTTTTATTTCAGGAGGTTCATTATGGCAAATGATGTAACAAAGCAAAAGTATATGAATTTTAAGGAGATAGCAGCTTACTCGCTTGGATTGTTTGGTTTTCAGGCAATTGTAGGTTTGCTTAATTCCTACCAAGCAGAGTTTGATGGTTCAATTCTGGGTGGATACAATGGTATGGCAATTGATGTTGGTATTGTTGGTATCCTTATTCTTATTGCCAAGATTGTGTCAGCAGTTTTTGACCCGGTTGTAGGTAATATGATTGACCGTTCAAAGAGCAAAAAGGGCAAGTTTAAATCAATGATTATCTATTCGCTTATTCCGCTTTTGGTTATGACAGCGGTTATATTTCTGCCTATAGATTTTAAAGGTAATAACATTCTTTGTTATGTATGGATTTTTGTTACATATCTCATCTGGTCAATCGCAATGACGATGGGTGATGTTCCTTCACAGGGTATTGCATCGGTTCTTACACCTAATCCTACTGAAAGAACAAATGTTGTTTCAATTTCAAATACCTTTAAGCAGGTTGGTTTTTCAGCTTGTGTTGTAATTGTGCCTATTGTTTGTCTTATTATCCCGGGTGGCTCAAAGGTATTCGGCTTTGAGGGTGAGACAGATACACCGATGATTGGCAGCGAATATTTGGGCACAGCAATTTTAACAGCAATTTTAGGCTGTGCATTGTTTGCACTCATTCCGCTCCTTAATAAAGAGCGTGTTCCTTATGTAGCAGGAGAAAAAACAACTGCTAAGGATATGATTAGTGCACTTAAAAATAATAAGCCGTTTATGCTTGTTATTATTTCTTATTTCCTTGGGTTTGGCCGTCAGATGGCTATGGGTATTCAGGTTCAGGCTGCTACTGTTCTTTTAGGCTCACAAAACCTTGTTGCTGTTTTGGGTATTGTTACTGCTGTTGGTTCAATGATTAGTATGGCGCTTTGCCCAATGCTTATTAAAAAGATGAATGAAAAGAACGCTTATCTTCTTCTTTCTATTTATGGTTTTGCTGCATCAATATTCTCATTTGCTGTAGGTCATTTTTGGTTCCAAAATCCGGAAAATACTGTTCTTACAATCTTGTTCTATGCTTCATTATTCCTTATCGGCTTACAGTTTGGTGCTGTAACACTTATGCCTATGATTATGACAGCTGACTGTGTTGATTACTATGAATATGAGACAGGAAAGCGTATGGAGGGAGCAGCTTATTCAATACTTACACTTACAATTAAGGTCTGCCTTGCACTTGGAACTGCTGTAGGTCTTATTTTTGTTCAAAAGTCAGGTTATTATGCCTCACTTTCAACAGGCAGCTTTAATACAAATACAAAGGATATTATCTTCTTTGCATATACTGCACTGCCCGGTATTCTTGCTCTTCTTTCAATTGTTCCGATGTTTAAATATGATTTGGTCGGAAAGAAGAAGGAAGAGATTACCAATGCACTTGCTAAAAGAAGAAGTGCAGAGTAAAAAATTGGCTGTTATGTGAATGCATTTAATACAGTTTGTGAAAGTTTTGTAAAAAGTCAGAGCGGAATTGACCGCTCTGATTTTTATTTGGTATAATGTAATCAAATTTATAGATTAGGAGTGGTATTCTTGAAAAGGATAACTTCATTTATGCTTGCATTAGTAATGCTTGTATCTGTTCTTGGCAGTGTAAGTGTAGTGCAGGCAGCAGATCAAAAAGCAGGTGAAAATATCACTTGGTCAATAGAGGGGAATGTACTTACATTAAGCGGAACAGGCGAAATGTATAATTATGGCCCCGGTAATTTTCCAAAATGGATGGCGAACAGTACTGCCGAAAAAATAGTTATTTCATCAGGAATTACAAGTATAGGAGACTATGCATTTAATGCTTTGATGCGAGTTACTGAGGTCAGTATTCCGACAACAGTAAAGACTATTGGCACAAGAGCTTTTTCGGGATGCCATATGCTTACATCAATTCATATTCCTGCATCGGTTGAAAGTATTGGAGATTATGCACTCAGTACAGCTACTGATACGATGGACAATCTTGTTCAGATTACAGTTGACAGCGATAATAAATATTTCACAGTTGAAAACGGAATACTTTACAACAGCGGAAAGACCGTACTTTATAAAATGCCGTCACACCTGAATATGCAGATTGTTAATATACCGTCAAGTGTGGTGACAATCAAGCCGCAGGCAATGCTGGGCTGCAGTAGTATAAAGGAGATTTATTTGCCTGCTTCTGTTCGTTTTGTTGGTCAAGGTGCTTTTGAAAATTGTTCAGGACTTCAAAAGGTTACAGTGAATAGTAGTCAGTGTGAGCTGGGTATTGGTGCTGTGCCTGATAATGAAGGCTTAAAGCTTTATGGTCATAAAGGCACAAATGTAGAACTTTATGTGCAGAATAATGCTTGTAAAAACATTGAATTTGTACAGCTTGGCAGTGAAGAATGTCAGCATATTATTAAGACTGATATCACCCCTGCAACACGAACAGCAGAGGGAAAGATAGTTGAAACCTGTACAGTAT
>CAMWPJ010000040.1 GCA_947176035.1 uncultured Clostridia bacterium | reverse complement strand
GGGCATAGAAGAATAAATATAATTATATAAAGCCATACTCAGAACAAAGTTCTGAGTATGGCTTTTCATTTATAAATTATAATTTAGCGTGCAATAAATCAACCATAATCGCACACAGAAAGAACATACAAATAAATATGTCGCAATAACAATGTACAAATTATCCGTATAAACAACGCAATGATGCAACATATGTATCCTTGCCATCAGCGTTTATACCGCCATACAAATAATAGCTGTTCTTTACCCCAAAAAAACAACGAATTTAAAAACTTTTTCATAAGAATCCCCTAAAAATATAAATCGCTGACTACGCATTACAAAATACCAAATAAAATAAGTCACTGTCAATTAAATTAAAATAATAGGAGTTTACATAGAAAACATGATAATTGTCAGACTAAATATTTTGTTAAACGGATTTAGATAAAATATATTGACAAACAACATACCTTGTTTTACAATGTATATGCATAGTAACACAAGGTAATATGTTCAGGAGGCTAACATTATGAGATACAGTAAAGAATTATTAAAAGGCAGCACGCCTCTCTTAGTATTAAGTGTACTCAGAGGACAAGACCTTTACGGCTACAAAATCATACGTGAGCTTGAAATTCGATCAGAAAATGTATTTGAAATGAGCGAGGGTACACTCTACCCGATTCTGCATGCACTTGAAAAAGAAAAGCTGCTCTCAAGCTATTGGGAGGAATGTGACGGCAGACGCAGGAAATATTATCACATTACCGACAAGGGCTTAAAGCAGTTCGCTGAAAAAAAGGAAGAATTTATATCTTATTCAAAAAATGTTACACATGTACTCAACTTTGCGTGAGGTAGTATATGAATAAGGAAGAATATATTGAAAATGTTTTAAAGCATATTCGGAATAAGACCTTTACCAATGCAATCAGAAATGAGCTTGATGCGCACATCACGGACAGAGAATTATTTTATAGAGACTGTGGCTACGATAATGACACAGCCTTGCAAAAGGCAATTGAGCATATGGGTAATGCCGATAATGTCGGTGAGCAGATGAACAAACTGCACACAAATACCAAAGCCGTTATCATAAGTATATTATCACTGCTTATTTATATAGGCGGACTGATTTTTGCAGTTATTGACATTCTTAATTTTATGGTTATTTCAACAGATCCCGGTGAAGTTTATCTATATGTTTTTATAGCATCGTTCATCACATTTGCAAGCGGCACACTTTGTTATACACTATCATTAAAACACAGACAGCAAAGTCTTATGACAATATTTGGAATTGTCAATCTTATTGGCATGCTGTCCCCCTTCACATTCCTTGCTTTCGGCTATTCAATAGCCGGCTTTATCTTCAGCTTTTCTGCCGCTGTTGAACTGCCATCAGCATCATATGGATTAATCGGAAATCCTATAGGCTTTGGAACAGACAGTGACCTAGCACAAGCATTGATTTTGATTTTGACAAGCTTATTCTTTTTTGTACCGCTTATATCGGCAATACTCAGCTTTTCTGCCGCGAAGGAATTGAGAGCACAGCAGTATGGATTTTTCAATAAAAAAAGGATAAGACACTTTAAACGCTATGGAATTCTTTTGCTTACATTAACAATAATCGGTGCTGTAACACTCAGCATTGAGACTATCACATACAAAACGGCAATCCAAGCAGAAAGCAACCGCATTGAGACACTTGAAATCCCTGATACTGTTAAAGCTTTTGAAATGTTTGATGCAATAGAATTGCCGCTTAGCAAATATGATCTGAATTCAGTCGGCAGCATTGAAAAATACAATGAATCCGATGCCAATGAATATGGCTATGTTCTTACTAGGGTTTATGAAAATGCGCATTACACGGTTCTGCTTTGGGATAATGATGCTGACGGTATTTACGATGAAAAACGCATTTATGCAGCTTACAGCTCAGATATTAAGGAAACAGATTTAGAAAACATAAAAGAATGCAGGACAGTAAGCGAGGTATTTAAAATAATACCTCGAGAGAAAATTAATGATTATTCATATATCATCACGGAAAGCGGATATGAAGAAGAGCTTTACATCTATGCTGACGGTGAAAATAAAAATTACTTTATAGCCGCTAATGTTTATATTACCGCAGAAAACGGCATAATTACTAAACTGGTTTATACCCCGGCAGAATTAGAATGAACATTAACAAGGTACCGATATGAAAAAAGAAGAATATATTGAAAATGTTTTAAAACATATTCATAACAAGGCATTTCTGAATACAATCAGAAATGAAATTGAAAATCACATAGACGAGCGTAAGCAATATTATCTTGATATCGGATATGATGCACAAACATCACAGCAAAAGGCGGTTGAGCATATGGGCAGTGCCGATGAGCTCGGCTTTCAGATGGATATACTGCACGACTACAAAAAGAACAAAATCATCTGTGCAACAGGACTGATTATTTTTGTAATCAATCTGATTACAGTGAGCCTGATTTCTAAAATACTCTATTTGGACTTCATTATGCAGTCAGGCATAATTATTGCACTGTTCACATCCTATTTCGTTTATAGATTTGCTTTGGTATCCAGATGCCGGGTTATCTTATTTCTGCAGGGATTAGTTAGTATTTCCGCTGCAATATACTTTACAACAGGGATTGATATAATATGGATATTCGGAGCTGTCTCATTTAAAGAAATATTGAATTCAAATATGCCGTTCACACTTATAACGCTTGCAGCAGGCTTTATATTTTTAGTCAACAGTATTATATGCCTTACCTGCTCGGGAGAGATTAAGGCACTCATACAAGGCAGTCCAAACACAAAAATACTTGACAGATATAAAAGATATGAATACTTTTTGCTCATTTGCGCAGTTATAATCGCTATCCTGTCAATCACACTTTTAATATATACAGATTCATTTGTTTTTTTGTATAGTATCGGGCAAGGATAAATCTCTATAGGAGGACTAATATGCTTTTTGTAATACTTATTATTCTATTAATAACTTTTTTTGGCATTGATGAAAGCTTTGATTTCGGCATACAATACACCTTAGCTCTTGCAGGCATTATCATTACAGGACTTGCACACATTATAACGCTGACCAAAGCGGTTAGCAGTGATGCAAAAAGAAAAAATCTTGGTGCAAAAATCATCTGGACAATATTGACATTTTTATTTGGATTCCCTGCAGGGGTATTCTATGCTCTGTTTACTTTTAAAGCAGGTAAATATGAAGAACGCAAAGACAACAGAAAAAACATAATTTTAGTTATTATATCCATTGTTCTGATGTTTGCTTTTGCCATTGGTACAACATCATTTATGCGTATCAGAACAAATTATGAATATACACATTTCCCGAAATTTATGACTACATATAAAAACAGCGATGGTGAGGATGTTATTTATGACAAAACGGGCATTGCCTACACACGGGAAGAATATGAAAGCTTTAAATATTATAACCGTGACGGCAAGACCTACACACCTGTTTTTGATTACGATATATTCAGCAATGTGCCTGAAATTTACGGTGTAAAATGTACTGAATCTAATGAGGAAATCACAGAATTTGATATGTATGACTTTTTCATTGACAGAGACGGATATCTTGTAATAGCACCCGACAATGAATTTGAATACTCCTCACTCGGTGTTGCATATAATAGCGAACAGAATATATGCTACTATATATCAACTGTAGACTGGACGCCTGACGGAGAGATGATTTTCGCAAACGGTGAGGACCTGAGCAAAATAACGTATCAGGACATTGTCGAACAGAAAGAGAAGGACAGGCAGTCACAAAGAGACGACGACATAAAATACAGCTTTTTCAATTTATTTAAAAAAGGCGATTGGGAATATTTACAGTATCACTGCACAGACGATTTTTGGGATGAATACTTTGACGGCTCTTCTGTTTCAGGGCTCGAATCCGCCGAGCTCATTGATATAACCGAGCAAGGAACTGCCTACAATGATGAAAGCAAATACTATATTATCGCAAATGCTAAATGCAAATCTTCCAACAAATCGAGCCAATATAAAATACTGAAGCTTAAGGTTGTTTTTGATTATGATAAGGATTATTCTGAATGGAAAGCAAGCGAAATAACAGTATTACAATAAATATGATTTTGAAAACTTTCAGAATATCATACATATGACTGCATATTAATATCAAACAAAAAAGGTTATCCCGGCACATATTGTCTGAGATAACCTTTTATTTTATATTACATTTACAGCTTATCAAAATAAGCTTTATGAGCAGCGATATAAGCCACACAAAGGGAATGCAAATCATCCTCATACGCATAAAAGGAATGGTCACATTCACTCAGGATTTCATTAATTCCGTCAATTCCGTCCCAATCCATATTATCAAGCAGTTCTTCTCTCTCTGCTCTGTCAGCAGGTAGTTCCACTTTAAATGCCGATAAGGCCTTTTTACAAATTTCAGCTGTTTTTAATGCGCCAATCTGTGTAAAGGCATTGACTGTTTCATTTGCAAAGTTACCGCTTGGGTTATAGAAATACTGTGCAAATCCGCCGTTATTAACCTCGCCCTCAAGCTCCTGTGCTATATAGAATACACGCTCGTATGCATTGATACTCTGCATAGCGTCGCCATATTTGCATTTTTCTGCTATATGAATATACATATCCGGAACAAAATTGTAGGCAGCATTTGAGAAATTATCCTTTTCTTTATCTGCTTTTTTCTTGAAAAATCCAAATAAGCTCATAGCAATTACCTTTATTGCAAATTAATCCTCGTTGTTCGCTTTTGCTCGCTTAGCAATAAGCTCGTCAAGAATTCTTGTGTGCTCCTTATCGGTCATAGCATATTTCAGGGTTGGAATTGCTGAAAGCAGCATACCGATTGCAGGAGGAATTGAAATAAGGAAGAACATTGCTGACGCAAATTTACCATCGTTATAGGTAATGAAGGAAGCTCCTTCATTAAGTGCCTGCTGGGTTTGCTCAACTACAACATCAGAAAAGCCTACAGCACCATAAACCAAGGACTGTATAAGAGCAGCAATACCACCGGAAAGCTTCGTGATAAATGACTGACCTGAGAAAAATACACCGTCAGGTCTGATGCCATTATGATATTCCTCATAGTCAACACAGTCAGCAATCATAACAGACTGCAGAACGTTAATACCACCCATTGCCGCACTTGCAAGCAGGAAGCAAAGGCTGATAACAATTACCCAGCCAATCGGAGTAATGTCACCGCCGGCTATTTTGAAGAACACGAAAAGAAGTGCAAACGGAACTGCACCTGCAATAGAATAGAAATTATAAAGTGTCTTATTTTCAAACTTAGTGATAAGCTTCGGTGTAATCAGCATTGCAACAAACTGACCTACAAATACTGCTACTGCAATTAAAGCAACACCAATAAGTCTGCCGAAATTAATGCCGTCTTTAAACAGATTCATAAAGTCGCCATCTGCAAAATAATATGTTACAAATGAAATAGCAATAAGCATTAAAAGCTGAATAGGTGATCTTAAAATACCTGAAATAAGAATCTGGAAGAAAGGCTTACATTTAACCATAATACGGAAATTCTCTTTAAATGTATAACGCTTTTCTGAGGTTTCAACTCTTTCTCTTGTTTTAAGACCCGCAAGCTCAAACAAAATTGTACTGATAACAGTCAAAACAACTACTACAAGAATAAAGCCATACTTTTCAGCAGTAGTCTGGTCATAGCCTTTATTTGCAAAAATTCCTGCAACTGCCTGTGCAACAGGTACGATAACAACACCAATACCGCCAACGCCTGCAGCAACACGGGCAAGACCAAGAATTTTTGAGCGGTCATTCTCATCCTCTGTCATAAGGGAGGTAATACCCCAAAGAGGAATATCACAAACAGTGAACACCATACCCCACGCAATATAGGAAATGGCAGCCCAGGCAACAATTAAAATTTTACCTGATTCAGATGCAGTGGTATAGTTACCATTAATGAAGGTTAAAATTGTAACAATACCGATAATTGCAGGGAAAAAGATAAGATAAGGTCTGCACTTACCCCACTTTGTTTTTGTCTTATCAACAATAGTGCCCATCATAGGGTCATTGATAGCATCCCACACTCTTGCAACAGCGACAATAACACCAATTGCCACAACAGGAATATGCAATACAAACTGCAGGTAGTATGCAACTAAACCTGACGCAATTATATTGTAGATCATATTCTGACCAAACATACCGGCAAGATAGCTAACTAACTCACCTTTTGTATATGTGCGTATTTTCTCGCTCATAATTTTTCTCCTAACTTAAATAATTCTTTGATAATGTTAGATAACTATATTATAATAACAATTATTACCTAAAATTTCAAGTATAACCGATTATTTTTTATAGAACATTTATAAAAAATGAGCATCTGTGATCAATATCAGTTTTTCGTCAATTCAAATGCATATATAAAATTAGGGAAAAATGAAAACACCTATAGCTGTCCAACACTGATTATTCGGATTGCTATAGGCATTCCAAATAGCTTTAATTAACAGACACTAAATTGCCCAACAAAACAAATCTTGAATTATCAGTTTCATAACTGCAGGTTGAAAGCAGAATAATATTTTTGTCAGGTGATACTTCAATATTTGATGTAAAAACAGACGAAGAAACAGCTTCGTTTAAATATTGATTAAATTCCTCTCTGCTATCTTTAATTGAATAAATATCAGAGGTATCAGTTGTAAGAAATCCTGCAAAAAGCTCTATTTTATAACTATTCTGAGGTGTAAAAAGCCACATAACAGGATGGGATTCATAATATTCCTGATCACGATAATTGGGCAATACACCAAACATAGTATCAACTTTCATATTATGACCATAAACAATACTGTTTAAATCTGAAAAATCAAAGGAATTTCTATAATCCAAAAAAAGAGTTCCCATTTTACTGTATTGTTTATCAATTCTTCTGTTTAAATAATAACTATTATCACTGCTTTGAACTATAGGATAATTAATTGGCGTGTTTTCACAATATATCCAAGCCACTATATCTTCGTTCTCACTCTTAAGAGCATCGAAATCAACAGAAATCGGAGGAGTTTCCTTGTTATCGGAATAAGCTTCCTCCACTTCAACAGCCTCAACTGCTTCATCAGCAATTGAATTTTTAAATTTTTCGTCAGCAATTGTTTCACTGAAATAACTGTAAAGCTGATATCCTGCAATTAGAAAAACTGCAAGTGCTGCGCAGAATAAAACAATACGCAGCAATTTTTTACGTTTTATCAAAATATCCTTCCTAATTATATCACTAAGCACCTACTCAGCCTGCTCACAAGAGCAGGCTTTGGTATTTGCGTAAATCAAATTTGATTATCGCTGAAAAATTTTATGAATCATATAACCCCAATCTGTATTCGATTGCTTTTTAATCGATACGCAAAGCTCAATAGAACTTCCTTCGCCAATAAGATTTTTAAAACGCAGAGGTAAACGATAAGCATTAGGGTTATCAGGTGAACGTTCAAGCTCAACCTTATTACCGCTTCCGAAATAATAAACCTCGTATTCATAGCCCGCTGATTCAGGAACATTTAAAATAATATCATAGTTACCGAACTTGAGGTTATAAAATTCATTTCCGTCAGTACCTGTCTGGTTGTAATACCCTGTCTGAATAGTTGTGGAAGAGGAGTCAATCATACAATTAAGCGAAACACTGAATGTGCCATAGGTTTCAAGCAGTGCGGCAAGGTTTTCCTGCGTTCCTTTATCCTTTTCTGTTATAGTGATTCCGTCTCTGACAAAATCGCCCACTCTAACATTAATAGATTTATTTCGCTTATTCTGCAAAGCATTTATTGTATAATAAGATACATTGCCGTTTTCAGCAACAATCTTAAACATTTTTGCTTCCTTAACATCCGTTTCGCCTGCAAAATTTTCATATCGGAAGAATTCCTTTTGACTGTCAATAACCTGTCGGTTACTATCAAATTCTACCTGTGTCCATTCACCGGTACCCTCTACAATATCACCTTCTGCATCGAGCTCAGCACCATTTAAGTAATACAGAGTACTGTTACCTGGCAGATAATCCTTATTCATATCCAGATACGCTTCTGATATACTTGTTTGAACGCCGTTTATTCTTCTGTTTGTACTAATATAAGAATAAACTACGAACGAATTAACATTTTCAATACAGGTATCTGTATCATCAGTAAGCGGGTCAGCATTGTAGAAAATTTTACCGTCTGCAAATCGGATTATATTCGTTTCATCATCTACACTCTTATGTTTTTCAAGCTGCTGATTGCTTTCAGCAAGAGCGTAAGGGTTTGTGCTGTCCCAAATAGCATCAGCATTAATGGATGAGAGATTTACAGTTGAGCCGATATCGTTACTCATGAAAATATTTTTAAGATAACTGTCGTCATTCGCACGTTTATGTATAATTGTGCTGTCATATGTCATATACATAATTGTTTTGTATATAGGATATCCCCTGTCAGACTTCTCTTCAACAATTTCATAACACTTATCAAGCCCTGTAATGCTGACACCTGTATCCAAAGATTCAGCAAACTTTACTGCATCTTCATAAAGATAGAAATATTCTGTTTTAGCAAAAACAGGAGTTATACGATAATAACCCATTGTAGCATTGCCGTTAAGAGTCATTGAAACCGACGTATCACTTGTTCTATTAATTGTAGCCGTTACCTGCGCAGGTGAGCTTTTGTCGGTAATCAATCTGAAGCCAACGCCTGATGTGAATGTTGCATTACCGATGTGAGTAAAGGTATTGCCGTCTTCAGGGCAGAATTCAACAGTAAATAAGCTGTTATAATTATATGTTGTCTGTGATTCAGGCTTTGCTGAGCTTGATGCAAAATTGTACACTGAGAAAGGAGCGGATAAAACAGAAGTGTTGTATTGAGCAAGCATTGAGAAATTGCTTTCAGTACCCTTTGGAACTTCGTAAACAGTCTGCTCCTCGCCGTCTATCTGAACGGTAGAGGAATCTGCCGTAGAATAATAGCTGTCGGCAGCATCCTTGTACTGGACTAAAGCCTTGTCAACTGTCGAATCAGGATAGCTTAATTTAACAGGATAATAACGGGTAAGGCCTAAATCCGCACTCATGGTCTGGATAATTACATCCATATAGTCAACTGAACCATCCGCATTGCGGTGAACCTGATAAATCATAGGTCTGAAAAGTGCAGCAGTACTAGATGTATTATACCAACTATGATGCTTCAGCGTGGTTTCATCACCTGAAGTGTGCAATCCGCCATGATTCCAATAACCATTTGTAGAGCCTGCATAATATTCATAAGTATAATTTGAATTTTGCGGAAAAATAGGAACATTTCCATTATAATAACTTGTAAAATTGCAATAACCTACATATGGAACCTCTTTGCCATCATCATATGCCTGATTAATAGCAGCAGCTGCATCTTCATAGCTGCTGAAGGCTCCATAGCCATCATATCTCTGATCTCTTACAGTTTCGCTGACATTCCACTGACCCGAGTTATCCAGCACAGCTTTACTTCCTAAAGTTGTAGAATAAAAATTAGAATAACCAACTATACTAACACCATCGCCTCTTGAAAAAGCAAGGTACAAGGAATCTGTGCTTCCGTTAGAAAATTCAAATTCAAGCTCGAAATAACCGCCCTTTCGCTGACCATTACTGATACTATACAGTAAATAGCTGCCAAGCAGATTACCGTTTATATCAGCCTCTTCTTTAGTTTGCACTGTATTGGTTGTTGTGCAGCCGAACATTTCCTTATTAATGTACTTAAGCTTTAAAGCACCATTTTCTTCGCTGAAGAAATCTTCATCACTGCGTGAAATGAGGGTTGAGCCATCCGCCTTAACAAACTCCCAAATAATATTTGCACCTTCATTTTTAAGGTAATAATCATCAGGAGCATCTTCTGACTTAACACAGCTGTATTTTTCTGCCTTCACTGCAAAGGATTCTTCATTTTCCGGAACTAAATTATAATCCTTTCCGACATAAATCAGTTCTGCAACAATTTCATCATTATAACGGATATCTCCATTTTCATCCATTGTGTAGGCTGAATCCTTTTCAAGCAAATCTGCAAGACAGGAATTTTTGCTAAGCCCGTTATTGAAACCTGCATCGGTAATTCCATAAGCATTCTGAATATAATAATATGCTGTCATATGATTATATAAATTATAACCATCCTCAATATTCTTAGTCTCAATATTCAAATTCAGCAAAGGAGCAGAGTAATAAGCCGGATAATCCCAAAGGTTTTTGCTCTGCAATGCTTCATCAGATATGCTTGGATAATAAGTTCTGACGGCACTGTTGTTTCCCTGTGCTGAATTAGTAATAAGAGCGGATGTAAGCGATATGCTCGGCTCTGCTGAAGTGCTCTGAAGCCTGATTACCCAATCTGCCACATCGCCATTCTGTGCCGTTACACGTGCATAAAGCTGATAGTAATACTGTGTATTGCCATCTGAATCCTCGTCGCTGTTCATAACTATTGTTTCGTTATAAATATCCTCAATTTCATTGGTATGAGAAGCGTCGCGGTAAAAAACAACACTTGCACCGCTTGAAATCTGGTAGGAAAGAACAGATAAAGCATCCTCAGCAATCTCGTTTTGAACATAAACATAAATGGTATTTTCTGTTTCGGTTTTTTCATGACGCTTTGCGATTGTAGAGGTTGTGCCGTTTGTAACAACAAACTGCAGAATATCATTCAAATCGAGCAAATCAATCTGTGCACAATATGTATTAAGGGCTGTGTGTATATCGTCTGTATACCATATATCTGCCGAGCCATTGGGTTTAACATTGGACGGAACAAACTGATTCGGGAAATAATCGGTACCGTTTTCTCCCGGTTTTGCAGATACCAAAACAAAGCCGCCGAGCTGCTTGAACCATTTTTGATATGCTTCATATTCGGGGCTTTCCGGATCCTCCGGCTCTTCAGGCTCTGAGGTATCATAGCTTCCGCCGTTGAGATTTCTGTATTTTTCCCTGTAAGCAGTTGAAAGGGCACCGTAATCAAGATAGCCGATTGTACATATTACGCCTGTATCAGAGTCTGCAGAGCCTATGGTGAAAAAGGCAGATTCTGCTTCAGTGCCGTTTTCATCGGCAACAGGATAAATATATTTATATGTGCGCAAATCGTCATCATCGGTTGTAACCTTTTCGCCGTTCTTCTGCGCATCTGTTGTCAGAACGCCGACTGAATACGACCTCTGCGGAACTATAACGCCATTCTCATCCTTCATATTTACAGCACCGATTTTAATTATTTCGTGTTCAGTGGCTGCAGAATAAAGATTCTCAAGCGTAATACGATTAGAATAAGTTGTATTTCCGCTGGACAAAGTAACTCCGTTTCCGTTTTCATCAGCTTGAAGGTACCAGTTCGTAAAATCTCGTTTAGAGCCAATCAAAACATTATCAGAATAATTTAAAACATTTTTAATTGTAAGATTACTTTCACGGTTATACTGACCATACGATAAAATGCCTGCCAAGGCTCCGATATTAAATGGATATCTGGTATCACTGCCATCTGCTTTCTTTGCTGTACCGCTTAATGAGCCGGTGTTCATAAGATTTTCCATAACAACACGAACTTTCGGCTTACCTGTAACGGGATATGCACCACTCATGTAGCCAAATATTCCGCCCAATCTATAATTAACAGCACTGTTGTCAATATTATAAGGCTCCTGCTCTGAATATACCGTTACATCTCCATGATTTACAAGGTTTGATAAAACATCGACATCTCCGCCATAGCTATTAGCGGTACCACCCTCAAAATAGCCTACAACTCCACTGCCGGTAATCACAGATGTAGCATAGACCTGTCTGCAATCAATAGAAATATCGCCCTGATTTATACAGCTGTTAATATTACTAGTATGTGCACTTGTTCCTGTCTCATTATACACAGAACCCAGTACACCGCTTGCTGTTATTATGTCAGCAGCCCTGTCATATAAATACGTTGTACTGTTTGTCTCATTATAATGTTCAAGACGGACTGTGTCACAGGTTGTATCAAGATTATCTGAAATATATCGCTTAGTATCGGATTTAACATTAATATCGCCGTAATTGGAACAGCCATAAACGGAGCCGCCCATTTGAGAAGACAATTTATTAAAAATACCCGCGGCAACTGTATTTACAACCCCTATTTTACGTCTTTGTCCGCCCTCTCTGTTTATTGTAATATTTCCAAGATTAATACAATTTGAAATATTCCATACTACAGTAGCGGGTAACTCTCTAACCATTCCGGAAACATAAACAGAGCTGTCAAGGCTATTTACAGTCAAATTACCGGTATTCATACAATTGTTTATGTAAGTTGACTGGTGTGTAATTCCAGATACAAAAACAGAGCCTGCTGCATTTTTAGAAGCAGAGATGTTGCCTTTATTTACACAATTTGATATTCTGCCTACATATGAAATTCCGGAAATATAATCAACATCAGATGTAAAGTCCGTAACAGAAATATCACCGAAATTTACACAATTACTTATGGTATAAGTATTGTTGTTATTACTGGATATAGCACCAACTTTACAACCTCTGTAAATTTTCTGTAAATCAGTAATATATCTATCTGATGAAAGGCCTGTTCCTGGATAGCTAATACCATTAATGGTACGAGCATCCCAGCCATTTATAGTGCCTGTTGCACCCATCTCCTTATGATATTTTCTTCTGTCGGCATTAGGACTGAAGCCAAGCTTTTCAACAAGCTCGGTATAGGTTTTGACAAGCTTATCATAATCATTAGGTGTACCCGTTAAAGTAATATTACCGTAATTTACGCAATTTACAGTATTGCCGGTGGTAGCAACACCCGAAATATAAAGATCTCTGAAGCTCTGTTTATAATATGCCGATGAATATGAGGTGTAGAGCTCCTGCCCATTGGCACCCTTTAAAAAATAATCGTCAGTCATATCAACATAGGAATATTCACCGGTCCATTTATCAAAGGTATTCACATTAATATCTCCGTAATTGGTACAGGATTCACACACTTGTGAAACACCTGAAGAAGAGAGATCATGATATGTAGGCTCATTCTGGCTTGTAACGTTGTATGACCACGGAGTATATCCGCCATAGCTGAAGGTAATATCACCGTAATTGCTGCATCCTACCGCATATCCGGGAGCCAAACCGTAAAATGAGTAGGATCTGTTGTTGGTATAATGAGTCTGTCTGCCGGAACGGCTGCTATTATCAATATAAATATTGCCATAGTTTGCAGAATTATAACTCTTATAAGAGGAATTATTGCTATATTTCCCTACTCCACGAACATGATTTAAAGAATAGCAGGTAATATCTCCGAAATTATAATTATTGATAAAGGAAAAAGCCGATCCGTCGTATGCCCTTACACCGCCAACATAACCGCCTCTTGATTCAGCATTTATTACACTGCCGAAATTATAACAACGGTTATAAAAACCTGTATCATCAACAAATTTTGCTGTTGCCTTATCAAAGCCGTAATACGTTTCAAAATTAGCTCCTGAACCCAAAGCATATCCGGTTATTCCGCCGAATCTGGGTTCATAATTAAGTATATAGGAATCCTCGTCAGGCACAATACCGATATAGCGCATTTCGGTGCCCGTTTGATTATTTTTGTCATCATAAACCGGCACTTCTTTTTTTACAGAAGGCACATCAAGCACTTCACCAAAATTTGCAATCATATCAATACAAATATTAGCTTCACTATAACCGATAACACCGCCGGTATAATAGTATCTGGCACGATTGACATATTTTGTTGAATTATTATCCGTATGGTCTGCCTGCATACGCTCAGGGTCTGTACTTAAACTGCCATAAACACCTATGCCTGCAACAAAACCGTAATTCACAACATTTTTCATATGATAGCGTGCAGTATTTAGTTGATTAGCGGATACCGT
This sequence comes from uncultured Clostridia bacterium, assembly GCA_947176035.1. Lineage (GTDB taxonomy): Bacteria > Bacillota > Clostridia > Oscillospirales > Acutalibacteraceae > Eubacterium_R. The sequence goes on along the minus strand of CAMWPJ010000040.1, from coordinate 3,152 downwards.
ACCATATCCTGCAACACCGCCTAAAAAGCTGGTGTTTCCGTTATACCCGTCCACATACTCATGTGTACCGCCATAAACGTTACCATAGTTGACAATATTTTCAAGTCGCTCGCAAGAAACACTTCCAAAAATACCGCCGATTCTTGCCCTGATTGTAAGAGATTCATCAGAATATGTTACATCTGCTGTTGAACTGATATTTACAACAGAGCCGCCACTGGTCATATTAGCACATGCCATACCCATATAAAGCTGGAAAGTACCGGAAGAAAATCCGTCTGAAAAATCATAGTCGCCGGTTGTAATTCCGCCGCCGATAAAATTAATATCTGAAATCGGACCGACATTCTGACCCACGATATCAGAATCAGGCACCCTTGTTAAGCTACCACGTCCTACTAATCCATAATAATAGTACTTAATTCCATTTTCAGTCAGAACTGCAGGCTTGGTGATACGAAGATTTATAATTGAATAGCTATTGTTATACTGCGATGCATCATCGGTCTTACCTGTAATATGACCATAAAACAAAGCAGTTGACGGAGTATATGCATCATCTGCAACCCAACTCATATCAATATTATTCGTTAAGTGAAATACAAAACGCCAATAAGTAGTATTTATTAAATATTCAGGTGAGGTAGGTAAATAAATCAAATCCGCAGGAGTTGAAAGCTCCATATCATTATTCGGCACAATATGCTGTGTTGTTGAAGTATTATAATTATATTTCTCTAATTTTGAAGTAAGACCATATAATTTAGGATATACAAAATTTTTATTGATATTGGCTGCATTAGTTATACTGGCTACAGAATCAGTAGAAAGCACCTTACGCACAATATGCCAATGATAAAACGCAGTAGTATCATTAGCAAATTCGATGTCATCATCAGTATTATTCTGTCCCAAAGTTTTTAATTCGATAGTACTTAACGCAGTAATCGGTGAAGCTTCATCAGCTGAAACACCTGTTATATCCTGTGTATATACTGTTTTATCATAGTATGCATTTTGAATTTGTCCGCTATTTTCAGCACAAACAGGGTCATGAAGAAAAGCGCTATCACCTTCGGCATAATCTGCACCTGCATAATAAACATCAGAAATAGTGCCCTGATTTTCATATGCAATACCTGCAAAACCACAGTTGGCAGAATATTCAGCACCATTAAATTCAGTTAAATCGCAATAAGCCTTGCTGATTGTTCCTTTATTTATAACCGCAATCATACCAAGTCTTACTGCAACAGGAGTATGACCGTCTACAATCATATCAGAAACGCCGTTTAAGCCAAGGTTCTGAACAGTTGCGTTTTCACCTATTACACCAAACAATCCGTAGCCATACGGATTTTCAGGAGTATTGTATGTATCAAAGGCAAGGTTTCGAATTTCAAAGCCCTGTCCGTCGAATGTACCATTAAAAGGTGATGCTAAAGAACCTACAGGACGATAATATGACATATTATCGTCGTCTGAATAGCTGCCGCCTTTATACTCAATATTATTGCCCAAAATAAAGTTTGCAGAAAGATAAAAATTCTTTTCCTGTGCAATAATGCTATTACAATTCTGACTCCACTGATAAAACTCATCAGCTGTACCAATGCAAATTTTATAATCATTATACTTACTAGCCACAGAAGCATTAAACGACGAATAAACACCGGCATCATCCATAAATTCGGTTAAAGAAATAATCTTCGGTGCACTGCTTTGGGCATAGTATTCCCCAAGGGTTGGGATTTTTTCAAGACCTGCACTGCTTAAAGCATCAGAAACCTCGTTTTCAGCTTTTTCTCTTGCATCGCTAATCATATCCTCAGTTTGCTGACTATCGGATACGCTACCATTGCTTGTGTCGTTTGCGAAAACTACATTTGCCGGAATCATTTCCAAAAATATTATAAATGCAAGAAAAATACTGATTATACGCATATTCATTTTTGTTTGATTATGTTTAATCATTGTTAAATTCCTCACTTGCTGGATTAGTCTGTTATTTCATCAGGAATATTTGTTTGCTCCGGAATTGTAGTAATATTCCAGAATGTTTCAAAACGGTTAAATTGTACTGCATCTGCTTCGAGATACAGATTAAGCGTTGTTGCTGTTGCACTGTTAACACTATCAGCCTCATCTGTAAACTGAGGAGTAGACACACCACCTTGTTTTATAATAGAAAGCTTTCTATATTCTCCGTTTTCACTTTGAACAAATTTTCCATTTTCGTATGTATACATTTGTTCATCCGATGATTTTGTATTCAAAATCTCATCTTGATTTTTCCAATTTGTATCAACCTCAGAATCAGTTAAATTCGTCTGAATCTGTGTTAAATAAATATAGCTGTCTTTTGCTCTGTTATCTGCCATCGGAATATCTTCATTCAAGCTTAAAGGCATCATCGGCTCAGGAAGAATACCGTTACGATCCGCTATACCACCCATATTTTCAGAATACGTACCAAGCCACTGCTCGAGCAGCATGAATCTTATGTAAGCATAGCTTTCGCCTTTATAATATATATCAACAATAATTGGCAAAGACTCATTTGATTTAAAGCCTGAAGCATTTTCTATTGTAATTATTCCATCTTTAACGTCGTATAAATCTCCTGTTTCGCTGTTTTGAGCAACAATTTTTACATCAAATGTATCATGTGAAGCAACAATATCATGCCCATCATCAATGAAATATCTTGCTGCTAAAAAACCTAATAGTGCTACCACGGCAATAATCAGAATAATCACTAAAGAAAATATTGACTTGGATTTGTCTAATTTCATTTTATTATTCTTCATTGAAGGCACCTCCTACTTCTGTATAACATCAAGCTCAAAATGCTCTTTCAAATAAACAGTTTTTCCAAAGGAATTTTCATTATTAACAGCCTCATTTTCTCTCCACACTAAGATTGTTAAAAATCTGGATTCCCCAGGCTTAAGATCATATGACCAATTTTCAAGATTTTGACCGCAAACACTATATACGTTAGTTTTTATATCCGAAATCGAACTATTTTCATCTAAATTTTCATCAAGTGTAGCTTGAATTCTTGCTTGAAATCTATCCTGAACATCATAATTGAATGCATAAATAAAAATATCCTCACTATCAACAGTGCCATCATTATGGTTATGATT
>CAMWPJ010000039.1 GCA_947176035.1 uncultured Clostridia bacterium | reverse complement strand
AAGTATGATAGGATTTCTAAAGTTTTTAGTTGATTTTCGCAATCATTACTCTGATTTTCATTATATAATCAAAGTATGACAATGTCAAATATTCTTAATCACAGGGGTAGAATTATGAAAAAGTTTTTTGCTAAAAAGCCTATTAAGGTTGTTATCAGTATTATTTTAGTGCTTGTTACTATTGTGTGTATCTGCAATGCAGTGTTTGCATCTGTTGCGCTTGAGGAGCAAAAGGGAATTGCAGCTTGTGATGCGTGGTCTGCTGATGATACATACACAACTGATTATGCACAAAGCCTTGAAATAGGTAGTGATGATTTTACAATTCTTTGTTTAACGGATATACATATCCGCAATCATGGTACTTTTGCATCATGGCTCGGTATTAATTTTATTCTTGACGGAATGAGTGAAATTCAGCTGAAAAAACTGATTAAGGATGTGAATCCCGGTTTGATTATTGTTGGCGGTGACACGGTCCTTACTGCGTGGAATGATATTTGCACACAGCAGTTTTGTGATTTTATGGAAAAGTTTGAAATTCCTTGGGCACCTGTTTTCGGCAACCACGATTATGAGGGCAGGGCAGATAAAGCAAAGCTTGCAGAAATTTATGAGGCATCCGAGCATTGTCTGTTTAAGAGCGGTCCTGAGGGAATGAATGGAATGGGCAACTATATTGTGAATTTAACAAGAGACGATAAGCCTGTTTATTCTCTCTTTATGATGGATGACGGTCAGTTCAGAGTGGTTGACGGACAGATTACAGACGGCGGTGTGGGTCAAAATCTGATTGAATGGTACAAATGGGCGGTGAATGGCATTAAGGAAACGAATGGTTTCGCTGTGCCGAGTATGGCATTTATGCACGTGCCTTTGCCTGAATATACTCAGCTTGAGGGCGGCTTTATAATAGGGGACCGTCGTGAAGGCACCTATGCAGCAAAGGTGAATGACGGCTTTTTTGATGTTTTTAAACAAAATGGCGGAACGCATATGTTTGCAGGTCACGACCATAACAACAACTTTGTAACCGAGCTTGACGGTGTAACTCTCGGCTATTTTACAAAGAGTTCCTATAACTGCTATTTTGATTTTGACAGCCTTGGCGGTACGGTTTTAACCCTTGATAAAGTGAATAATGTGAATATTGAAATTGAAGAATTTTAATGGGAGATAGAAAATGAATAAAATAAAATCCCTTTTTACTTCACTTAAAAATGGCTGGTCAACACCGCCTGAAGGAAGATATTTAACCTTTAAGGAAATGGCTTGCTATGGCTTCAGCGGTCTTGGTGTCAGCTTTATTGTTAATGTTATAACCGCAGTCATTACCGCAACGCAGATACCTTATATTTATGAAATTGATGTTATGCACGGCACGGTTATTTTCAGTATTGTTGGTGTATCCAATCTGCTGATTCAGCCATTTTTTGGTAAAATGCTGCAGAATACAAAGTCAAAGCTTGGCAGATATAAACCATACATAATTGGTATTGCACCCGTAATTTCTCTTTTTGTAGTGCTTTCAACATGGCTGCCGCAGGTTGATTCAATGACCTTCAGGGTTGTATATGCTTACTGCACCTGTATACCTGTTTTGGTGCTTTGGAATATCTGGTATAACACATTTTATATGATACCTGCAGCAATGACTCCTGTATCGCAGGAAAGAACAGATATGCTTTCTCCCGTAGGGCTTATTATGGGATTTGCACCAACCGTGATGAATTTCATTATTGGTCCAATCCGTGCTCATTTTATGAGTCAGGGCAAGGAATATATGGCATTCAGACTGATGGGTTTAATCAGTACGGCAATAGGTGTTATTCTGGTTTTCTTTATACTGAAAACAAAAGAACGCATTTATGAAACACCGCAGGAATCTGAAAGCATCAGCATTAAAGAGGGCTTGCAGTTAGTGCTTAAAAATAAACCGCTGATGATATATACGCTTGCTATGATTATCGGCAGTCTTCGAGGTGTAGCCGAAATGAACAGCTATTACATCGGTCAGTTCAGATACGGCGAAACCACCGAGCAGGGCTTGTCGCTGTTTTCTATGTTAAGTCCGATAGTTGGTTTTGCCGCAACACCTGCAATGCTTTTGCTACCATTTATGACACGAAAAATGAATAACAAAAGCATTATGATTATGTGGCAGGCAATAAATGTTGTTGCTTATGGGGCACTGTGTATTATTGGCTATGAAAATATTCCAGCAGGTACACCGACTGCTGTTGTAATTACAATTGTTCGTTTTATTACCTGCTTTAATGCTGTGGGTACACTTACACCGATAATGCTTTCGGAGATTTATGATTATCAGCAGTGGAAAACAGGCAGACGGCTTGAGGGATTTATTCAAACCTTTGCCATATCTATGACAGGACTTGTATCGCAGTTTGCAATGTTCATTCCAACCTTTATTCAGCAGAAAATCGGATATCAGCCTATGAATTTCAAAAATGGTGCTGAGTATCTGCCTGAAAATATTTCCATTATGAATCAGTGGTTTAATATTTCCGCTGTTATAACCGTTGTAAGTGGAATTTTATTTATTATCGTAATGGTGTTTTATCCGCTGAGTAAGAAAAAGTATAATCAGATTATGGAAGAACTGAAAGAAAAAGCAGACGGCATTGTTGAACAATAAATTCTAAGGATGATATATGATTTGAAAACAAACGCAACTTACTTTGTAAATGATAAAAATAAACCAATCAGATATGGTGAAATAAATTTAATAAATCCACCACGCAGGCGATTAAGAAATGAGCCTGAAAAAGAGGGAATAACAGCACTGTCTGTATTCTGCGGATTTTGCGGAACGGATTTTGAACTTATGAAAATGGGCAGAGAATGTAAACTTGATGCTAAATTTCCATTTGGTGAGCAAAGGCTCATTAACGGGCACGAAGGTGTTGTATGGGTGCCGAATGAAAGCCGTTTCGCGATTGTTCTTATTCGTGGCGGTGACAGCTGTGACCCTACTCGTTTTACAGAGGACGAAAGCTATTTTGAATATGGCTGTGACGGTGCTGATGGTATATTCTGTGATCAGGGATATTTTAATCCCGATATGCTGTTGCATTTGCCTGAAAAATATGAAAAGCTTGAAAAATTGCCCCTTTCCCTTGCAAAAAGGCTTGTGTTTTCAGACCCGTATGCCTGTGCTATTTTTCAGCATGAGCGTATGTGTGATATCGGTATTGCACAAAATTTCAGAGTTGAAATGGCAAAATGCAAGTGTGATGGGCAGACTGCAAAGAAGCTTGCCTATGAAAGCACCTTTGACAGGGTTGTGATTTTTGGTCTTGGTACAACAGGGCTTTTCATTGGCGATCAAATCAGACGGAATCATAAAAATGCAAAAATTTTATTTGCTGCTAGAAGCAGTGAAAAGACTGATAAAGCAAATTTTGTTAAAGAAAACTTAAATGCAGAGTATATGTCAACTGCCGATATGAACGAAAGTGAAATTGCCCAAAGCATAATTGATAATCTTGGCGGTACGGCAACTGTCTTTGTCGGCACATCGGGAACTGAGCTTGAAAGCGCAATTGCTTTTGAACACGGTGTTCTTGGCTGTAACGGAATTTACGACAGCTTTTCACTTGGCCCTAAGGTTACATACGATACAATGCCGTTCGGCTTTAAAAATCAGGTGATTTTAGCATCCATCAATTTTACACAAAAGCATATGGAACAAGCGATAGAGATTTTGTGCGAAAGCAATTTTGATGAGCTGGTTGAACTGATAGATAAAGAAGAATTTATATCCGACCCTGTGTATGCGTATGAAAACAGAATTTACAACAAAGGTGCGCCGCTTAAAACAGCAGTAATCTGGAACAAGGAATATATATACGAGGAAAAATGATGAAAGCCATTGAAATAACAAATCCATTTGAAATAAAAATGATTGATAAGGATATGCCTGTACCAAAGGACGGCGAGGCACTTTTAAAAGTGCTTTACTGCGGAATCTGTGGTGCTGACGTTGCATCCTTCACAGGCAATCAGCCTTTTACTACATATCCGAGAATACCGGGTCACGAATTTTCAGCCGTGATTGTTGAAATACCTGAAAATGATAAGGGTTTGAAAAAAGGTGATATTGTAACCTGCAATCCTTATTTCAATTGTAGCGAATGCTATTCCTGTAAGCGTGGCATTGTCAATGCCTGCACGGATAATCAGACAATGGGTGTTCAGCGTGACGGCAGTTTTCAGGAATATATCACAATGCCTGTCGAACGCATTATTGACGGTAAGGGGTTAACTGCGCAGCAGCTTGCTTTGATTGAACCCTTTTCAATCAGCAATCATGCCTTGTCAAGGGCAGAGGTTAAGCAGGGCGACAATCTGCTTATTATGGGTGCCGGCCCTATCGGACTTTTTGCACTGCTGAAAGCCAAATCAATGGGCGCAAAGGTTGCAATTGCCGATATGCTGTCAAGCCGTCTTGCACTTGCAAAGGAATACGGCGCAGATTTAACAATCAATGTTAAAGAGCAGGATTTACAAAGCGAGTGTAATGCGTTTACAAACGGTAACGGCTTTGATGTTTGTGTGGAGGCTTGCGGTGCACCTGAAACATTTCTGAATTGTATTGACAATGCAGCACATGGTGCTAATATAATTCTAATAGGTAACGGCAAGCGTGAAACAACTTTTGTTCATTCAGTGATACTCAAAAAAGAGCTTAATATTTTCGGTAGTCGTAATGCTTTTACAAAGGATTTTGAAGAATTGATTGACCTTCTAAAAGCAGAAAAGGTAAATCCGCTTAAAATGATCAGCGGAATTTATGATGCTGAAAATGCAAAAACTGCCTTTGAGTCACTTGTGAATAATGACGGCTCACTTGCAAAACTGCTTATTAAATTTTCAGATGCGGAGTAAAGCTATGATTATTGATGCACATGCACATCTTTGGAAAAAGCAAAACGGCAGAGTTGATACAAAGCCTGTTTTTGCTCTTAAAAATGGCAAAAGTAATTTTGGCGGTGAAATCAGGCAAATGATGCCGCCTTATATGATAAGCGGTGAAAACAGTGCCGATATGCTCATTTCCAATATGGACTATGCAGGTGTGAACGGTGCAGTTATCACGCAGGAGGAAATCGACGGCAATCAGGATAGTTACCTGCTTACCGCAAAATCACAATATCCGAACAGGCTGAAAATCTGTTCCTTATATGAAGAAAATAAACCTTTTGAAACCATAGGCTTTGACGGTATAAAAATATGCGCAGGCAGACTGCCTACACAGGATTTAACAAAGTATTATAAAGTGTTTGAGACTGCCGACAGAAATAATATGTTTATCTCTATTGATATGGCAGATGGCGATTTGCAGACAGGTTCACTCCATGAAATGATTCAGCAATACCCTGATTTAAAAATGGCAATCGGTCATTTCGGTATGGTTACACGAAATGGATGGAAAGAGCAGATTAAGCTTGCTCAAAACAAAAATGTCTATATCGAAAGCGGAGGGATTACCTGGCTTTTCAACAGCGAGTTTTATCCCTATTTCTCCGCAATTCAAGCGATAAATGAGGCATCACAAATCTGTGGCTTTGATAAGCTGATGTGGGGCAGTGACTACCCACGTACGATGGTTGAAATCACATATAAAATGAGTTTTGATTTTGTGCTTAAATCAAAGGAAATAGCGGATTCTGACAAAGAAAAATTTTTATATAAAAATGCAAAGGCATTTTACGGGCTTGCTGATTTTGAAGAAATAAAGCCTGTAAAAAATATGCTTTAGGAGAGAGTATGAATATATTAAATGCAGTTGATTTTCAGATAAAACCTAATCACGATATAACGGCTGAGTTAATCAAGCTTATCGATGCTGCAAGGCAGATTAACGAGGATAAAACAATTGTTTTTGAAACAGGCACATATTATATTGACAGTGCAAAATGCAAGCAGTATATGCTTTATATCACAAATACGGTTGGGGATAAGGAGTTTTCGGCTGACGAAACACCTCACTTGAATGCTGTGCCGTTTTATTTTAATGCTATTGACAATTTAACCTTTGACGGCAATGATTCTATTTTTATTATTGATGGCAAGGTAACGAATATTGCATTGGAAAACTGCAAAAATATAACCCTAAAAAATATAGAAATTCGTCACGCTCATCCTGATATGCACGAGTTAAAAGCTGTTAAGGTATCCCCATTTTATGTTGATTTTGAAGTTGACAGGGACAGCCAGTATAAATTAAAAAATAACAAGCTCTATTTCTATGGCAAGGACTATTGTTGTAAAGAAGATAAAAAAGCACTGAACGCACATTGGGTTGAACTTTTTCGTGAAAATGCACCAAGCATTGTTAAGTGTTCATCAAATCCGCTTTTAGGTGCAGTCAAAATAAAAGTTGTTAAGCATCGTGTAATTCGTGCTTATTATATAAACACCTTTAAATTTCAGGTTGGAGATTGCTTTTATCTTTCTGATGTTCGCCGTCAGTTTGCAGGTATATTTGTTAATCAGTGTGAAAATGTTGTGCTTGATAATATGAAACAGCGCTTTAATTATTCTTTGGCGCTTGTTTTGCAGGACAGTAGGGATGTTTCAATGCTGAATTCTGCGTTTGCACCTGAAAAAAATTCTGCACGCAAAATGGCATCTGTTGCAGATTTTATACAGGTTTGTATGTGCAGGGGCAATATCAGAATTGAAAATAACTATTTTGACGGCTCAGGTGATGACTGCTTAAATGTTCACGGTGTTCATTACAAAATCATTCGTGCTGATAAAAATAAATTTCTTGTCAAATTTATGCACCATCAGTCACACGGTTATAATCCTTTTCATAAGAGTGATGAGATTGCATTTATAAATCCGAAAACTTTGCTTGAATATGGCAGAACAACAGTTATTAGTTCGAAAATGTTAAATGAATATGAAATTGAATTAGAGGTTGATTCTGCTGAAAATGCGATAGTAGGCGATGCAATTGAGAATATATCTGCCTGCCCGAATGTGTATTTTGAAAATAATAAATTAATAAGAGTGCTTACAAGGGGTTGTTTGTTCACAACACGTGGTAAGGTAGTCGTTCATAATAACCATTTTGTAAGCACAAATATGAGTGGTATTCATCTTTCAGATGATGCAAGTTATTGGTACGAAAGCGGTATGTGCCGAGATGTTACGATACAGAATAATGTTTTTGATTACTGCGGGCAGACGCCGATTTCAATTAAACCCGAAAATGAGATATACAAGGGTGCAGTACATAAGAATATTAAAATTATAAATAACAAATTTAATAACTATAAAGGCTATTGTATCCGTGCAAAAGCAACGGATGATATTTATATAAAAAATAATAAATTCAGTTCCGATAAAATTATTAAGCATGTAGATTGTAACGGTGTTACGATGGAGGATTAATGTGAAAAAGAGCAATATTAAATTAAGAATAAACGAGCTTACAGGCGATTATGAGATTAAGCACAACGGCTTTTCATGGGTGAGTGACGGCAGAAGACCGTATATAATTCTGCGCAGAAAGGTTGGTAATAAGTTTATCAGCACTTATAGGGATTTGTACTCAGCCTTGAAAAAATCCTTTGAATATGACGATACAAAAATAGTTACACGATTGAGTAGTTATGTTGCTTTTGGCAAAAAACTTGATTTCACTTTGATTCTTACTGCCAAAATCACAGGCGAGAATACAGTTGAATTTTCAATTAAAGCAGAAAATGAAACAGGCTATGATATTCAGGCGGTTTATTTTCCGGCGCCCTTTAATTCAAAGAAAAAGGGTAAAGATTCCTATCATATTGATGCAATGCGAAATGGGTTTATTTTGCCTGACGGTTATAAAAAAAATATCCTTTCCACTATCGGTTTTGAGCATTATTTAAGAAAAATCAACACAGGTGACTGTTATATGCCTTTCTGGGGCAGAGTATGTGACGGACACGGCTTTACCGCCATTGCTGAAACACCGTATGATGCCTGTATGTCTTCGTCAGCAGGCAGGCATTTTGCTTTTGTGAATTCTGTTCACTGGATGTCATCTCTCGGAAAGCTTTCGTATGAAAGAAAAATTAAATTCATTTTCCATAATAATATGGATTACAATACTGCCGCAAAGGATTACAGAAATTATCTTATTGAAACAAGTCAGTTTGTAACAATTGATGATAAAATCAAGAAAAATAAGAATATAGAAAAGCTAATCGGCTGTCCTGTTCTGCATCACAAAATCTTTTCACAAATTCAGCCTGCATCAAAGTTTTATGATGAAAAGGGCACAAACAAATTCCTTTATGCAACCTTTAAAAAACGTGCAGAGGAAATGGAAAAAATAAAAAATCTTGGTCTTGATAAGCTTTATATCCATACAGACGGCTGGGGTGAAATGGGTTATGACAATAATCATCCTTACATTTTGCCCCCTTGCAAAGAAGCAGGAGGCTGGAAAGGTATGAAAAGCTTAGCTGACACCTGCCGAGAACTTGATTATATATTTGCTCTGCATGACCAATATCGTGATTTCTATTACACCTCACCTGTGTTTGATATGGAAAAGACAGTTACAAAAATTGATGGCTCACATCCGTATTGTTCAATTTGGGATGGTGGTGAGCACACATTCCTTTGCGCCTCACAGGCACTTGACTTCGTTAAGAAAACATATAGTGAGCTTGAAGAGCATAATATTGATGTTCAGGGTGCTTATCTTGATGTGTTCTCCGTTATGAACGGTGACGAATGTTTCCATCCAAATCATAAAATCACAAGGGAAGAAAGCATTAAGCATCGTGCAAGCTGCTTTGATTATCTGAATGAAAAGGGACTTATTATGTCTTCGGAAGAGCCTGCAATGCAGCTTTTAAATAATCTTGCTCTTGTTCATCACGGACCGTATACTTTAAGGCCGCAGGTGAATGGTGAAGCAGTCGGAATCCCTGTTCCGCTTGGCAGTTTAGTTTACCACGATTGTATTATGATTCCTTGGAATTGGTGGAACAACTGGGGTATTCCAAAGGGTGAGAATGGTGATTTGCATTGTGCATTGAATGCAGGTATGCCGTATTTCCGTCCTTATATTGAAAAGGATATGAAATTAGGTAATGATCCCCGTTCTGCTGATGCAGATTTACTTGATGATGAAAGTCTGAAAGCCGAGATAAAAAGAGTTAAACCGTTAGCAGATTTACAGGCAAAACTCTATAACAAAGAAATGACGAAACACGAATTTTTAGGCTGTTATCAAAAGCAAAAAGCAACCTATGCTGACGGAACAACCGTTACTATAGATTTAGACAAAAATACTTATGAAATCAAGGAGAGCGCAAATGCCAAGGCTTGAAACAAAGACTTATCGAGTATCCTCATTAACACAAAGCAGTGATATTCCGCATCTTTCACTTGAAAAACAGCCGCATCAATCCAAATCGGATATTGATAATTTTGAAGGCTTGTTTATTGATTACGGCTGGCGTGAAACCTCATATCCATATACGCAGCAGAATTCTTATGTAGAAGAAACTGAGCAGGAAATCACGGTTGCCATTCTTGAAAATGAATATTTATATGCTGAATTTCTGCCTACGCTTGGCGGAAGATTATGGAAACTGTACGATAAGAAAAAACAAAAGGATGTACTTTATACAAATGATGTTATCCGTTTTCGCAATCTCAGTATCCGAAATGCTTGGTTTTCAGGCGGTGTTGAATGGAACTGTGGCATAATCGGTCATTCACCATTTACCTGTTCACAAATGTACTGTGCATTTGTGAAAGGTAAAAACGGCGAGGATGTTCTTAGATTTTACGAATTTGAGCGTGTCAGAGAAATCTATTATCAGATGGATTTCTGGCTTGATAAAAATAAGCTGATGACTGCTGTCAGAATTGAAAATCAGAATAATGATGTTGTGCCTATGTATTGGTGGTCTAATATGGCAACACCTGAATATAAGGGCGGTCGGGTTATTGTACCTGCTGATAGTGCCTATAACAACTCTGACGGAATGGGTATAAAAAAATCATCCATACCGTTTGATAATGGCATAGATGTTTCTTGTCCTGAAAATATACCCAATACGATAGATTATTTTTATGATATTCCTCAGAATGAAGATAAATTCATTGCGAATGTGGATAAAGATGGTTATGGACTTTTACAGTTTTCAAGCAATAATCTCAAAGGCAGAAAACTATTTTCATGGGGACATAAAAAAGGTTCACACCACTGGCAGAATATGCTGACCGATAAAGCAGGGGATTATGTTGAGATTCAGGCAGGTCTCGGCAAAACGCAGTATGAATGTATTCCTATGCCGCCAAAATGTGTCTGGACCTTTTCCGAATGCTACACAATTGCCGATATTCCTGCTGATAAAGTAAGTGCATCATATAATGAATTGATTGATGCTGTCAAAGAGCAGATAAATTCTCTCGGCGGATGCAGTGCGTTAGATGAAAACTTAGCTGATTTTATAAATAACATCAGCCTTCAAAAAGGTGAAATTATTTTTAAGGGCGGTGGTTTTGGCTGTTTTAATACTGTTCTCGGTGGCAAAGCACCAAAGCATCTTGAATTTTGCATTGATGATGACATTAAGTCTTGGATTGAGCTTTCACAAGGAAAGACAATAACGAACAATCTTTCATTTGCCTATGGCGCAAAAATGGAAAATCTGCTCCTTGAAAATGAAAATATATGCAACTGGAATATATCCTATCAGCTTGCACTTCTTTCTTATGATAAAAGAAAGTTTGACAAGGCAAAAGAGTATTGTGAACGCAGTCTGATTTTAGATAATAATGCATATAACAATCATTTGTATTCTGCAATTCTTTATCAGCTCAGTGATGAACGCAGTGTTTATTTTGCAGAAAAGTGTATTGATATAAATAATAACAGCTATTGTCTTGCTGAAAGCATTTTATCCTTGCTTTTAAAACAGCAGGCATACGATTCTGTGATAAACAGTTTTCATAAGCTGACAGATGATTTAAAGCAAAATCCAAGGCTTTTAATGTATCTTTCAATGGCTTATCTTAAATCAGGTAATGCCCAAAAGGCTGAAGAGATTTTGCTTTCTGATGGTGGATTGGTTCTTCTGGATTTCAGAGAGGGCGATAAATTTTTAGATAAACTTTATCGTGGAATCAGAAAAGAACTTTATAATGAATGCTATGATGAAATAATTGTTCCTGAACAATTTGATTTTATCGTAGCAGATTTAAAAACGGAGGATAAGGAATGAAAAAGGTGTTTAAGGTTTTATTATCTATATTGCTTGTGATAGTGTTTATTGTTGCCGGCAGTTTTGGCTTTGTTACATTCTATCATAAGGATTATAAAGAGGCAGATGATACTGCTTTCAAAATTTTACAGATAACGGATGTACATATTCTGAATGATGAAAAAAAGGATGCCAAAGTATATAAAACAGTAACCGCTATGGTTGAAACAACACAACCTGATATGATTATGCTTACAGGTGATTTAACCAGTGAAAAGGAAAATTTCACAGCCTTTAAATCCTTTTGCTCTTTTTTAGAAGATTTTAATATTCCGTGGGCCTTTGTTTTCGGCAATCATGAGGGACTTGATATTGCATACGAAGAAAATGAGGTTTTAGACTCGGAGAAAATTGCTGACAGACAGACTTTGAGTGACTATCTTGAATCGCTGCCAAATTGTATTTATGAGGCAGGGGATGAAAATGTTGACGGTATGGGTAACTATTACTACAATGTCACTGACGATAACGGTAAGGTGATAACCTCACTGATTATGATGGATTCCCATAGCTGGGATGAAGAAAATAACGGCTATGACCATTTTCACGATAATCAGATTGAATGGTATGAAAATACAATTAAGTCAATCGCAAAAGAGGTTAATGGTGATGAAACAAAGGTTGTACCTTCACTTGCGTTTTTCCATGTTCCTATGCAGGAATATATGACTGCTTATGATGAAGCCAAGGGTACAGATAACCGCCTTTGGGGCTTTCGTTTTCCGAATGAGGATGGAACACCTGCCGTTGATGATATGATGTTTGAAAAAATGGTTGAGCTTGGCTCAACAAAAGGCTGTTTTGCAGGGCACGATCATATGAATAATTTTTCTGTTATGAAAGATGGCATCCGTCTTACATACGGACTTTCAGATGACCATAATATTTATCTAACTCCACTGCGCGGCGGTGTTTTGATAAATATAAAAAATGATGGTACATTTACCACCCAGCACCTTATCCGCCACCGTGGTCAAAGCACAATAACAATCGGCAAGGAGCAGTAATTCTTTTTGTCAAAATTGCACTGCAAACAGCTACAGGTCTTTTGCAAATAACCTTTAGATGTTTTGCCATAGTGTATAGAATTTAAGTGTGGTTAATGAACTGCTATGTTCAGGCTATTTTGTTCAGTGCCTTTTTCACTTCCTATAGCTCTTTGCTTTTTTATATAAAAATAGGGCAATCTTGATGATTGCCCTAAATCGTATATTAGCTATATGCTGTATTGTACTATACTCTTTTATGCTTGAATTCCATTTTTTCAGGAAATGCTATCTTATTTAAATTAGGTAGGATAATATTGAGCTCCATTAGGCGCAGTATTATTTCTGATTCTGGAATAGTCGATTTCTCCTGTGTTATTGTCAGGGCGTTTGCTGAAATATACTCCACCGCCTTCACTTGTTGCAGTATTATATCTGATATATGCCGGAGCACTTAAATTGAAAGTTCCGTTTATAGATATTCCGCCGCCCCTCTTTGCCATATTGGAATAAATCAATCCATCTGTTATTGTAGCGGTTTCATGAGCGTATACTCCTCCGCCTCCAAGAGCTTGAACAATTATTTCTTCGTTATCGTTAAGAAAATAACCATTATCCTGAATAGTTCCGCCACTCATAATAAAGTTCTTAGCACATACACCGGCACCAATAAGTGCCAGATTTTTTTCAATTATTCCATCTGTTATTTCAACTGTTTCTGCAGATATTCCTCCGCCTCTCTCACAGGTTTTTGTAAAATTAACCGGATATATTTCTTCATTTCCGTTTTCACGAATAGTTCCGCCATTAATTTTTACATATGAGGGGCTATAATCATAACTTGCACTTTGAGCACTTCCTATTGCACCGCCGTAGGCTGCCTGATTACCCTCAAGTATTCCGTTGTTAATTATTACATCTCCGCTTGGGTTTGCTGTATCAGTTTCAATAGCTATTCCGCCGCCATAATTTTGGTCGGATAAAACCGTTGTATTTGCTTTATTGTAGGATATTTCACCACCCTGTATAGTTGCAGTACTGTTATACAATAAAATGCCTCCGCCATGACGGGTGGTAACATTATTTTTTATAGTCGCATAGCTTTCAATATGCGAATTTTCTGCACTGATTCCGCTGCCTCCGAAATTACTGGTATTACCCTCAATTAATGTGTTTGAATCTAAAAATGTATTTGAATTATAAAGCATAATTCCGCTGCTTTTATTATTCATTATTGTTGTGTTGTATATTGAAATATCAGAAATAACGGCATTTTCATATGGATAAGCTGCATTTGTCCCTAAAAGAAATCCGCCGCCGTTGTTTTCACATATTACATTATATAATAAAATGTTTGTTGAATAGCTATCTGCGCAGTCAGATAAATTGTTTTCAAATGAACAGTTATAGAGTGAAAATGAGCTTTCAGTATCGTCTGGTAATGTATTACTTATAGCTATTGAAAAACAGTTTTGAATATTTAATCCGACGATTGTAATATCTGTAGCATTGTCAGCATCAATACCACCCGAAATTGTTGCTTTAGTATTTATGCTATAATTGCCATTAAGAATAATATTATCAAATTGAATCTGGACATTAGATGAAGTTATTTGAATATGACGACATTCTGCAGCTGCATAAATTGTTTTGCCTTGCGGATCAGCAAGGAAGAATACATCGTAGTCAATTTGCAAAGCTTTATCTAAATATATATCCTGTAAAAGATAAATATTAGTTGCTTTGGCTTCGATTGCAGCAGTTAGCTCTTCACAAGTAGATACTGATGTGATTGGCCCAGATGCAATTCTCTGTGTTCGCTTTTCCACAGCAGACAATGCCTTTTGTGCACTGCGTTCCATTATAATATCCGAAGATATGTCCTGTGCATATGATGGCATAGCTGAACATATGCTGGTAAGCATTACAATGCTTAAAAATAGTGCAAAGGTGTTTTTAAATTTTTTCATTTTGATTCTTCCTTTCTGATTGAATAATGATATTTCGACAAATATATTGAATTTATTTGTCATTATTATCGTAAGTGTAAAATCAATTTCAGTCAATGTGAAATGCAAAACTGCACATTTTCTTTACAAAATTGTATAATATAAGTGAGCAGGGAGCTATCCGATAGAGTTTAGCATCCAAAAATTAGCCGCTTGTTTCCTAAGAAATGGCGGCTATTTCTTTTTCAGAATATGATGCAGATAAAAGTTAATGAGCAGGATTTAGTGAACAATTGTGATGCATTTGCAAACGGAAATGGTTTTAATGTTTATGTTGAGGTGTGAAGTGCACGGAAATCTTTTAAATTATATTGACAATTGTGTTTATGGTGCTAATATTATTCTTATAGGTATGGTATGTGTAAAACTACCTTTGATGTACTACTTCTAATGACGGCTCACTTGCTAAATTGCTAACTAAATTTTCAGATGTGGAGTAAATTATGAAAGAAAGAATTATTCAGTTCGGAACAGGCAATTTTCTGCGTGGTTTTGCAGATTGTTTTGTTGATAAGCTGAATCAAAAGAATATGTATGATGGTAGGATTGTTATTGTATCGCCTACAGATTCAAAACAAATAGATACAATCAATTCACAGCAGGGAAAATATAATCTTTATCTTCGTGGTATCGAAGATGGAAAGGAAATCTGTGAACGAACTGAAATTAATTCTGTCAGCCGCGGTATTAATCCTTATAAAAGCTTTGATGATTATCTTGAGCTTGCAAGGAATCCGGATTTAAGATTTGTTATCTCAAATACCACAGAGGCAGGCATTTCTTTTTCTTTGGATGACAAATTAACCGACAGACCTGCAAAATCATTCCCTGCAAAGCTTACTCAACTTCTTTATGAAAGATATAAAACAGGCTTAAACGGTTTTGTAATTTTAACCTGTGAGCTTATAGATAATAACGGTAAAGAACTTGAAAAGTGTGTTCTTGAATATGCAAAGCTTTGGCATTTGGGCGAGGATTTCTGCAAATGGATTGTTGAAGATAATGATTTCTGCAATACGCTTGTAGATCGAATTGTAACAGGATATCCTAAAAAGGAAGCGGATAGTTTTTATGCTGAAATGGGTTATGAGGATAAATTGCTCAATACAGCAGAGCCTTATCATCTTTGGGTAATTGAGGGTGATTATGAAAGTGAACTGTCGTTAAAATCAGCAGGGCTTAATATTATATGGGCAGAGAATGTGGCACCTTATAAAAAAATGAAGGTTCGTATACTTAACGGTTCTCATACCTCTCTTGTTTTTCCATCCTTGCTGTGTGGTGTTGAAACTGTCGGTGAAAGTCTTAATGACGATCAGTTAAGGAAATTTTTAAATACCTGCCTTTTTGAATATATACTTCCGGCTTTAGGAGAAACAGAGGAAAATAGGCAATTTGCAGATGCTGTTCTTGAACGCTTTGCAAATCCATATATCAGGCATATGTGGATGTCAATTGCACTTAATTCAGTAAGCAAGTTTACTGCGAGAGTTTTGCCTACGGTTTTTGATTATATTGATAAGAATAATTCTATCCCAAAGCCACTTGCTTTTTCGCTTGCATGTCTTATCGAATATTATAAAACAAATGATGTTCAGGATGAAAAAAGCGCAGCAGACTTGGTAAAAAATAATAATTTGGCGGATATTCTTTCAGATGCAGATTTGTGGGGCTCTGATTTAAGTGCACTGTTAGATATTGTAAATGAAAGTCTTGAAACAATTCATAATAAAGGAATCAGGGAGGCTGTAGAATGGAGCTTATGCTGATACATCCTGATGATAATGTTAAGGTTAATCTTGATAACGGACATAAATATGCTGCTTACAATATAAGAAAGGGCGAAAACATAATAAAATACGGTTATCCGATTGGGGTGGCAAAAGAGGATATAGAGGTTGGAGAGCATATACATTCTCATAATTTGAAAACTGCATTGTCAGGCGAAAAAGAATATACATATACACCGCTTTTTCATAATTTCATCGAAGAAACACCAATTACAATTTCTGCCTATCAGCGTAAAAACGGAGATATTGGAATCAGAAATGATATTTGGATTATTCCGACAGTCGGCTGTATAAATGGTATTGCAAACAGCCTTGCGAAGAAAACAGGTGCATTTGCTTTTACACATCCATACGGCTGCAGTCAGCTTGGTGATGATTTGCTTGTTACGCAGAAAATTCTTTGCAGTCTCATTAAGCATCCTAATGCAGGTGGTGTGCTCGTGTTAGGCTTAGGCTGTGAGAATAACAACATCGCTGAGCTTAAAAAGATACTCGGTGAATATGATGAGGAAAGGATTAAATTTCTTAACGCACAGGATAGTAAAGATGAAATTACCGAGGGTATTAGAATCATAACTGAATTGCAGTCATATGCAGAAAATGATATCAGAACAGAAGTATCTTTGTCAAAGCTGAGAATCGGTTTGAAATGCGGTGGAAGTGATGGTTTGTCAGGTATAACAGCTAATCCTCTTGTCGGCAGAATAACAGATAATATAACCGCTATGGGTGCAACTTGTGTGCTGACCGAAGTGCCTGAAATGTTCGGTGCAGAGCAGATTCTTATGAATCGCTGTGTTAATGAAACGGTATTTAACAATACAGTTAAGCTTATTAATAATTATAAGAGATATTTTATTTCTTATAATCAGCCTGTCAGTGAAAATCCCTCTCCCGGTAACAAGGAAGGGGGAATAACGACCCTTGAGGAGAAATCTCTTGGCTGTGTTCAAAAGGGTGGAAAGGCTCCTGTCACAGCAGTGCTTGACTATGGTGATATTGCTAAAACAGCAGGACTTAATTTGCTGAACGGACCGGGTAATGATATGGTTGCAGTAACTAACCTTGCGGCAGCCGGCTGCCATTTAATATTGTTCACAACAGGAAGAGGAACCCCTCTTGGTGCACCGGTTCCTACAATAAAAATATCTACTAATACTAATCTTGCAGAGAAAAAATCAAGCTGGATTGATTTTGATGCACAAGCCGGCAGTGATAAAGCTTTGTTTGACTTAATAAAGGAAACGGTCTGTGGAAAAGAAACACGCAATGAAAAAAGCGGTTATCGTGAAATTGCAATATTTAAAGACGGAGTAACATTGTGATTATTGATGTTCATATGAATTAAGCGAAAAAATAAATGATAAATTGTTTGTTCCTTTAAAATATAGATGAACTGATAAGAAAGAGTA
>CAMWPJ010000038.1 GCA_947176035.1 uncultured Clostridia bacterium | reverse complement strand
TTTCATATGCGACCTGCAAATCTGTTCGTAACTGCAATGACAAAATATTCAGCAGATATAAATCTTATTGTAAATAAAAAAACAATCAGTGGAAAAAGCATTATGAATATCATGGCTGCCGCAATCAAATGCGGCAGTGAAATTACAGTAGAATGTGACGGCAGTGACGAACAGGCAATGCTTGATGAGGCAATTGCATTAATCGAATCTGGATTTGGTGAATAAAAAAGGAGTGTACTATATGCTCAAGGGTATAGCAGGCAGTCAAGGCTATGGCATAGGAAAAGCCTTACTGATAACAGATATCAGCACCGATTACAGCAAGCTGAAATACACGGATGCAAAAACCGAAAAAAACAGACTGCAAAAGGCTGTTGACCATTTTATTAACGAAACCAAAGCTCTTGCCGAATCTGTTAAACAGCGTGCGGGTGATAAGGAAGGCGAAATACTTGATGGACATATTATGATGCTCAGTGATCCTTTTATGCTCAGCCAAATGCAGGAGAACATTGACTCCGGTATTGTAGCAGAAAAAGCGGTTGATACCGTTTGCAATATGTTTATTGATATGTTTTCAGCAGTTGATGATGAGCTTACAAAGCAGCGTGCTTCTGATATTAAGGATATTAAAGACAGTCTGATAAAAATACTTTCAGGCGCCAAAAGTATTGATATTTCTGCTGTGCCTGCAGGAACAGTTCTTATTGCAAAGGATTTTACCCCGTCAATGACAAGCCAGCTTAATAAAGAAAATGTAAGTGCCATCATTACAGAAGTGGGCGGAATAACAAGCCATAGTGCAATACTTGCAAGAGCGATGGGCATACCTGCTGTACTTTCTGTTATTGATGCTACTAAAAAAATTAATAATGGTGAAATGATAATAGCTGACGGCTTCAAAGGAAAGGTTATAATTAATCCGAATTCTGCTGAACTTGATGAATATACAAAAAAGCAGACAGCTTATCTTGAACAAAAAGAAAGCCTTAAAACCTATATAAATAAAGAAACTATAACCGCAAGCGGCATAAAAAAGACTGTTTACGCAAATATCGGCAGACCTGAAGATGTGCACAATGTTTTGCAAAACGGCGGTGAAGGCATCGGACTTTTCAGAACAGAATTTTTATTTATGGACAGACACAGTGAGCCTACCGAGAATGAGCAGTTTGAAGCATATTCAACCGTAGCAAAGGTAATGGACAATCACGAGGTTATTATACGCACACTTGACATCGGCGGTGATAAGGATATTCCCTATCTGAATATCGAAAAAGAAGATAATCCGTTTTTAGGTCATCGTGCTATACGATTTTGTCTCGACAACCGAGAACTTTTTAAAAATCAAATCAGAGCAATACTACGCGCAGCAATCTACGGCGATATTAAAATTATGCTGCCGCTTGTAACATGTCTTGAAGAAGTACACGAAGCAAAAAAAATCATAATTGAATGTGAAAAAGAATTATTTGACAAAAATATTGAATATAAAAATGTCTCACTCGGTGTTATGATTGAAACACCGTCAGCTGTGCTGATATCGGATATACTTGCAGAAGAGGTTGATTTTTTTTCAATAGGCACAAATGATTTAACCGGCTACACAATGGCTGTTGATCGTGGCAACACCAAGGTTTGCCATCTTTATGATTCGATGCAGCCGTCTGTTCTCAAAGCCATTGAAATGACTATTAATAACGCAAAAAAAGCAGGCATACCTGTAGGCATGTGTGGTGAAGCAGCAGCAGATACAAGACTTATACCCAAGCTGATTGAATGGGGACTTGATGAATTTTCTGTCACACCAAGCAGTATTCTGCAAACAAGAAAAGCTATTTGTGAATACAATTAAGCTATTCTTTATATAAAAAAACCTATTGAAAACAAATTTCAATAGGTTTTTTACATTTATTCAATTATTCACTATCTGCACTATCATATGCTTTACGCTTTTCGATAACAGCATTATGAATATCCTCTTTTGTTTTGCCTGTCAGCTTATAGAAGAAGAAAGGAACACCTGCCAGGAACATCATAAGACCGTGGAAGATTGTATAGAAGAACAGCATCCATACCTTTGTTTCAAAGCTCTGTCCTGTACCGTCTTCCATACCCTGAACATAACCGCAGATTGAATTTGCACCATAGAGGATTTTGGGTGCAAGACCGCTAGCGATTGTACCGGAAATCATTGTGCCGATACCGATAACAAACGGAAGTGAGGCATCAAGTCTCTTGCCTGTTTTAAGCTCAATATCCTCAAGAACATCTGCCTGGAACATTGTCGGAAGAAGATTTGATGCACCAAACTGCAAGCCGATAAGGAACAGGAATACAATGAATATAATCTGAAGAGCCGCTCCGCCGTTCTTGAAATAGATATATCCAACTGCAAATGCGGCGGTGTTAATGATAACTGAGTAAATACCGCTTGCAATATAAAGCACCTTAGAGTTGAACTTCTTAAGCAGGAAATTGATAACAAGCATACCGACTGCTGTACCAATACCTGTCGGAAGACCAAAGAGAAGAAATTTGCTTGAGCTGCCGAGAAGGGCTGCAGCAAGAAATACGCCCATAAATGTAGCAATATTTCTGAAGCTCTTTAAGAATTCAGAGGCAATAATTGCCCACGCATACTTATTTTTGATAATATCAGCAAAGCCCTCAAGCGGATTTTTCTTTTCATTATCATAGGCAATACGCTCTCTCGTCATTTTGATACCAATCAGCATGGTCAGAATACCGACAACACCGCAGAGTGCAGCACCGATAATATACTGTGTGCTTGCATCCTTAACAAAAATTGCAATAACAAGCACAATAACAAGCGGTGCTGAGTTGCCGACTGCAGAAACAATACCTCGGAATGACATTATAGTGTCACGCTCTTTAAGGTTTGGTGTTAAAACAGCTGCCATACTGTTAATCTGATTACCAAAATTAGTCGCAATCGCCCATCCAACGGCAATTGTTACAAGGTAAATCATAAGGATTGTGCCTGTTAAGCCCTTTGGCACCCAAAAGCTGAGTACAAGCAAAACACCCGCAGGCACTGCAGCAAGCAAAACAAGCGGTCTGAACTTACCCTTCTTACCAACTGAACGACCGTCAATATACATAGCAATAAAGAAATTGAGTACAAACGGAATAATGCTTATTAAAACATTGAAGAGTGATGCCTGATCCTCATTAATTTGCAATACATCAACAAGATACGCATTACGATATGAGCCTACCATACCTGTCATATTGGTGTAGAAGAATACTGCAACCAGATATGCAATAAATTCAGCAGGCTTTACAAACTTTTTATCCTGTGAACCAGGTTGTGTTAACACTTTTTCTGACATAAATTTTACCCCTTATAAATCATTTACGGTTAATTTTTAACACCGTATTATAGTCCCTTTGCTCTTCATCCCCTATCATTGAAAGAACAAAGGTATCAATATCTGCAAGTATCGGATTTTTTGCACCCATTTTTTTCTCAATAATATGAGTAACAGGATGCAGTCTTTTCAGCAGCTTTTCCATAGCGTTATACATCGGTGTACCCTTAACATAAGGCTCATTTCCGATAAATATATTACGCACAAGCTCAATACCGACATCCTTTGCCAGCATATTTTCAATACTCTTATCAACCCTGAAGCAAAGCAATCTGCCGAGCTTTTTCAGTGTGAATTTGTCAAGAATTTTCTTTGCCGGAGCAGGGAGTATTTCGTCCATTTTCCAATCAATCATTCTGTCAAAACGCCACCGAAAATATTCAGCTGCAGTTTTTCCGTCCTTGTCATAATCAAAATCATCAATTGTATATGACTTAATATCAAGAGTATTGTTATCCTCAAAGGTAACCTTTCTGTAAGCACACGGGCAGCCGACAAAACAGCCTGTCTGCACGTCGGTAATCGTGTTACCCCTCTTGGTAGTATAATCCGTAATCGCCTGTGCGTGCATATGACCGGTAAAAATCAGATCAAGCCCCGCATCCGCAAGTGTTGCTGCAACATTTTCCCAATCAGTCAACTTAGCATCACCAATCAGATTCATAACAGCTGAAAAAGGCAAAAGCGGATAATGTGTCATTGCGAATATGTAATTACCACTTTCGTGAGCTTCTTTAATCTGCTCAAGCGCCCACTGCATCTGATTATCCCAGATACCCTTGAAGTCCTTGCAGTCACCATCACAGTTAAGTGCAAGAAGTCTTATTCCATCAGCAATTTGTGCAACATAGCTCATACTTTCCTTGTGCTCGCTGATTGCACTGCCAAAACCGAAATCCTTATAAAAATCTCTCAGTTCGTCTCTTGGCATACCCTTGACAGGTATAATCTTATCACCATCAAATTCAGCAGGCTCACCATCTTCGCAATAATCGTGACGTGCTGTAATAATGTAAATCCTTTTCCCCTGTTCGGCAAGCTTATAAAGCCTTTCCCTGAAGCCTACATGGCTCTGATACTCGCCACGGTAAACAAGGTCACCGGGAATAAGAATAACATCCGTACCCTTATCCTGTGCTATCTGCTCAAAACCCGCATCAATAATAGCAGGTGTTTCAGCAACACATTTTTGGTCCGTTCTGCTCCTTTGCTCATATGCATCACCCGTTCGCTTAAACGAGCTATCATAATAGTGAGTATCGGTTACAAGAAAAAAGGAAAATGGTTTTGCCATATTTTCATCCCCTTTACTACCTAATAATATACAACTTTTGTCTGAATTTTTAAACAGATAAAATCACATATAATGTTAGTATTATCACTATAATTGACAAACGTCTATTTTCTCGCTTTTTTTCTGAATTCAAGCGGAGAATAACCGGTTGCATTTTTAAAGCTTGATGAAAAATACTGCTGATCCGCATAGTGCAATACTTTCGATATATCACCTATGCTCATATTCGTATGTACAAGATAAACCTTAGCAGCATCAATTTTTCTTTCAAGATAATACTGATACGGCGTCATGCCATATTCCTCTTTAAAAATGTTAATAATATAATTCTTCGAATAATTAACATCTGCACAAAGATCATCAAGATTAAAATGACTCTCTACAGATTCATCGAGCATTCTTTTTATTTTATGAGCAATATTATCATTATCCATTTCAACCCTGTTTCTGATATACATAAAAATCTGCATAAGTTCAAGGCTTACAGCACTTAAAATTTTATCATAGCTTATATCCTGTTTCGCAAGACGAACTATGCTTTCAAAATGAGGCTTAACATTACAGTTTTTGAATAAATATGTGTTATCAGGCAAATAACATTCCGCCATTGTTTGTGCAAGTTTGCCGTCAAACACAATCCATAACTTATGCCAAGGATTTTTTGCATCGGGGAAATACTTATGATCACTGCCAAGCTTTAAAAAGAAGACATCATTTTTCTCAGGGATAAGGTGCTGACCATCAATATCCAGGGTTCCGCTGCCATCAATAATATACTCAAGTGCCATCATATCAGAATTCTTACGTTCTATTCTGAAAGTATCATCACAATAAGTCTCACCTACTATAAGCATCTGCATCGGATCATTATCCGAAATAAACGATACAAAGTTTTTAAAATCTTCCTTCATCATAGTAATAATCCTAACATTTTATTCAATTTTTCCTATTCTAATTAAAATTAAAATGTGATAATTTATTAATAACACAAAAACTGCAATAATGCAAATATTATTTTTTGGAGATAAAAAATGAACATTATTAAACAAGACAATAATATCTTTATTCTTGAAACAGAGAATACACATTATGTAATAGGCATTGATGAAATCGGTTATAATCATCATATCCATTGGGGTAAAAAATGCAATCCGGCTGACTATTATATCAATGATATCGGTGATGAAAATTCAAACCACACAATGCTCGATGAGTACAGACAGGAGCTGACACCATTCGGTCAGACTATGTACCGTGACTGCGATATTAAAGCCGAATTTGATGACAAGTGCCGTGAAATTAACCTTGAATATATAGGCTCAAGCTCTACAGAAAATACACTGTCTCTCACATTTGCTGACAGGTATTATCCGCTTGAGATTACACTGCACTATCAGATTTTTGAGGGACTTGATATAATCAAGCGTTACACTACACTCAAAAATACAGGTACAGGAAAAATCTGTTTTGAAAGAATTGCAAGCGCGCAGTTCAATCTGCCGTCAGTAAAGCCATATACTTTCAGAAATACAAATGGCGCCTGGGGCGGTGAATTTATTGAAAGTAATAATACCCTTGACGGCGGCTATACAATATTTGAAAGCCACAGAGGTGCATCAAATCACAATAATTCCCCATATTTTATCGCATATCAGAATGCTGATGAAAACACAGGTGATGTGTACTTTGCATCACTTGCATACAGCGGTAACTTCAAGGTAAGCTGCTCAAGGGATTTATACGGCGTTACACGTGTAGTCATGGGTATGAATGACTTTGATTTTTCACACACCTTAAACGGCGGTGAAAGCCTTGATACCCCACCTGTTTACTGCGGATATACACAGGGCTTCGGCGATATGACAAGACAGATGAACCGTTTTTGCGTTAATCATCTTCTTCCAAAGCAGTTTAATAATGAAACACTGCCGGTACTCTATAATTCGTGGGAGGCAACGGAATTTGCCGTAAATGTAAAACAGCAGACTGAGCTTGCAAGGCTTGCAGCAAAAATGGGTGTTGAGCTTTTTGTCATGGATGACGGATGGTTCGGACAGCGTAAAAATGACCGTGCCGGACTCGGTGACTGGTATGTTAATAAAGAAAAATTCCCTAACGGACTGGATGAATTGATTAATGCTGTCAATGAGCTTGGCATGGATTTCGGCATCTGGGTTGAGCCTGAAATGGTAAATGCCGACAGTGATTTGTTCAGAGCACATCCCGATTGGGCATATCATTATCCAAACAGAAAGGCGTGCGAGCTCAGAAATCAGCTTGTACTCAATATGACAAGAGAGGATGTTCAGGATTACATATTCAATGTACTTAATGACCTGCTCTCCAACCACAACATTAAATATGTCAAGTGGGATATGAACCGTCCGTTCTCTGAAACCGGCGCAGAAAACCTTGAAAATCCCCAAATGTATTCATATCTGCATACCATGGCTGTATATAGTATAGTTGACAAGCTTAAGGAGCAGCATCCTGATGTTGCTATTGAGAGCTGTGCATCAGGCGGCGGACGCTGTGACCTCGGTGCACTCTCCCACTATGATCAGGCATGGACGAGTGATAATACCGATGGCATAGACAGAATGACTATCCAGAAGGGCTACTCACTCTTAAGACCAACCAAAACGATGCGTGCATGGGTAACAGACATTGCAGGCATAAATAAGCCTTGCTCACTTGATTTCCGCTTTGCAGTTGCCATGCAGGGTTCACTTGGTATCGGCGGCGACCTTACAAAATACAGCGTAGAAGATTTGGAAATCTGCAAAAAGAACATTGAAATTTACAAGCAGATACGTGATATCGTACAGTTCGGCGACCTTTACAGAGTTCTTGATATTGAAAAGGACGAAGTTCTGCTCAATCAATATGTAAGCAAAGATAAATCAAAGGCTGTCGCTTTTCTGCTTGCAAACGGCACAAGATTTTATAAAAAGAGAATCCCTGTTTGCTTTAAGGGTCTTGATGATAATAAACAGTATAAATTAACCGTTCAGAATAAAACCTATGAAAAAAGCGGTGCTTATCTTGCTGCTATCGGTATCCCGCTCCATATCCGCGGTGTAGA
The DNA here is from genome assembly GCA_947176035.1 of uncultured Clostridia bacterium. GTDB lineage: Bacteria > Bacillota > Clostridia > Oscillospirales > Acutalibacteraceae > Eubacterium_R. The sequence continues at coordinate 9,778 of CAMWPJ010000038.1, read as the reverse complement.
TTATAATGAAGTAATAATAATTGAAGAAGTATAATAGAACGCCCCGAACATACATCATGTTCGGGGCATTTTTTATTAATTCAAATTTTTTCAATTTACTCTTGATTATTTGAAATGTGTCTGCTATAATAGCACTAATCCACTTTAAAGCAACGAGGCTTTAAAGTGCTAAAGCGAATGAAGTATTATTAAAGTGAGGTTAATATTATGAACGCAAGAAAAGGTAATCTTATGTCTGTGCGTACAGACGTTAAGGTATTGGATGCCACAATACGTGACGGCGGTCTTTGCAACAATTTTGAATTTACAGACGAATTTGTAACAGAGCTTTACAAGACAAACATCAAATCCGGTGTTGATTATATGGAATTCGGCTATCGTGCATCAAAAAATCTTTTTGACCCAAAGGATTACGGCAAATGGAAGTTCTGTGACGAGGCTGACATCAGAAGTATCGTCGGTGATAATATTTCCGATATGAAAATTGCGGTTATGGCAGATGTAGGCAGATGTGATTTTAAAGAGGATTTCCTGCCTAAATCAGAATCGGTTGTTGATATGGTTCGTGTTGCATGCTATATTCACCAGATTCCCGCTGCAATTGAAATGATTGAGCATTTCAACAATCTCGGCTACGAAACCACCTGCAACATTATGGCAATCAGCCAGGCAAATTCCGAGCAGGTTGAGGAAGCACTTGAAATGCTTGGTCAGAGCAAGGTTGATGTTATCTATCTTGTTGACTCATACGGCTCACTCTATCCCGAATCAGCAGGCAAGCTTGCTGCAAAATATCTTGAAATCGGCGAGAAATACGGCAAGGCAATCGGCTTCCACGCACATAACAACCAAAATCTCGCCTTCGCAAACACAATTGAAACATTATCCTTCGGTGTATCATATCTCGATGCAACTGCATCAGGTATGGGCAGAGGTGCAGGCAACTGTGCAATGGAGCTGCTCCTCGGCTTCCTTAAAAACCCTAAGTATAATCTTTACAGCCTGCTCACCTTCCTTGAAAAATATATGATTCCGCTCAAAGCAAGCGGTGTAGTATGGGGCTATGATGTACAGTATATGCTCACAGGCCAGCTTAACCGCCATCCGCGTGAGGCAATGGCATTCACAGCCGATAAAAGAATTGATTACTGCGAATTTTACAAAGGTTTGCTTGACAACGACTAATCGTCGTATTATAATAAAAACCAACTTAATAAGTCAGGGGTGCTGAATTTATTCGGCTGAGATTATACCCTTTGAACCGTACGTTAGCACGAACGGCAAAGACTATGTAATTAGCATAATTGCACCCTATTTTGACTGTTTTGTCTGAATAGGGTTTTCTTTTTTCTTTTGACTTGTTAGGAATTTAATGAAAGGAGTGCTGTTTATGAAAGCTAGTGTTGCAATTCAGGTTTTACCTGATGTTCAGAGCGAGGATGAGCTTATCCGCATAGTGGATGAGGTTATCGCCTACATTAAAAGTACAGGTCTTAATTGTTATGTAGGTCCATTTGAAACAACTATCGAGGGCGAAAGCTATGATGAGCTTATGGAAATTATTGCAAACTGTCAGAAGGTTGCAATAAATGCAGGCTGTCCTAGCGTTAGTGCTTATGTTAAGGTTGTATACAACCCTGAAGGCGAGGTTCTCTCTATTGACAAAAAAGTTACAAAGCATCACCAATAAAACTGCACCGGCGGCGGCAATAGCCGCGGTGCTTATAATATGGTATGTCTGCTGTGAGGGAGAGGTTGTTCCTGCCTATATGCTGCCGTCACCTGCTGATGTATTAAATGCTTTTGCCGCTAATTTTTCAATTATGATTGAGCAGGCAAAGGTAACACTGCAGGAGGCTGTTTACGGACTTAGTATAGGAATTGCACTTGCATTTATTGTTGCAACGCTTATGGATAGATTTTCATTTTTATACAAAGCAATCTATCCAATCCTTATCATAACACAGACAATACCAACTATTGCAATTGCACCGCTGCTTGTTTTGTGGATGGGCTTTGGCATGGCGCCTAAAATTACACTTATCACATTAACCACCTTTTTCCCTATTTCCATTGGACTGCTTGAGGGATATCAGTCAGCCGATATTGACGAAATCAATATGATGCGCTCAATGGGAGCAAACAGATTTCAGATATTTAGACACATTAAGCTGCCTGCTGCAGCACCGTCGTTTTTTTCAGGACTGAAAATTTCGGCTGCATACGCTGTTGTAGGTGCTGTTATATCCGAGTGGCTCGGCGGTTTTAAGGGGCTTGGTGTTTATATGACAAGAGTACAAAAGGCATATGCCTTTGACAAAATGTTTGCCGTGATTGTATTTGTATCGGCAATCAGTCTGCTGCTTATGGCACTTGTCAGCCTGCTGCAAAAAATTGCGATGCCCTGGCAAAAAAAGAAAAAGGAAATTTAATTATGAAAATCAAAAAAATATTAGCCGCATTCATTGCGGTTGTGCTTATTGTCAGCCTTGCTGCGTGCAGCAAAGCCAATGATAATAATGATAGGAAACCAATGGATAACACAGAAAAAACAAAGCTCACAGTCTGCCTTGACTGGACACCGAATACAAACCACACAGGCATGTATGCTGCATTGAAAAACGGTTATTATGATGAAGCCGGCTTGGATGTAACAATCGTTCAGCCTCCTGAAAACACAGGCGCTGTTCAGGTTTGTGCATCGGGTCAGGCTCAGTTTGCAGTAGAATGTCAGGACACACTTGCACCTGTATTCACATCTGACACACCACTCGGTGTAACTGCTGTTGCCGCTCTTCTTCAGCATAACACATCAGGTATTATGTCAAAGGCCGGTGAGGGTATGGATACTCCTAAGGGCCTTACAGGCAAAACCTATCTCACATGGGATGCACCTGTTGAGCAGGCAATGATGAAAAATGTTATAAACGGCGACGGCGGCAATTGGGATAATGTTAATCTTATCCCTAATGTTGTCACTGATGAAGCACAGGATGTTAACAACAATCCTGACCACGCAATATGGGTATTCTATGCCTGGGGCGGTATCAATGCAAAGGTGAATAATATCGATGTTGATTACTTCTATTTTAAGGATATTAACGAAACCTTCGATTACTACACACCTGTTCTTATTGCAAACAACGATTTTCTGTCTGCAAATCCTGATACGGCAAAGGCATTCCTTGCTGCAACCCAGAAGGGATATAAATATGCAATTGACAATCCTGATAAGGCTGCACAGATTCTTATAGATTCTGACGAAACAGGCTCACTCACAGGAAGCGAAGAACTTGTATTTGAAAGCCAGAAATGGATTGCAGATCAGTACATTGCAGATGCTGAAAAATGGGGATATATTGACCCTCAGCGCTGGGACAGATTTTATGCTTGGCTGTGGGACAATCAGCTTGTTGAAAAGGAACTGCCTGCAGGCACAGGCTTTACAAACGATTATCTTTCATAAATTATGGATATTTTAAAAGTCAAAAACATTACAAAAAGCTTTGATAACAAAGAAATAATCAAGGATGTAAGCCTTACAGTAAAAAAAGGCGAGCTTATCGGTCTGCTCGGAATGAGCGGCTGCGGCAAAACAACGCTGTTCAATTCCATTTCGGGAATTCATATTCCCGACAGCGGAACAATTGAGCTTGCAGGAAAGGATATAACCGGCAAGCCCGGCCACATCAGCTATATGCTGCAAAAGGATTTGCTTTTGCCGTACAAGAAAATTATTGATAATGTGTCGCTTCCTCTTCTGCTGTCCGGTATGAAAAAGAAGACCGCACGCAAAAAGGCAAGCGCGCATTTTGCCGAATTCGGAATAGAGGGAACAGAGAATAAATATCCCTCAGAGCTTTCAGGCGGTATGCGTCAGAGAGCGGCACTTTTGCGTACATATCTTGCCTCCGACGGCGTAGCCCTTCTTGACGAGCCATTCAGTGCACTGGATACCATCACAAAGCATTCCATGCACAGCTGGTATCTATCTGTAATGGAAAAAATTGAGCTTTCAACCATATTCATAACTCATGATATTGACGAGGCAATTATTCTTTCCGACAGAGTGCTGATTATGTCAGGCTCACCGGGCAGAATCACCGATGAAATCGTCATCAATGCACCTAAGCTGAGAGGTAATGATTTTACGCTCACTCATGAATTCATTGAATATAAAAAGCAGATCATTTCAAGCCTTGGTGTTACATCATATTAGTAATAAATAAAATGACCTCACAGAGTATCTGAACTCTGTGAGGTTTTTATTTTGCTATTTGCTGTACCAATAATTGAGGTCAATATACTTACTGCCATTGCCTTCAGTCTGTCCTGTTTTTGAATACTGCCATATCGTATAGTCAATATCATAGGTTACTTTCTCGTTATAATCTGCCGCCCAGATAATGGTATTGTCACTTATATCCTTTAAATTGATATTATTTTTCAGCACTGACGAGGACGCATAAAGACCTGATATATAGCCCTTATCCTCAACCCTGTCACAAAACGCTTTTATTATTTTCGTATTATCCTTTGCACCAAAATGCTTATCTGCAAGTCTGCCTGTATGAATGCCGTTTTCATCCGTCGGATATTCAAAATCAATCACAACGGGCAGTGCAGGGTCATAATGCTTTATCATTGAAAGTACAAAATCAGCCTCTGCCTTTGCCTCTTTTTCACTCACTGCCTGTGTATAAAAATACACACCAAACGGAATACCTGCCTTTTGCGCAGCCTTGAGATTCTCCTTTGCATATTTATCCTCACAGATATCACCATTACCATAGCCGCGGTAGCCCACGCGAATAAAGGCAAAATCAAATTCATCTGCAAGCTTTTGCCAGTCAAGCTCACCGTTATGCTCGGACACATCTATGCCCTGTGAAACATCTTTTCCGAAATCATATATCGTCTGCGGCTCTTTTCTGTGTGAATTTGAAATTGCGATTGAGGATATAATAATTGCTGCAATAAGTGCAAATATTATACCGAAAATAAGCCTTTCCGGCTTTAATTCGATTTTGTTTTTTTCATTATTTTTACTGCTGCTTTTCTTTTTGCTTTTATTTTTAACTGCCATTGTTCAGCTCCTTTTTAGTCGGACTTTATCTTATCACATATACAAAAGAAAATCTACTTTTGTTAATGAAAGTTTACAAAATTTCAAATAATTTCAAGCAATACTTTAAAGTGTGTTATTGACAAATTTTTGCTTTGTTTTATAATAGATTAAAATTATATAATATAACATTAAGGATGATGTAAAATGGATAATATGACCAATACCAATTTCAAAAGAAAGCTTCCTGTGCCACAGGATATAAAAAAGGAAATGCCCCTGTCAAAAGAGGCTGAGGAAATCAAAACTGCCCGCGACACAGAAATCGCAAAGGTATTCACAGGCGAAAGCGATAAGTTTTTGCTTATAATCGGTCCATGCTCTGCCGACCGAGCTGATTCTGTACTTGATTATATCCAGCGACTTTCAATTATTCAGAAAGAAGTTGAGGATAAAATCATCATTATTCCCAGAATTTACACCGGCAAGCCAAGAACAACAGGCGAGGGCTACAAGGGTATGCTACACCAGCCTGATCCTGATAAAAAGCCTGATATGCTTGAGGGTATAAAGGCTATCCGTGCACTGCACAAGGATGCTATTGAACAGACAGGTCTCACCTGTGCTGACGAAATGCTTTATCCGCAGAATTACAGATATCTTTCCGATTTGCTTTCATACATTGCAATCGGTGCCCGTTCAGTTGAAAATCAGGAACACAGACTTGTATCATCAGGTATTGATGTACCTGTTGGTATGAAGAATCCGACAAGCGGCGACCTTTCAATTATGCTTAATTCAATCAAGGCTGCACAGAGCAGCCACACCTTCCTTTACAGAGGCTGGGAGGTTGAATCAGCAGGCAATCCGCTCGCACATGCAATTCTCAGAGGAAGTGTAAGCAAGCATGGCAATAGCCACGCAAATTACCACTATGAGGATTTGAGACAGCTTTATGATATGTACTGCGGAGGCGGCTATGAAAACCCTGCAGTTGTTGTGGATACCAACCACTCAAATTCAGGCAAAAAGTATCTCGAGCAGGTCAGAATTGCCAATGAAGTACTCCACTCAATGCGTCACAGCAGCGATGTTAAGTCCATGGTAAAAGGTTTTATGGTTGAGTCTTATATTGAGGACGGATGCCAAAAGGTTGAAGAAGGCATTTATGGCAAATCAATTACCGACCCTTGCCTTGGCTGGGACAAAACAAAGGAAATGATTTATACAATTGCAGACCAGCTGTAATTCAATATATACATCAAAACCACCTGTCAATTACAATTGACAGGTGGTTTTCATTTTTAATATACGATTCTTGCGTACAGTTTTTTTTAATAAATCATCATCTATATTATGTATTATAAGAATTGATTATAATATTTTTACATTTAAAAGATATCATATCATTCTCTATTTCTTTAACACTGTAATTTAGATTTTCAAGCTGCATTTCAAAAATAGGGACAATATCTAATACAATTCTGAACAGATTATCAAAATCATTTATTTGTAAATCCTTAACTCCAATAAATTTGAGTGACAACATATCATCGGCATCGTAACATGGATATTCACAAAGCACTAATTCTAAATCGAAGCTGCAGCACACACCATATTCTACTTCTCTTGAAAAATTCATTTCTTTAATATACCCATATTTTTTTATTTGCGTATAAATGGTTTTTAAATCAATCATAAACTCCCCTCAATCGTTGCAATCAGGTATCTATTCACCCAAAAATTCACAATAGTACCAATCATCAGCCAGATATACCCTATCATATGGTAAATCACCATCATCTCTCATAATAACCGAATTAAATCCGGAATGTACTGTTTTTATTCCAACAGTTAAATAGAATTCAGAAAGTATTTGTGAATAATCCCATGAAATACCATAAACATATTGGTTTTGTAACACTTTTTCTATATTTGAAATCAATTCTGTGTTAAGAATATCCATTTCGTTAGAATTACATACTAATTCTCCATTTTTATAATAAAACTCTATATGAAAATTGTATTGTTCAATTTGAGATTCTATAAACTTTAAATTAGAAACAATTTTCTTTAAGCTTTCAATCATAATATCCTCATTTATGTTTTCAGTATGTAATGCAGTACTTTCTTTCTCTGTATTTTCAGTATGTAACGTGGAATCGTCAATATGTGCAGTATGATTGCAGCCAACAAGTAAAATCATTATAAGTATTAAAAATAATAAAAATATTTTCTTCATCATTTTACCTCTTGCTATTTATCTGATGTCTTTGCAAATGATTTGTCTGTATCTATTCATTGCCTATCCAAATTATTTCCCTCTCCCAAAGCTCATAAAGTCTGTCTTCGCTCCACGCGGCATTTGCAGGACTTGTGGACGGCAGGCATACAGCCTTAATTCCGATTTTCTTTTCAATATACTTCTTATATAGGCTCTCAGCCTTTTTGCCGTTAACAAATATTTTTTTGATATCAGCATTATCAAGTATAGTGCTTAAATCGTTTGGCTGAACATTTTTGATTGTGCTGTCAGCAGAACCTGTAATCTCACACGAATGAATAACATCCCACAATGCGATTTTATTATCAAGCAACAGCTTAGTTTTATCCTCAATACTGTTCGGCACCGGGATATTGCAAATCCTTGCCATAACCTTCCAGAAGCGATTTTGAGGATGACCATAGAAAAAGCCCTCCTCCCTTGATTTTACAGACGGAAAAGAGCCTAATATCAGAATTTCTGAATTTTCATCATAAATCGGATTTATAGGATGAACTATCATAAAACACCTCAAATGATATAGAATAAAATTCACATGCTTAAAAGGCGATGATTTTAATTATCATCTGCCTGAATCCAAAACTCATTGTCAACCTCTTCATATTTTTTCAGCAAACCATATGCCCTCTTTTTCAAATTTTTTAATTCAGAACTAAGTTTATCAGGCATTAAGGATTTAATATCTTCCATTTCACATCCGAGTTCAACCATCTCCACAATCTCAGGACTGCAATTCTTATTATTAAGGAGGTTAACTGTATGCGGAGAAAAAAGAAATTTCTCCCCCTCTTCTATAGACATCGCATCATTTTCAATTGCATCAATAGTACCTATTATAGATATCAAAATAATTTTTTCGTCAACATTATTAAACCTCTGAAATGATAGATTCACAAAATCAATACTCCATTCTGACTTCCCTTTATTCATCTAAAAAATATAAAACAGCCTCTTCATACTTTTCCAAAGCCTTATCGAGCCACAAACCCTCCTCTTCTCTGTAAGTATGAAATCTTAAAACACCTATACCATTGTAATGAACAATCAAACAAAACCTTTTATCTGCAAACTTATTTTGAAGCAAACTATTCAACCCTGTTAAAAATTCAATCATAGAATCCCAACAAAATAAATCATCAGTTAACACAAGCTCGTTTTGACTGACCTCATAACCGCTTAAATCAAAATTAATCTTTAATACAAAATCCCAATTTATCGTTTTCTCATCGAGCTCTGCATCCTCATCATATAATATGCAATCATTGATACATCTGGTTTTAGATATAATACTTTCACATAATTGTTTTATATCAACAATATTTGAAAACACATTTTGCTCTAACAGAACCTTCATTTTTTCATTAAATTTCAGCATTTTTTCACCAAAGATTTGTCAAGCCTTAAATAATTTACTGTATTTCATCACTTTCAACGCATTCTTCTTTTATTTTCTCTGCGTTTTTATTTTTTACAGAACCGATAATTATACATATTAAACCGAATGAAAACAAGACAGTGAATACGGCTATCAAAAGCTTTGATGAAGTTGAAAGTGACTGCTTTTCGTTAATAGAATGATAGCTTTCAGCTGAATTCATCTGAACATGTTCATTCATCGTCATCAAATTATCAGTGTCCGTCTGTTCTGTATTTGCTGCTGTAGCTGATCCGGAAAATTTTACAGAACTATTACTTCTTGTTGTATTTACTTTATCGCCTGTGCCGGAAAACTTTGTACTGCTTTCAGTAGTATTTTTCTCTTTAATTGTTGTTGACTTCGTGTTATTCGATTTTGTTCCTGACTGCGTAGTTGCCTTTGTTGCCTTATTGGATGTAGATTTCTGTGTTTCGGGTACATACATATCCAAATTCACATCATCAAGCAAATTATAACTGACATCCAGACCACAATAATATTCACAGCTTATTGAATTACAAAGTGTTCTGTCAGTCTTATTTTTCAGCTTAAACGCGACAAAAACACCACCACCCTGCTTTTGGCAGGAGGCTTCACTGAAATTATAGTAAACCTCAATCATCTCAAGCGAATTCTGCCCCTGATTATTTATAATACCGTCCTTGTTCACTTTAAAGGAATAATGATTAATATCATTTTTCACGGTAAAACCAAGTGTAATATTTTCGTCACTATCACTGTCAATACGATAATCCGTAAATCTTGTAAAAAAGTAAAAGCAACCCTCATCAGTATCTGCAATATACTTGGAAAAGCCTTGAAAATCACTGCTGTTGTAATTAACAGTGTCTCCCCTGTCTATCCAATAGACCTCGTCATCAACCAAGTCTATATTAACAGCGTAGGCAGAAAACGGAATCAAAATAACCGATAAACAAATAATTAAAGGAATGATTTTTCTAAAAAAGCCTGCAAAATAGCTTTTCATAAAATCATCCCTTTCTTTTTTAAC
>CAMWPJ010000037.1 GCA_947176035.1 uncultured Clostridia bacterium | reverse complement strand
AATGTAAATTTTCCGCTTAACTACTTGAAATTATTGCCTTTTTATTGTATTATCTAATGCAGACAAGTTAATCGAAAGTGAGTGGTTTTGTGGCTGTTGAATTTGAACAGAAAGATAAATACAGTATTGATGATTTGATTTCAATTGTCACTCTGCTCAGAGCACCCGGTGGCTGTCCTTGGGATCGTGCCCAGACTCATTTCTCAATCAAAAAGAATTTTATTGAGGAAACTTATGAGGTTATTGAGGCTATCAACAAGAACAGTGCTGAAGGCTTGAGAGAAGAGCTTGGTGATGTTTTACTGCAGGTTGCGCTTCATTGCGAAATGGAGAGGGAGCAGGGCAGTTTTGATTTTGATGATGTCTGCAATGACATTTGTCAAAAGCTTATTATTCGTCATCCGCACGTTTTCGGCGATATTAAAGCTGATAGCGAAAAGGATGCTCTTTCAAGCTGGGATGCTGTTAAGCTTAAAACCAAAGGTATGAAAAAGCCGAGTGAATCTATGTCGAGCACACCTATAGAGTTGCCTGCCCTTATGCGTGCGCAAAAGGTACAGAGTAAGGCGGCAAAGGTCGGTTTTGATTGGGATGACAGTGAGGGTGCCATCAATAAGGTTCAAGAGGAGATTAACGAGTTAATTACTGCCATTGATCAGAACAATTCATCAGATATTGAAGAAGAATTTGGCGATGTTCTTTTTTCGTGTGTCAACATTTCACGATTTATCGATGTTGACAGCGAAGAGGCATTAACAAGAGCTACCGATAAGTTCATTAAGCGTTTTACAATTGTTGAACAGCTTGCTGAACAGAAGGGTATCTCAATGAAGGATTCTTCATTAGAAGAGCTTGATTTGCTCTGGGATAAGGCAAAAGAAATATTAGCTGAGTAATTCAGTAAACGGAGGAATTTAAAATGAATAAGACAGAACTCGTAGCAGCAGTTGCTGCAAAGGCAGAACTTTCAAAGAAGGACGCAGAGGCTGCAGTATCAGCAGTTTTAGATTCAGTTAAGGATGCACTTGCTGACGGTGATAAGGTTTCAATCGTTGGCTTCGGTACATTTGCTGTTAAGACTCGTGCTGCTCGTGAGGGTATCAATCCTCTCACAAAGGCTCCAATGTCAATTCCTGAGACAAAGGTTCCTACTTTCAAGGCTGGTTCAGCTCTTAAGGATGCTGTAAAATAAGTTTTGATATCAAAAAGGCACTGATTATTCAGTGCCTTGATTTTTATGCAGATATAAACATTGGCAGATGTCTGCCGATTCGTATGGTGATATAATGAGATTAGATAAATATTTAAAAGTGTCAAGAATAATTAAAAGACGTACGATTGCTAATGAGGCATGCGATGCAGGCAAGGTCGAGGTCAACGGCAAAATTGCCAGAGCATCATATGATGTCAAGGTTGGCGATGAAATCAAAATCACACTCGGTGCAAATGTTAAAACATATAAAGTTTTACTTGTTACTGAGCACGCATTAAAAGAAGACGCCCTCAAAATGTATGAGCTGCTATGATTGAGTAAGCTACCTATATTTATAGAAAATAATAGATTTTAATTAAATTATTATTACAATGAATAAATAAAAAATCACCTGCATAGTATTAAGCAGGTGATTTTTTATGGAAAACGAAACACAGCATACCCTGACCTTAACCGACAGGAGCGAGCTTTCACTGACAGGTATTAACGATGTTGATGCTTTTAATGAGCAGGAGATTATAGCTGTATGTGATACAGGTGAGCTTGTAATCAAAGGTGAACTTCTGCATATTGAAGAGCTGAGCCTCGAGTCGGGAATTATGACAGTTAAGGGCAAAATAACTTCTCTTTCATATAGCGAAAAATTCACCAAATCTTCGGTTTTGAAAAGGTTATTTGGTGGGTGAGTCCTTATTTTATGCTGTGTTGGTCGGAGCTGCTCTCGGACTGTTTTATGATTTTCTGCGTCTCTTGAGACTTGTGCTGAATGATAAATTTGTATTGGATTTCTTTTTCTGGCTTGTCAGCAGTATAGTTGTTTTCTGCTATTTTTTGATATTTAACAGCGGTGCACTCAGAATGATAAATTTTATTGCTGTTTTTATAGGATTTTTGCTATATATATTCACACTTGGCTATGCTACAAAACAGTTTGAATCAAAGCTTGCAAAAAAGCTTAGACTAAGCCTTAAAAAAGTAAAAAAACGGTTAAAAAGTTTTAAAAAAGTGTTGCAATCAAAGAGTGTTATATATTATAATATAGTCGCAAATATGAAAAAGCATTTCAGCAGAAAAAGCAAGGATGACAGTAATGAACGAGAAAATGAAAAAAACGAGGAAGAACTTTTCCTTTAAATCATTTTTTTCAAGCAAAAAGAATATTTCATTTATGCTGATAACAGTGTTGCTTATCGGTGCTTTCGGTTACTTTGGAATTAAAACTGTTAATCAGAATTCCGATATCAACAGACTGGAAATTCAAAAGCAGGAGCTTGAGCAGAAGCTTGAAGAGCAGGAGCAGGATAATAAAGAGCTGCAGGCTGTTCTTGATAATGAAAATAAGGACGATTATATTGAACAAAAGGCTCGTGAAAAGGGCTATGTTAAGTCTGATGAGGTTGTTTTTTATGATATTTCTTCAAGCGTAGGCTAATAAATTATACAAGACCGAGTAACTCGGTCTTTTTTTTGGTGGTGATTGATTATGAGAGAGATTCATGCTAATGAAATTACACAGGCAGTAAAAGAGCTTGTAATAAAAGCAAATAAAATTTTGCCGCAGGATTTAGTGGATTGTATTGGCTGTTCAAAAAATAATGAAACAAATGATACCGCTAAATCTATCCTTTCTGATTTAGAGGCGAATATTGATGCTGCTAAGGAGCTTGATATTCCTGTTTGTCAGGATACAGGTATGGCTGTTATTTTTGCTGAAATCGGACAAGATGTTCATATTACAGGTGGTTCATTCGAAAAGGCTGTTAATGATGGAGTAAGTCAGGGTTATACAGAAGGTTTGCTCAGGAAATCCGTTGTTGCAGATCCGTTTAAAAATCGTATTAATACCAATGATAACACACCTGCTATTATTCATACTTCAATTGTGGATGGCGATAAAATAAAAATAACCGCTGCTCCAAAAGGCTTTGGCAGTGAAAATATGAGCAGACTTAAAATGTTTACTCCTTCTGCAACAAGAGAGGATATTATAGGCTTTATTGTTGACTGTGTTAAGACAGCAGGCTCAAATCCTTGTCCTCCTGTTGTGATCGGTGTAGGCATCGGCGGTGATTTTGAATACAGTGCAATTCTTGCTAAAAAAGCACTTTGCAGGAATGTGTCTGACAGAAACAGTGATGCATTTTATGCTGATATGGAGCAGGAGCTGCTTGATAAAATCAATGCTCTTGATATCGGACCTCAGGGTTTTGGCGGCAAAACAACAGCTCTTTGTGTTAATATCGAAACCTATCCAACTCATATTGCAGGTTTGCCTGTGGCGGTCAATGTAGGCTGCCATGTAACAAGACATGCAAGTAAAATTATTTAAAGGAAATTAAAAATATATGTATTTACAAATGGTTGCACCATGCCTTTTAGGTTTAGAAGGTTTGGTTGCAGATGAATTAAAATTTATGAAGGCTGAGAATGTATCTGCCGAAAACGGAAGAGTATTTTTTGAGGGTGATGAAAATATCCTTGCACGTGCTAATATATGCAGCAGATATTCCGAACGTATTCTGATTGTGCTTGACAGATTCAAGGCGTTTACCTTTGAAGAACTTTTTCAGGGTGTAAAAACATTGCCGTGGTCAGAATTTATCGGCTCTCAGGATACATTCCCGGTAAAAGGCTACAGTATTAATTCAACTCTTCATTCTATACCTGACTGCCAAAAAATTATTAAAAAAGCGGTTGTCGAATCACTCAAGGCAGATTATAATACCTCTTGGTTTGAGGAGACTGGTCCTGTTCACCAGATTCAGTTCTCAATTATGAAGGATGAGGTTACAATTATGCTTGATACAACAGGCAGGGGACTTCACAAAAGAGGCTACAGACCCGAATCAAACGATGCTCCAATAAGAGAAACTCTTGCAGCAGCACTTTGCTCACTGTCTAAGCTCAGACACTATCATACACTCTATGATCCTTGCTGCGGCAGCGGTACAATTCTAATTGAGGGTGCAATGATGGCACACAATATCGCCCCGGGAATCAACAGGAATTTTGAGTGTGACCGCTGGGGCTTCCTTCCTGAAAGTGCATGGGTGCAGGAGCGTGAACGCTGCCACGATATCATAAAGACAGATACAGATTTTGTGGCGTTTGGCAGTGATATTGATTTTCATGCACTTGAGCTTACAATGAATAATGCAAAAAGAATCAAGGTTGATAAATTCTTGAGACTTGATCAGATTGATATAAAGGATTTTAACCCTGCTACAGAAAAGGGAACACTTATTACTAATCCTCCTTATGGTGAGCGTATGCTTGATATCCGTGAGGCGGAAAAGCTGTATCATATAATGGGTGAAAAGTTTGTATCAAAATATGGCTGGTCATATGGTATAATTTCGCCTGATGAGGAGTTTGAAAAGGTCTTTGGAAGAAAGGCCGACAAACGCCGTAAGCTTTATAACGGTATGATTAAGTGCCAGTATTATATGTACTTTAAATAATGATTAACTATGGAGAGTTTATTATGACATATAAAGAAAAATATAATCAGTGGCTTGATTTTGCAGATGATGCCACAAAAGCAGAATTAATCTCAATTACAGATGAAAAAGAAATTGAGGACAGGTTTTATAAGGAACTTGCTTTCGGTACGGGCGGTTTGCGCGGTATTATGGGTGCTGGCTCAAACAGAATGAACAAATACACTGTCGGCAAAGCTACTCTTGGTCTTGCAAGATATCTTAAAAGTAAAAATGACGGTGAAATTTCTGTTGCTCTTGCTTATGATACTCGTAATAATTCTCAGTATTTTGCAAAGATTGCGGCAGGTATTTTTGCTTCACAGGGCATTAAGGCATATATTTATGAAATGGTTGTGCCTGTTCCTGTGCTTTCCTTTACAACGCATTATCTTAACTGCACAGCAGGTGTAATGCTTACAGCATCTCATAATCCTAAGGAATATAACGGTTATAAGGTTTATGATGATAAAGGCTGCCAGTTTTGTACGCAGGATGCAAAAAATGCAATATCCTTCATCAATGCTATAACTGATTATTCAGAAATTCCATTCCTTGATGAAAGTGAATTAATTACATATATCGGCGAGAAGGAGCTTTCAGCCTTCCTTGCCGAGGTTAAAAAGCAGTCACTTTATGAAGAAAACAGCGATTTAAAAATCGTTTATACTCCTCTTCACGGTACAGGTAATATTCCTGTAAGAAGAATGTTAGAGGGACTTGATGTTACTGTTGTTAAGGAACAGGAACTCCCTGATGGTGATTTTTCAACAGTACGTTCACCTAATCCTGAGGAAAAGGATGCACTTACCATTGCTATTGAAAAGGCAAAGGAAATCGGTGCAGATTTAGTCCTTGGTACTGATCCTGACTGTGACAGAGTTGGTATTGCTGTTAAAGACGGCAGCGATTATAAGCTTTTTACAGGTAATCAGACAGGTGCTTTGCTCGTTAAGTTTGTGCTTACAATGAAAAAGGCACAGCTTAATGAAAAATCAACCCTTGTTAAAACAATTGTTACATCAGAGCTTGGTGCAAACATCGGCAGAAAGTTCGGTCTGCAGGTTGAGGAAACCTTAACAGGCTTTAAGTATATCGGCGATAAGATTAATAAGTATGAGCAGTCAGGTGAACAGGAATTTGTTATCGGATATGAAGAATCATATGGTTATCTTGTCGGTACACATGCAAGAGATAAGGATGCCGTTGTATCTTCAATGCTCATCTGTCAGATGGCGGCATGGTATAAAAATCAGGGCAAAACGCTTGTTGACGGTCTTAATGAAATTTATGCTGAATATGGTTATTATCTTGATTTTCTGGATTCTTTTGTTCTTAAGGGCAAGGATGGTGCTGATAAAATACAGAACCTTATGACGCAGTTCAGAGATACAGGTAAGGCACTGTTTGACGGTATTGATGATATAATTGATTTTAGCACAGGTATTCGTGATTTGCCAAAGGAAAATGTTCTAAAATATATATGGAATGACGGCTCATGGATGGCTGTTCGTCCGTCAGGTACAGAGCCTAAAATCAAGATTTATTATTCCATAGTTGATACTGATAGGGCTAACGCTCAGGCAAGGCTTGATTTAATAAGAGAAAAAATCGGCAGTATTATTAATGGGTAAAGACTTATGATATTTGACAGTATAGTTGTATCCGGCATTAAATTTAAAAACAGAATATTCCGTTCCGCTACACATGATGGTCTGGCAGATGAAAATGGTGCACCAACTCAAAAGCTTATCAGCAAATATGCCTATATGGCAAAAAACAATGTCGGCTGTATCATCACAGGCTATGCAGGTGTTAGTGAGAATGGTATGTCCCCATATCCTGCAATGCTCAAAATACATAAGGATGAGCTGATTGACAGCTACAAGGAATTGACAGATGCAGTACATGAATATGATACACCGATTATTGCACAGCTTGCCCATTGCGGCAGACAAACTTCTTCAAAAGCAATCGGTATGCAAAAGGGTGCCCCTACAGCAATGCGTCATCTTTTTTATCCTGATAAGGCCAAGGAACTCAGCGAAAGTGAAATCTATCAGATAATTGATGATTTTGTGTCAGCTGCCGTAAGAGCTGAAAAGGCAGGTTTTGATGGTGTTCAGATTCATGGCGGCCATGGCTATTTGCTGCATGATTTTATGTCTCAATATGGTAACAGACGATCTGATGCTTGGGGCGGCAGTCTTGAAAAACGCTGCAAAATAGTTGAGCTTATTATTAAGGGCATTAAAGAAAAAACAGATCTTCCCGTGTGGATAAAGCTGAGTGCTTTTGATAACAGAAAAAACGGAATGAATATTAATGACAGTATCGAAATTATAAAACGTCTTGAAAAAGTTGGGCTTGATTGTGTAGAGGTTTCATGCGGCAGTGTTGAGGATGGTATGAGCACGATGCGCAGCCGTGTTATGCCGATGGATGCTGTGTTTAAATATAAAGCGCCTTGTGCATCATTCCCAAAGCCGTTAAAGAATTTCTCACTCAAAGCAGCAAATCTTGTGAATCCTATGATTAAACAGCCTGCTCCGCTTGAGAATTTTAATGTCAGTAATGCGGCAAGGATTAAGAAAAATACTTCTATTCCTGTCATTGCGGTCGGTGGAATACACAGGCTTGATGATATGGAGTATATCGTCAGCAATAATATGGCTGATTTTGTTTCGATGTGCCGACCATTTATATGTGAGCCTAATCTGGTGGCAAAGCTTATGAATGGTAATCAGAAGCAGGCAAAATGTATTATGTGTAACTATTGCGGATTGGTTATTGAAAAAGAAAGTACAAAATGTCTATATGGCAGAATTAACTGAAATATAATCACTTTTTTATTTCGGAGGACGTTATGAATAAAGTACAAAATTATGTAGAAACTGTTTTACAGCCTAAGCTGCAGGGTGACGGTGGCTGGGTAGAGTTTGTATCACTTGATGGTAATGAGCTTTCACTTATTTTTAGAGGTGAGTGCTCAAAGTGCCTGATTCTTCACCGTTGTGTGGAATGGATTGAGCAGCAGATAAAAAAAGATTTGAATAAGAATGTTAAGGTGAATGCAATTCGCAAAAAGCCTTATTTTCAGGATATGTAAGGAGGTAATTGAATTATGGCACATATTAAAGTAGTCAGACGTTCAATGCGTCCTGAGGAATGGACTGACCTTCGCTTCGGCTGGCTTAAAAGACATATTTATGACACAAAGTGGGAAATTGAAAATTTAATGATTCGCGATGCACGTCAGATTTCTGAAATGGAATTTGAGTATTATAGTGAGGAATACAGACCGCTTAATAAGGGCGATATGTATTTCACTCCCGATGGTACAGCTTTTATCAAAGCTGATGTCTATATCCCTGAGAAATTGCAGGGCAAGGAGCTTTGGTTTTCACTCAAAACCGCTGCTGAAATCTGTGTTAAGGTAAATGGCAAATACGTCGGCGGTGTTGACCCTAACAGAGAGCGTATGCTCCTTTCACCATATGTTGATGATACAAAAGCTCTTCATTTTGAAATGATGGGCTATAACCGTTCAAAGCCTGATGACGAGCGTAACCCCGAGTCGCTTTCAGTTCGCGGATGCCGTCAGATTTTTGAGGGCGCTTATATCTGTACAGTGAATCATGCAGTGCAGGATTTAGTATGGGATTTTGAGCTTTTGCTTGATATTGCGAAAAGTGATTTGTTTAATGAGGACTATAGGAATTTCCTCAACAGAGAGCTTAATAATGCAATGAACCTGATTGATTTTGATGGTGACGAATTAACAGGCGTTGCTGAATGTCAGCAGTATCTCAACGATATTGTATTTGCAAATGATAATTACAAGGGCAGTGGTGATGTTGCGCTTATTGCGCATTCTCATCTTGATATTGCGTATTATTGGCGCAGAATTCACGCAGTGCAGAAAAATCTGCGTACAATTTTAATTCAGCTCAGATTAATGGATAAATATCCTGATTTCAAATATATACACACACAGCCCTATGTTTATGAAACACTTGAGAAGTATTATCCCGAGGTGTTTGACGAGCTTAAGGAAAAGGTTGCAAACGGTCAGTTTGAGCCTGTGGGTGCAATGTATGTTGAGCCTGACTGTAATGTTCCATCGGCTGAATCTCTTATCCGTCAATGTCTTTATGGTCAGCAGACTTATAAAAGAATGTTTGGTAAAACGGTTAATAATGCTTGGCTGCCTGATGTTTTTGGCAACAGCTGGATATTGCCGCAGATTTTAAAGAAAAGCGGTGTTGACTATTTTGTGTCAAATAAAATGTCAACCTGGAATGATACAAACCGTTTCCCGCATAATAACTTTATATGGAAGGGTATTGACGGCACAGATGTTCTTGCCTGTGTACCTCCGACACACTTTATCACATGGAATATGCCTTCACAAATTCAGGAAAACTGGGAAGCTTATATTGATAAGGATAACGGTGGTCAGACAATGAATATGTTTGGCTATGGTGATGGTGGTTCAGGCTGTACAGAAGAAATGATTGAGCTTATGCACCGTTTTGATAAGCTTTCCATTATGCCTAAGTGTGAGCATATGGGCGGTGCCGAATTCCTTGAAAGAAATCTGAAGGATAACGATAATCTCGAGATTTGGGACGGTGAGCTTTATCTCGAAATGCATCGTGGTACCTTTACAACAAAATCCAATATGAAGCGTGCTAACCGAAGACTTGAGTATAAGCTGCGTGATGCTGAAATGCTTTCTGTTATGCGTGGTGAGGATAATACAGCCGAGATTACCGATATCTATAAAAAACTGCTCATAAATCAGTTCCATGATATTCTTCCGGGTTCCCACATTCACCCTGTATATGAGGATGCAATGGCCGATTATAATGAAATCGAAAAAAGGCTTGATATAATTATCGGCACAGGCTCTAAGTATTTCAATACTCTCAATTTCAAGCGTGATGCACTCACATTTGTACCAAACAAAAAGGGTACTGCTACACGCTATGGTGTTAAAGGCAACTGGATGATTCCGAATATACCTGCACTTTCATCTGCAACTTTCAGAGTAAATAAATTCAGCGGTGAATGGATAACAGTTAGTAACACTGTTGAAACACCGTACTACTCCATTAAATTCAATAATGACGGCTCAATTGCATCACTCTTTGATAAAGAGAATGACAGAGAATGGGCAGATGGTGATTTCAATAAACTAAAAATATATACAGACTGTCCCGGTAACTATGATGCTTGGGATATCCTTCCTAACTATAAGGATAAGCAGATTGAAATTAAGATAAGCGAACCTCTTGCACTTCGTGAGCTTGATGGCGAAAGCGCAACCTTCAGAACTGTTCTTGCTACTGATAAATCAAGCTGGATAATGCTTATCCGTCTGTTCAGACGCAGCAGAGGTATTGAGGTTGAGAATATTGTTGACTGGAATGAAAAGCATAAGCTTGCAAAAACAGAATTCAGTTGTAATGTGCTTACCCGTAAGGCACTCTGTGATACATCAGCAGGCTTTATTGAGCGTGATACGCATAAAAATACAAGCTGGCAGCAGGCACGATTTGAAACCTGCCACCATAAATGGGCAGATCTTGCAGAGACAGACGGCGGTGTTGCTCTGATTAATGACGGAAAATATGGTATCGGCTTTGATAACAATACCATGTCACTCTCACTTCTTCGTGCAACCATTCGTCCCGATGTTACAAGTGATATCGGTCATCATGATTTCTGTTATATGATTATGCCGCACAGCAAAAATGCAGTTGATGCAGGCATTAACAATATTGCTTTTCAGTATAATGTCCCTCTTGTTAAATCAGATGCCGAGTATAATGGTGAACACTTTGCACCTCTCTATATGCAGGCAATGAAAAAGTCTGAGGACGGCAGTATGACTGTTATACGCCTGTCAGAGCAGGACGGCAAGCGCGGTAAAATCAGACTTGATAAAAAGGTTAAACTCCTCAATATGCTTGAGAACATTGAGGGTGAGACTGATGTTATCGAATATAAGCCGTTTGAAATTATAACAATAGGAGTAGAGCTATGACAACAACACAGATAATTGTAATTGTTGCAGTTATACTTGTTCTAGGAATTATAATTTTTCCGCTTATCAATCGCTGGCAGTTTCGCAGATTGCCTCCTGACCAGCAAATAAGAATCATTATGAAGCAGGCTAAGGGTCTTATATTTTTTAAGAATGTCTCAAAAGGCAGATCGGGTGTTCTTTATTATGTAAAGAATAAGCGTAAGATTTTAGCCTTTCCCTGGGTGCTTAGTGACGGTCATATGCTGTGCACAAGGTCAAATCCTTTTGAGCATTGGGATTATCCGGAGGAGCAGCTTCCGCTTAATGAGGATGAGCTTAAACAGCTTAGTGCAGAGCTTGAAAAGTATAACAAAAAGAATCCTGTAAAAATAGTTTTTAAATGATTTAAAAATGACGGCAGTTTTATAACTGCCGTCATTTTTAGTGATATTTGAAGTTTTAATTTACTCTGCCTTTACGAATTGATCCTTGCCTACAAAGCAAAGCGGGCATTCAAAATCATCGGGAACATTTTCCCATTTTGTACCGGGAGCAATTCCACCGTCAGGGTATCCTTTTTCCTCATCATATTCCCAGCCGCAAACCTCGCATACGTATTTCATTTCTCTGCCTCCAAAAGTCTGATATTTGTGCAGTAATTATTATAATCATTTTTACACTTTTTATTACATGCAATTAAATGTTAATTTTCCTTTACAAACAGCTGTAAATATTTAACTGGTTTTTTACACACACTAAATGCAGATTTAATTGTAATCGGTTAATATTCAGCTGAGGTGATAAAAATGACTATATTTAATTTATTGCATTTAATCGGCGGAGTTGCTATGTTCCTGTTTGGTATGAGCTATATGGGAAATTCACTTGAAAAGCTCGGCGGAGGAAAGTTTGAATCCATTCTTGAAAAAATGACTGACAGCAGAATTAAAGGTTTGCTTTTGGGTGCGGGTGTCACAGCCGTGATTCAGTCTTCATCAGCTGTAACTGTTATGGCCGTCGGATTTGTTAATTCAAAAATCATGACACTCAGTCAGGTAGTAGGCATAATAATGGGTGCTAATATCGGCACAACAATTACAAGCTGGATATTATCGCTGACCGGTATTGAAAGTTCAAATATTTTTATAAGTATGTTAAAGCCTGCTTCTTTTACACCAATTATGGCGATGATTGGTATTGCGTTTAATATGTTCGGTAAGACAGATAAGAAAAAGAATATAGGCTCAATTCTGCTAGGCTTTGCAGTTTTAATGTTTGGTATGGAGCAGATGAGCAGTGCAGTAGCACCGTTGCGTGATGTTCCGGAATTTACAAGTCTGCTTACTAAATTTTCAAATCCGGTTTTAGGTATTATAGCAGGTGCGTTGCTTACGGCTGTCATACAGTCCTCATCTGCCTCTGTCGGTATTTTGCAGGCCTTAACAATTACAGGCTCTATTACAGTATCATCTGCTTTTCCGATTATACTCGGTCAGAATATCGGCACATGTATCACTGCTCTTATATCATCAGTAGGTGCAAGCAAAAATGCAAAAAGAACAGCTGTCGTTCATCTTGCGTTTAATACTTTAGGTGCTGGTGTTGCAATGCTGCTGTTTTACGGAGGTAATGCTGTGTTCAAGCTGCCGTTTTTTGAAAATGCTGTAAATGCAGCAGATATAGCAGTGATTCATACAATTTTTAATGTTGTTGCAACTGCAGTACTTTTTCCGTTTGGCAATCAAATTGAAAAACTTGCTCGATTTGTTGTTCGTAATGATGATGTAGTGAAAGAAAACACGCTTGTTGAGGAAAGATTTCTAATGTCTCCTGCCTATGCAATTGAAAAGGTTAAGGAGCAGTGTGATGCTATGGCACAGCTTGCAAGAGATAACACATTGCTGTGTATCGATTTTATAAAATCATATTCACATACCAAGGATGAAAAAATAAGTAAAAATGAAAAAAGCCTTGATGCTTTTGAAGATGAGCTGGAGACCTATCTTGTCAGAATCAGTTCAATGAATTTAAGCATGACAGATTCTGTTAATATATCTAAGCTTACACATGCTATCGGTAATTTTGAGAGAATAGGCGATTATGGTGTCAATATTCTTAAAACTAAAAGGCAGATGCACAAGGGTGGTATACACTTTTCAGATTCAGCAAATAAAGAGCTGACTGTCATGAGTAAGGCTGTAACTGAAATTATAGAAAAAGCAGTTACCGCATTCATTGATGATGATATAAGGCTTGCGTCAACAATTGAGCCGCTTGAGCAGGTTATAAATAATCTCAAAATAGAGCTAAGAGAAAAGCATTCACACAGAATGGAAAATGGTGAATGCAGTATCGAAAATGGTATGTTGTTTTTTGATATTGTAAATTCATTTGAAAGAATAGCCGACCATTGCTCAAATCTTGCAGTTTGTATTATTGAGCTGTCAAACCGCAGCTATCAGACGCATTCGTATCTTAAGGGTGCAAAGAGTAAATCAAACCGCAGCTTTATGAAAACCTTTGAAATGTACCTCGATAAATATAAAATCAGTTAGGAGCTTTTGTTCCTAACTGATTTTATATTTTTTCCAATACCTTAAATGCAATACCCGACAATACAAACCATATCAATGAAAACGGCAAACATATCTGCCCTAAAAAGTTGAGCGGCACATTGGAGTAATCCCATACATGTTCCTTTAAAATAATATTGAAAGCAATACCGAATACAAGTTCAACTGCTGTTATAATCAGCATGCCTATAAGGCATTTGGCCCATATTGACAGCTGATAATTTGTGCTGATGTAATAAAATGTACTCAGTACAATAGCACCTGCAAAAAACATAGAGTAATGTGTTCTGCCTCTGTATATTATTTCTATAAGACAGTAGCCGAAGCCGCCTATTAAAGCTGCAATTAAATAATTAAAAAACATTTTCATATTTGTATTATTATTCTCTTTATGGTAAAATACACATAACAAATTTAGGCAGGTGAGCTTATGCAAATATCAATTGGTGCAAAAAAAATAATTACATTTCTTGAAAATGCAGGATACGAGGCTTTTGCTGTCGGCGGATGTGTCCGTGATTATCTTATGCAAAGACCTTGTGATGATATCGACATAACAACCTCTGCCACCCCAATACAGACAGAAAAGGTGCTTGCTGACAATGGTATCAGATTTGTTGAAACAGGACTTAAGCACGGTACTGTTACGGCACTTGTTGATGGTGATACCTTTGAGGTTACAACCTACAGAACAGATGGTGATTATAAAGATAGTCGTCATCCGGAAAATGTTGAATTTGTGACAGATATTAAAGAGGATTTGTCACGCAGGGATTTTACCATAAATGCAATTGCCTATAGCGAAAATGCAGGCTTTGTTGACCTTTTTGGCGGAAGAACTGATATAAATAATAAAATAATACGTGCAGTCGGTGATGCTGATAAACGTTTTAAAGAGGATGCACTCAGGATTATGCGAGCAATTCGCTTTGCATCTGTGCTTTCCTTTGATATTGAGCCTAACACGAAAAAGGCAATTTTTGATAATAAAGAACTTTTGAAAAATGTATCCGCAGAGCGCATATTCACCGAGCTTTCTAAGCTTTTAATGGGTGATAGCGTGTTTGATATTCTTGTTGATTACAGAGATATAATTGCAGTCGTTATTCCTGAACTTGAGCCTATATTTAATGTTGCTCAGAATACCAAATGGCACATCTATGATGTCTGGCAGCATACCTGTAAAGCGGTTGAACAGTCGCCAAAGGATTTGTCATTGCGCCTTACAATGCTGTTTCATGATGTCGGCAAGGCATTTGCCAAAACTACAGATGAAAATGGTGCAGACCATTTTAAGGGTCATCAGAAAATCAGTGCAGAATATACGGAGAATGCACTTAAACGTCTCAAAGTGTCTAACGAAATATATGACAGAGTAATGTATCTTGTCCCAATTCACGATATGCACATTGGTACTGATAAAAAGAAGATTAAAAAATGGCTGACAAAAGCCGGTGAGGACAGACTGCGTGATTTAATCGAGGTTAAACGTGCCGATAAGCTGGCACAAAATCCCCAAATGACAGCAGAAGAGCTGAAAAATCTTGATGTAACGCAAAGCACCCTTGATGAAATTATAGAAGAGGGTGAGCCGTTTGCTGTTAAGGATTTGGCAGTAAATGGGAATGACATAATGTCCGTTGGTTTTAAGGGCAAACAAGTCGGTACTGTCCTCAATATTCTTCTTGATAAGGTTATTGACAATGAATTGCCTAATGATAAAGATGTGCTGATTAGATATATTAGCGAAAAGATGTAATTAATATTTATTACAGTACTTACTTTTTAACGAAAATTATAATTGTTATATTAATTTAAAAGGTGAAAGAATGGCTATTATCGGTATAGATTTAGGAACAACAAACAGCCTTGCATCTGTATGGAAAAACGGCAGATGTGAGCTTATACCAAATTCCTTCGGCGAATTTTTAACTCCCTCCGTTGTTGGTTTTGATGATGACGGAAGTATTATTATAGGCAAAATTGCAAAACAGCGTCTTATATCACATCCGGATCTGACGGCTGCTTCATTTAAATGCTTTATGGGTACGAATAAGGAAATTATGCTAGGCAATAAAAGCTTTACTCCGCCTGAACTTTCCTCTTTCATTCTGCGTCAGCTCAAAGAGGATGCTGAGCTCTATCTTGGTGAGCCTGTTGAAGAGGCGGTAATCAGCGTGCCGGCGTATTTTGATGACAACGGCAGAAGTGCTACAAAACTGGCAGGTGAACTTGCAGGCTTAAAGGTTGAACGTATCATTAACGAGCCGAGTGCTGCCGCACTTGCATATAAACAGAATACGGATAATGAGGATATGTTCCTTATTTTCGATTTCGGCGGCGGAACACTAGATATTTCAATTGTTGATATTTTTGAATCTGTAATCGAAATTGTTGCAGTTGCAGGTGATAATCATCTTGGCGGTGACAATTTTAATCAGACGATTGCCGAGTATTTTTGCAAAGCGAATAATCTTAATTACGGCACATTGCCTGATGAAATTAAAGCCATTATTATAAAACAGGCAGAGCTTTGCAAAATTGCACTTTCAACACAGAGGGATGCTGCAATGGTACTCAATTTCAATAATGAGGTTTACACCCTTGCTCTTGATAATCAAAAGCTGCTTGATATCACTGCATCTATTTTTGAAAAAATAGAAGTTCCGATTGTGAAAGCCATGCAGGATGCCCGAGTTATGTCCGGCGATCTGCCGGATATTATTCTGATAGGCGGTTCATCACATATGCTGCTCGTGCAGAAATATCTTGAAAATCTTTTTCATCGTGAAATATCTGTCACCATTTCACCCGATACGGCTGTCGCAATCGGTGTTGGTATAGCGGCAGGTATTAAGGAACGCAATGAAGAGGTTAAGGATATGGTGCTTACGGATATCTGTCCTTTCTCACTCGGTATTGATATAATCAACAGAGATAATCTTGATGCACCGTATTTTTCACCTATCATTGAGAGAAATACAACTCTCCCTGCAAGTATTGTTAAACCGTTTTATACAGCCTGTGACAATCAGCGTGCAATGGAAATACGTATTGCACAGGGTGAAAAAATGTATTTTAAGCATAATCTTTATCTCGGAAAGGTAGAGATGAAGGTAACTCCTGCTCCCAAAGGCGAAAGGGGAGTGGATGTCAGATTTACATACGATATTAATTGAATTTTGCAGGTTGATGTAACAAGCCATGAAACAGGTAAAACGATCAGCAAAACAATTGTAAATAATAACAGGCTTACTGAAAAAGAGCTTAAAGCGAAGCTTTCACAGCTGGAAAAAATAAAAATTCATCCGCGTGATCTTGATGAAAATAAGCTGCTGATTGCAAGAGCCGAGAGTCTTTATGAAGAATGTCCGGTCAATCTCAGAGAGGTGCTGAAAGAAAGACTGCAGATGTTCAACAGTGTTCTTTCCTCACAAAAGCAAATGGATATAAAAAAGGCTGCAAGGAGTTTTAATGCGTTTCTTGATTTGATTGAGGCAGGCGGATTTAATCCTTTTGCCGATAGCAGCTTTTATGATTATAATGATGATTATGACGAAGATTATGATGAGGAGGACTAATCCTTGAATATTTGGGCTGAGCTAGGCATTTCACCAACTAAAAATGTCAGAGAAATTAAAAAGGCATATGCCGCAAAAACAAAGCTTGTTCATCCCGAGGAGCACCCCGAGGAATTCCAAAAGCTCCACGAGGCATATCGTTTGGCTTTGGAATTTGCTGAGATGGATGCTTCTGACAATAATAAATCCATAAGGCAATATGATATAAAGCAATCAGATGATATTGTAAAAGAAAATTTCGAATCAGAGTATGATTTTGACAAGGTAATCCGTGATTATGAAAATCAAATTAAGGCAAAAGCATTTGATGTAACGAATGAAACAATAAAACAGCTTGAGGTGTTATATGACAGTAAAAGCTTTGTCAGCAGGGAAGATTATCTGGAACTTTTCAATAGCTGTAATGTTCAGCAGATTAAAGATTTTCCTGAATTTTCGGATTCACTTTATGATTTTTTGAAATCACATTTTATTTCGGATAGTCTTGGTTATGCGGTTTATAAAGCTTTTTGCATAGACCATCTTTTATCGAACGATAACTATAGTTTAATTTATGAAAAAATATCAAACATGGTATTTCCTCAATATGATGCATATGAAAAATTAAAGGATAAGGAAAAAAGAGACAGGAAATATAACATATTAATAGCTGTCAGCGCCACTGTTGGCGTAATTGGCGGAGCATTCTGTTTGTATATGGCATATAAAAGCGGTCAGCTTGATGAGATTATTAATTCCTTTAAAGGACTGATAGTATGAGTATCTGGAGTGAGCTAGGCATTTCACCAACTAAAAATGTCAGAGAAATTAAGAAAGCATATGCCGCAAAAACAAAGCTTGTTCATCCCGAGGAGCACCCCGAGGAATTCC
>CAMWPJ010000036.1 GCA_947176035.1 uncultured Clostridia bacterium | reverse complement strand
GTGGTAAACTAAAATGAATATTTATTATTGGTGATAGTATGAATAAAATAGAAGAAAAAATCATTAGGCTTAGAGAAAGTTTACATTATCATTCTAATCGTTACTATAACGATGATGCACCTGAAATAGAAGACTATGAGTATGATATGATGATGCGTGAACTAAAGGAATTAGAGGAGCAATATCCGGAATACGATGCGGTTGATTCACCAACAAAAAAGGTTGGCGGTAAGGCTGATAACACCTTCGAAAATGTTATTCATACTGTACGTATGGAAAGCCTTCAGGATGCTTTCAGCAAGGAAGAAGTGAACGATTTTGACAAGAAAGTGTCAGATTCGGTTAGAGATAAACATTATGTTGTTGAACCAAAAATTGACGGACTTTCAGTAAGTCTTGAATATCGTGATGGTGTATTTGTGCGTGGCTCAACACGTGGTGATGGTGATGTAGGAGAGGATGTAAGCGGTAACCTCAGAGTAATCCACAATGTCCCTCTAAAACTCAATAAACCCATTCCTTTTATTGAAGTGCGCGGTGAGGTGTACATGCCTAAAAGAAGCTTTGAAAGAGTAGTTGATCATCAGCTTTTGAATGATGAAAAGCCGTTCAAAAACCCTCGCAATGCAGCTGCAGGCTCTTTGAGACAGAAGGACAGTAAAGTTACTGCAGGTAGGGGACTAGATATTTTTATTTTCAATATTCAGCAGATAGAGGGTGAAGAGCTGAGTTCTCATAAACAGTCACTTGATTATCTGAAGGAGCTTGGATTTAATACTGTACCATTTTACAAAAGAGTTGATAATATTGAAGATGCACTTGTCGAGATTGACAGAATTGGTGAAGAGCGAGGAAATCTTGAATTTGATATAGATGGCGCGGTTATAAAGGTTGATGAATTCTCAAGCCGTGATGTGCTTGGTTCCACGTCAAAGTTCCCTAAATGGGCAGTTGCATTCAAGTATCCACCTGAAGAAAAGCAGACTAAGCTGATTGATATTGAAATTGCTGTTGGCAGAACCGGTGTATTAACTCCGACTGCGATTTTAGAAAGTGTACATCTTGCAGGAACAACTGTAAGCCGTGCAACACTTCACAATCAGGATTTTATTAACGAAAAAGGTATTGCAATCGGTGATATAGTAACTGTCAGAAAGGCCGGCGATATCATTCCCGAAGTATTATGCGTTAATGAACATAACAGTGATAGAACTTATACCTTCCCAACACATTGCCCATCATGCAATCAGCCTGTCATCCGTGAGAATGACGAGGCGGCAATAAGATGTATTAATCCGGAATGTCCGGCACAGCTTTTAAGAAATCTTATCCATTTCTGCTCACGTGACGCGATGGATATTGAGGGTCTCGGTCCTGCTATTATCGAAACCTTTGTTAATGAAGGACTTATAAAAAATACCTTTGATATTTACAATCTTGACTATGATAAAATTGCGACACTAGATGGCTTTAAGGAAACAAGTGCAAACAACATTAAGAAATCAGTTGAAAAGTCAAAAGCAAATGATTTGGCCAGGCTGATTTTTGCACTTGGCATCCGTCATATCGGAGCTAAGGCAGGAAAGCTTTTGTCAGATCATTTCAGGAATATGGATGCAATTATGTCGGCATCGGTTGATGATATTCTTGAAATTGAAGGTTTCGGACTTATAATGGCAGAAAGTGTTGTTAACTATTTTTCAACCAATTCAGCAAAACTTCTGATTGAAAAGCTTAAGGAAAGTGGAATAAATATGACTTCAACAACCGAAATTAAAGACAATCGATTTGCAGGTATGACCTTTGTGCTTACAGGAACCTTGCCTACACTTAAGAGGAACGAGGCATCTAAAATTATTGAGGGCTTTGGAGGAAAAACGTCATCCTCGGTATCAAAAAAAACAACATATGTCCTTGCAGGTGAGGAAGCTGGCTCAAAACTTGATAAAGCCAATACACTTGGTATTGAAATCATTGATGAAGAAATATTTATGGGTATGACAAAATGAGAGAATTCAGAAAAAAGCAAAAAAAATTATTTACTATTTTAAAAACACTGGTAATTTTCAGTGCAGTTTTTATATTTATTTTCATTGGTGCAAAACCATATATTGAAAATGCCAGTGAACTGGCAGCATCTGTATGCAGCTATGTCTGTGATATTTTAGCCATAGCTGTTATTGTGACATTATTTTTGTATTCCTCAAAATACGGCAAATCAGACTCATTTTTAAAATCGGTTGAAAATGAACTCTCCGACACAGGTTATTATCTCACCTCACGTGTAGAAAAGGATTTAAAAAACTATGTTGACGCTATATTCAATGATTTGAAAAGCTGTGGATATGCAATGAACAGCAATATTGAAATAAATGAGTTTGACTTTGATTTTAAGGCAAATAAAAGCAAAGAATTCTTTTACTGTACATCAATCGAAAGTGTCGACAGAAATGATATCCTTGCATATATTGATGCAGTTGTATTTGATATTACTGTAAAAAGTCTAAAGAGAAAAGCTGATGCTGTAATTTGTTTTGTAACAGATAAGGCCGACGACGATGCAATAGCACTAAGCAAAATGATTACAAGGCTTGGTAAAAAGGAAAAAATAAACATAGCACTCGCAATATGCGAGCTTTCAAGCCGACGAGTTTATTTTCTTGGTAATGAAAAAACAAAATGCCAGCAATTGATTGCGAATTATGTTATGAACTGTGATTTACCTATTAAAGAACAATACATAGGCAAGGAAAGATTACCATTTCAAAATGAGCTTGAGGAAAAAATGAAATCATTTAATATCAAAGATTTTAAAAACGGCAATTTCACAGCTCATTAGTTTACAATTAATCCAAAGGAGATATTATGAACAATAAAGCAAAAAAATATTTTGACAGCTTAAAGAATAAAAAGGTTGCTTTTGTGGGAATGGGTGTTGCAAATATACCTTGTGCTGAGTTTTTAGCAAAACTTGGCATACAGGTTTATGCCTGTGACAAAAGAGATAGAGAATATATTGGTGCTGATATTTGCGATAGGCTTGAAGCTCTCGGTGTTACCTTTTCGCTCGGTGAAAACTACTTAAACATTCTTCCTGAAATGGATCTTATATTCCGTTCGCACGGTATACTGCCGTTCCAGAATCCCTGGATTGGCGAATGTATTGAAAGAGGACAGAAGGTTACTACTGAAATGGAGGTTTTCTTCAACCTTTGCCCTTCAAAGATAATTGCAGTCACCGGCTCAAATGGTAAAACCACCACTACAACGCTCATATCTAAAATGCTTATTGCACAGGGATATAACGTTTATCTTGGCGGTAATATCGGCAAGGCACTTATGCCAGAGCTTGAAACAATAACAGAAAATGATATTGCAGTTGTTGAGTTATCCTCATTTCAGCTGCTCACAATGGGTAATCTTGTAAACAGTCCTGACATTGCAGTTGTAACAAATATAGAATGTACACATCAGGATCATCATATCAACCTTGATGAATATGTTGACGCTAAACGAAATATCTTAATTTATCAGAATTCTGATTGCAAAACAATTCTCAATGCTGATTGTGATTATTCAATCGGCAACAGAGTTTATCATGATATGAGATATGATGTACACGGTCAGCTGTCACAATTTTCAATAAAGCATCCTGTGGATAGAGGCGCTTATATGAAAGAAAACGGTGATATCGTTTATTATGATAACAATAAAGAGACTTTTGTTATGACTAAGGATGATATCATAATCCCCGGCAATCATAATATTGAGAATTACTGCACAGCAATAAGTGCTGTATGGGGACTTGTTGCTGTTGAAAATATGCTCAAGGTAGCCAAAACCTTTGGTGGTGTAGAGCACAGAATAGAGTTTGTGCGTGAATTTAAGGGTGTAAGATACTATAACGATTCTATCGCAACATCCCCATCAAGAGTAATAAGCGGACTGAGAGCGTTCGGCAAAAAAATTATCGTAATAATGGGTGGATCTGACAAAGGCAATGATATGAGCGAAATGGTTTTGGACATTCTTAAATATGTCAAACTGCTTGTACTAAATGGAGCAACTGCCGATAAAATATATGACACCATTATTAGCTTTGATGGCTATAATGAATCCGGTATTCAAATAATAAAAACAGATAACCTTGAAAATGCTTTGAACATAGCTAAAGAAAATGCAAAGAGCGGTGATATTGTGTCACTTTGTCCCGCTTGCCCTGCTTTCGATCAGTTTAAAACCTTTGAATATAGAGGAAGAAAATTTAAAGAACTTGTAAACGGATTTGGTGAATAATGAATAACACACTTGAATTATTAAAAGAATTGACACAGACTGTCGGTGTTTCCGGCTGTGAAGAAAATATAGTCAGTCTGCTTAATGAAAAGCTTGCACCATACGGTAATGTAAGCGTTGATGTAATGAACAATGTTTTTTGCACCTTTGGTGAGGGATACCATTTTCTTTTGGATGCTCATCTTGATGAAATCGGTTTGATTGTTACGGATATCACAGATGATGGTTTTATAAGGTTTGGCAAATGCTGCAATATTGACACAAGACCGCTCCCAGCACTTGAGGTTTCTGTATGGGGCAGGGAAGAGGTTAAAGGCATAATTTCTGCACTTCCTCCTCATTTGCAGAGTGCTGATGATGAAAAAAAAGCACCTAAGCTTACTGACCTTGCAATTGATACAGGCTATAGCAAAGAACAGCTTGAACAGCTCGTTTCTCTTGGCGACAGAATTACATTTAAACGTAATTTTACGGAACTTCTGAACAATTGTATTTCCGCCTCCTGCCTTGATGACAGATCAGGCGTAGCAGCAATTTTAATTTGCCTTGATGAATTAAAAAGGCTGCCCTGTAAAATTACTGTTATGTTCTCATCACAGGAAGAGGTTGGCTTGAGAGGTGCCAAAACAGGTGCATTTGCCAAAGATGCAAATGAAGCTATATCTGTTGATGTTTCTTTTGCAATATCTCCCGGCTGTGATGAATCAGACTGTGGTGAGATGTCTAAGGGACCGATGATTGGTTTTTCTCCGACAATTGATAAGAATATGTCAAAAAGACTTGTTGAAGTTGCTGAAAAAGAGAATATACCTTATCAGTATGAAATCATGACCGGAAGAACAGGAACAAATGCCGACGTAATTGCCGTAAGTGAAAGCGGAATCAAAACTGCACTCATTTCAATCCCGGAGAGATATATGCACCAGAGGGTTGAGGTTATTGATATTAATGATATTGAAAATGTGAGCAAGCTGATTTGTGCTTATATCAAGGAAAGGATCAGTGAAATTAATGCTTAAAGAACTGTGTAATTTAAACAGTACATCAGGCGATGAAGGTGCTGTAAGAGATTATATTATCAATAAAATTAAGGATTACTGTAAATACAGTGTTGATAATCTTGGCTCAATAATTGCGTTTAAAAAGGGTAATAAAACACCTTCTAAAAAAGTAATGTTATGTGCACATATGGATGAGGTCGGTTTTATTATTACAAATATTGATGATAGCGGTTATCTTTCCTTCTCAACAGTCGGCGGTATCGATTCAAAGGTAATTGCCGACAGAACTGTAATCATTAACAATATTAAAGGAGTTATCGGTCTTAAGCCGATTCATCTTCTTTCTGCTGATGAACTGAAAAATTCACCGACTGTAAAATCTATGAGAATTGATATCGGAGCAAAAGACAAGGATGATGCACTGAAATATGTACATCCGGGAGATTATGCTTATTTCAGCCCTGATTTTTATGAATTTGGAGACGGATTTATAAAATCAAAGGCGCTTGACGACAGAATCGGATGTATGCTTCTAATAGAGCTCATTAAATCAGATTTAGAATATGATACCTATTTCTGCTTTAATGTACAGGAGGAGGTAGGTCTGCGCGGTGCAATGTGTACATCGTATCAGGTGCAGAGCGATGTTTCCGTAATTTTAGAAGCAACAACTGCCGCTGACCTTTGCGGTGTTGCAGGCGGTGACAGAGTTTGTGTTCTCGGTGATGGTCCTGTAGTCTCATTTATGGATGGAAGAACAATTTATGATAAAGAACTCTACAATTTGGCGATGAATACTGCAAAAGAAAATAATATTCCTGTTCAGACTAAAACTGCTATAGCGGGCGGAAATGATGCAGGAGCAATCCAGAGCAGCGGTAAGGGCAGCAAGGTGCTTGCAGTATCACTGCCCTGCAGATATATTCACTCCGATGCAAGTGTAGTAAAAAAATCTGATATAAAAGAAACAAGAAAATTGCTGAATAAATTATTACCTAAACTTTATGATTGAAAAAATTAGTAATATAGAACAATTTGATAATTTCATTAAAAACGATATCTACTATATACGAATCATGTCACTAATTAAAGCCTATGGCTGTAATTATGATTTTGTCTGTTTCTACAGACAAGTTGATGAAAGAAACCATATTACCGCAATAATGTCCAAACTGGATAATGATTGGACATTATGTCTTGGTGATAAAGCAGATTGCGATGAGCTTAAAGAGTTTTTTAATGTAATCGGCTACAGCACAGTTTTATCTGACGACTCCTTTAAATTTACAGACATCTTTGAGGAAGGCATCGTTATGTCATCTTCAAGAAAGATGGAAATTTCATCTCAATATACTGAAATTGATCGATTCCCCAAGCTCATGGAGCTTTTCAATTTTGTTGATTATGGGACAGCTGACTTTGAATCGTGGTATGTAGATATCAGCCATAGAATTCGTCATGGCTGTGCGAGTGCATATACACTTAATGTTAATGATGAAATTATTTCAAGTGGTATTTTCTCTTCAATTTATAACAACAATGCAATCCTGACAGCTGTTCAGACTTCACCTGAATTTAGGCATATGGGATATGCTTCTTCGCTTGTATCCGAAATGCTTGGTGATATAAAGGGTACAGTCTATCTGATGAGAGAAATGAATCTAAACGAACAATTTTACATAAAGCTTGGATTCAATAATACAGGAAGATGGAGGATGTATAAATGATTCCTTTTTTTAGAATTAGTGAAAAAATTGAAAATGCATCAATAAAGGCATTGGAGCTTTGCCAAAAGCCATTTGCTGTTATTGATGATATAACTGAATATAATCAACTTAAGGTGCAAAAGGCTTTTATAGAACATAATATTTCTGAAAGCCATTTCTGTACAAGCACTGGCTATGGATACGGCGATAGAGGCAGAGAAACGCTTGACAAGGTATGGGCAAGCGTATTTGGTGCTGAAGATGCACTCGTGCGTCATAATTTTACCTGTGGAACGCATACGCTTGCAACGGCACTCTTCGGGGTTTTAAGACCGGGTGATAAAATGCTTTGCGTAACAGGAACACCATATGACACCATACATAATGTAATCGGTATCAGCGGTGAAGGTATGGGCTCTCTTAAAGACTATGGCATAGGCTATGATGAGGTTGCTCTGAAAAATGAACGACTGGACTATACAGCAATCGAAAATGCTGTCGATGACAGTGTTACAATGGTTTACATTCAACGCAGCAGAGGTTATGAGCTCAGACCAAGCCTCTCAGTTGACGAAATCGAAAAGGTTTGTAAAATTGTCAAATCAAAAAACTCTGACGTAATAGTTATGGTTGATAACTGCTATGGTGAATTTGTTGAAAAGCGCGAACCGACAGAGGTTGGTGCGGATTTGATAGCAGGTTCACTTATAAAAAATGCAGGCGGCGGTATTGCAACAACAGGCGGATATATTGCCGGTCGAACTGATTTAGTTGAAAAATGTGCCTACAGGCTCACAACTCCGGGCTTAGGTAAGGAGGTTGGTGCAACACTTGGTCACAACCGCGAGCTTTATATGGGACTTTTCTATGCACCGCATACAGTAGGCGAAGCACTTAAAAGTGCTGTTTATATCTCAGCATTATTTGAAGGCTTTGGGTATTCTGTCACACCTAAGTTTAACGAAACAAGACACGATATTGTACAATCTCTCGGTCTTGAAAATCCCGAAAGTCTTGTTGCCTTTTGTCAGGGTATCCAAAGCGGCAGCCCTATTGATAGTTATGTTCTTCCTGAACCATGGGATATGCCGGGCTATGACAGCAAGGTGGTTATGGCTGCAGGTGCATTTACACTCGGCTCATCAATCGAGCTTTCTGCAGATGCTCCTATAAGAGAACCATACTACGCTTGGATTCAGGGTGGACTGAATTTTCACAGTGCAAAAATTTGTGCTTTACTTGCAGCACAGCAGATGGAGGATAAAGGATTATTAAAATGAGTAATTATAATTTTCAGGGCATAAAGGCAGAAAGTATACAGCTTTTATGTGAAAACAGATTTCACGATTCAAAGGCTTTTTATGAAGAGCATAAAGAAGAACTTAAGCAGGGTATAACCATTCCTATGCGCCAAATTGCTCTTGATTTGAGTGATTTAATGCTTGATATTGATGATATGATGCTGCTCGATCCGGTTAAATGTGTTTGCAGAATTTACCGTGACACAAGAGGTAATCGTAATAAAATTAAATACAGGGAAAATATGTGGATGTTTTTCAGACGTCATAAAAATGAATTTCCCGGTGCACCGTTTTACTTTTTTGAATTTTTTCCCGATTCTTTTGGATATGGTCTTGTATTCTGGCTTTACAGACCATCACTTTTTAAAGAGGTACACAAAATGATTTTAAAGCATCCTGACAGATGGCTTGATGCTGTTAAGGCCTGTGAGGATGCAGGCTTTGTCTACGAATGCAGAGATGAATATAAAAAAGAGCTTTATCCCGATGCACCGGAAGAGCTTAAGCCGTATCTCAAAGCAAAGAATATGTCGTTTGTATACTATAGTAAGGATCTTTCAAGAATTGATACGCCTTCTTTAATAGATGAACTTAAGCTTGCATTTGATATCGCTAGACCTATGTATGAGTTTTTTATTGATGTATTTAACAATCTAATCAGCGAAGGACTTATTAAACCCGAGGATTATTACAGAAGATAAGGTGTTATATGCTAAAAATGGTTTTTGGCCGTTCTGGCTATGGCAAAACTGAATATGTATTTAACAGCATTAAAGAGCTTGTAAAACAGGGTAAAAAGGATATTTTTCTGCTTACACCTGAACAATATTCCTTCATAAGCGAAAGACGTTTATTAGAGGAGCTTGGTGAAGCCGGAGTATCAGCAATCGAAAATTCCTCCTTTTCGCGTATTTCGGATACAGTAAAAAAAGAATTCGGCGTAGAAGGAACTCCTGTACTTACAAAAGGCAGCAAGGCAGTTTTAATGCTTCAGGCTATTGAAAATGCCAAGGATAAGCTGTGTCTTTTCAGCAAAAAACTTGATTCGACAACTTTCGTTGAATCTATGATGAAGATTTATGATGAAATGAAATCCTGTAATCTCAGTTCATCACAAATATCTGAGCTTGCAAAGGGAATTGATAATATAACCCTATTAAATAAGCTCAGCGATATTTCGGTTATTATAAGCTCATATGAATCCATTATTGAAAACAGATTTTTAGATACAGCTGACGAACTGTCAAGACTTTATGAAAAAATCAAAGACAAAAATTATTTTGCAGGAAAAAACGTGTTTATTGATGGATTCAACGGTTTTGTTGTACAGGAATATAAACTGCTGGAGCTTGTAATAAAGGAAGCTGACTGTGTTACAATTACACTATGCACCGACTCGTTTGAGGACAACGACAGATTCAATCTTTTTACTTATGTTAACGATTCTGCAAAAATACTCAAAAAAATTGCCTGCAAAGCAGGAATTGAAAGCTGCAATGTTGTTCTTAATAAAAACTACCGAGCGAAAAATAACGCTATACTGATGCTTGAAAAGAATTTCTTCAGCGAAAATGTTATCGATAAATTTAAATATAAGGACAATATTAAAATTTATTCTTCAAAAAGCATTGCAGATGAATGTCAAGAGGCTGCGCGTCAAATAAGGCAGCTTCTAAGAAAAGGCTTCATAGCCAGTGATATCACAGTAATAACAAGAGATTTAAACAAATACAGAGATGAGCTTAGTTCTGCTTTTAAAAAATACGAAATTCCTTTCTTTAATGACGAGCGTCAGCCAATCAAATGTCAGCCGCTTGTTGTTTTCATTGAATATCTTTTAAGATGTATCAACTATTCCTTTAAAAGCGATGATATTTTAAGTCTTGTAAAAACCGGTCTTACTGATATTTCAGACGAAGATATTAACGCACTTGAAAACTATATTTATTTATGGAATATCAATGGCTTAAAGTGGACAAAGGAATTTGAAAATTCAACCAAAGGATTTGTAAGTGAGATAAGCGACAGCGACCAGAAACTGCTTGACAGTATAAATAACACCAGAAAGCGTATCATTGCGCCGCTTATTCATTTTAAAAAATCCGTAAAAAATGCAGATGCTCAAATAATATGTGAGCAGATTTATAATACACTGATAGCATTCAAGGCTGATGAAAAAATCAAAGAATATGCTGTGAACCTATCTAATGCTAATTTTATTACACTTGCAGCACAGCAAGGGGCTGTCTGGGATATGGTTATGGAAATTCTTAATCAGATAGTTATTACACTCGGTAATGAAAAAATCACACTTAAGAATTTTGCAAAACTATTTTCACTTGTCATTTCAACTGAAGATTTGGGAACATTGCCAAGCGGCATTGATACTGTTCAAATCGGTCAGGCAGACAGAATAAGAACAGACAATCCGAAAGCTGTTTTTGTACTTGGTGCTAACGAAAGTGAATTTCCGCAGGTCGTTACAGGCGGAGGATTACTTTCAGAAAATGACAGACGAATAATGCTTGCTAATGACTTTAAACTTTATTCATACGGCAAAATACTTAATCTGCAGGAGCGTTACTTTGCTTATATGGCTTGTACAGCTGCAAGCGAAATATTATTTGTATCTTATCTTGGAAATACCGGTAAGGATTCTTCTCCGTCAGAAATAATTGCATCAATCAAAAGTATTTTTCCTGATGTAAAAGAATACTCATATTCTGATATAGAGCAGCTCGATTTGGTTGAAACAGAGAAAAACGCCTTTGAGCTTATGAGTGAAAACTTCCTTTCCAATACAGAATTCTCAGAATCTCTCAAAGAGTTTTTTAAGAATAATGAAAAATATTCTTCAATAAAAGCACTAGCCGAAAATGATGCTGTTTCAATTAGCAACACTCAAACCGCGTCATCACTTTTCGGATATAATATGTACATTTCTGCCTCTAGAGTTGAGGATTTTTATAATTGCTCATTCCGTTATTTCTGTAAATTCGGTCTGTCTGCGAAGCCTAGAAAAAAAGCTGAAATGGATCCCATGCAACGGGGAACTCTTATACATTATGTACTCGAGATGATACTTGCTGATTATGGCAGCAAAAAACTCTCTGAAATGACGGAAACAGAAGTCAAATCAACTGTTGATAAATACGTTGCTGAATATTTTGAAAGAGAAATGGGCAGTGCAACCGATTTGACAATCAGATTTAAATATAACTACAAAAGACTTTCTAAGCTGATTTACAGCGTTGTTATTCATCTTGCCCAAGAGTTTGCAGAAAGTGACTTTGAAGCAAAAGCATTTGAACTTGGCATTGATAAAGACGGTCTTGTTAAGCCTGAGGTACTTAATCTTGATGACGGCGGTTCAATTCAGATTAGAGGCTCAATTGACAGAGTTGATACATATGAAAAAGACAATCAAAAATTCATACGTGTAGTTGATTATAAATCAGGTAACAAATCCTTTAATCTTTCTGATATAATGTACGGTCTTAACCTTCAAATGTTTATTTATCTTTTCTCACTCAGCGAGGACAAGTCATCAAGCTATAATGGTATTCCGGCAGGAGTACTGTATATGCACGCTGCAAGAAATGTCTTTCCTTTTAATTCAAAAAAAGAGGCGAGCGAGAAAATTAAATCAGATGAACAGGATTCATTTAAAATGAAGGGAATTGTACTGTCAGATTTTGATGGCGAAATTGCACTTGCAATGGAACATGATTTGAAAGGAAAATATATTCCTGTTAAGATGAAAAAAAGCGGTGAACTAAGCGGTAAGCTTGCTAACCTTGAGGAGCTCGGTCTAATTCATAAAAAAATCAACTCGCTGATTACTCAGATGGGGATGGATTTACATATGGGTAAAATCAGCAGAAATCCTATAAAAAATAAAAATCATAAAAACACTTGTGATTTCTGTGACTATGCCGATGTATGTGCTAATGTCAAAAATATAGAAAACAGAATTACATTAGAACTGACTGATAATGAGGTTAAAGAAAATCTAGCAAAGGAGTATGGTGATAATGCCGCAGTGGACTAAAGCACAAAATGATGCTATAACAGCAAAAGGCAGAAATATTCTTGTAAGTGCTGCTGCAGGCTCCGGCAAAACCGCGGTACTCGTTGAAAGAGTTAAGCAGATAATTACAGATAAGGATAATCCTGTTGATATTGATAAATTGCTTATTGTTACATTTACAAATGCAGCAGCGGCAGAAATGAGATACAGAATATCAAAATCTCTTAATGCTTGTATAAAGAAAAATCCAAGCGAGCAGTTTTATCGCAAGCAGCTGTCATTACTGCCTAATGCAAGGATTTGTACTATTGATGCGTTCTGTGCAAATCTTGTTAAAGAGCATTTTTATGATTTGTCAATAAATCAGGATTTTTCTTTATTTGATGAAAGTGAGCTGCAGCTGTTGGAAGATGTCATTATAAGCGATGTGCTTGATGATTTCTTCGATAGGGGAGATGAAGCTTTTATTTCGCTGGTTGAAGCCTTTACAACTCCAAGTAATGACAAGCCAATTATAGCTGCTGTAAAAAAAATACTTAGATTTATTTATGCTCAGCCTTTTCCATATATCTGGCTGGAAAAGGCAATCGAAAAATATAACCCAAATATTTCTTTTTCTGATACTGCTTGGTACGACTATATAAAATCGCAGATTAACTATCTGATTCATTTAGGTGTCAGTCTTGTAAAAGAAAATATTTCACTTGTAGATTTTGAGGATCCAAAGCTTAACGAAAAATTCATTGCTCTTTTTGAGGATGATTTAACTGAATTTACAAGATTTCAGACTGCTTTTGAAACATCATGGGACACTCTTGTAAATGAACGCGAAGCCGCCTTCACTCGCTTACCTCCTACAAGTAAAATTGACAGTGAAATTTCCAATCAGCTCAAATCTAACAGAGAAATTTATAAAAAGCTTTTAAAAGACGAAATACCGTCATTTTTTGTTAGTGATGAGCATGGATATACCCAAGATATGAAAACCTTAAGCAAGCAGCTGAATGCCTTGTGTGAGCTCGTGAAAGAAGTTGACACAAGACTTATGTTTGAAAAAAAGGAACGTAATAAATTTTCCTTTTCAGATATTGAGCATTTTGCAATAAAGCTGCTTTTTGATATTGATAAAAGCGGTAATATTATCAAAACAAATCTTGCCGATGATTTATCGAATGAATTTTATGAAATACTTGTGGACGAATATCAGGATACAAATGAGGCACAGGATCTTCTGTTTGCTTATCTGTCCAATGGTAAAAATCTATTCACAGTAGGTGATATTAAACAAAGTATTTATAGATTCAGACTTGCAATGCCGCATATTTTCAATGAACGCAAAAAAAGCTATGCTTTGTATAATTCCTATGATAACGAACTGTCTTCAAAAATAATTCTTGATAAGAATTTTCGAAGCCGCAGAGACATATGCTCATATGTTAACTTTATTTTTTCAAACTTGATGAGTGAAGAGCTTGGAGAGCTTGAATATAACGAAGAGGAATACCTTAACTGTGGTGCTCAATATAAAGAAAGCAATGTTCCAAGTGCACAAATAAAAATTTTTGATGGAGTAAAAGGGGAGGATACCGATAAAAAAGAGGCGACCTTTATAGCGAAAACCATAATTGAAAAAGTGAATTCAGGAGAGCTTATCAAAGATGGTGACAGCTATCGTCCAATAAAATATGGTGATTTTGCAATACTTATGCGCAGTCTCAAAAGTCATATCAACAATTATTCTGAAATTTTGACTGAGTATGGTATACCTGTTGTATGTGACAATTCAACAAATCTTTTTGAGAATAACGAGATAAAAATGATTTTGTCTTTGCTCAGAGCAATAGATAATCCTATGCAGGACATACCTTTGCTTGCAACAATGCTGTCACCCTTCTATGGCTTCACTGCCGACGAGCTGGCAGATATCAAGGTTAATTCAAATGGCAGGACTTTATATTCGAGTGTCTATAATTCAGATTTCGATAAGGTTAAGAACTTCACTAATGACCTGAGCAATCTCAGAAAGATTAGCGTAACAATGTCTGTTGCAGGTTTTATAAGATATATTGTTGAGGAAAAAGGACTTATTGCTTATATTAATGCAATGGGTAATGCTGAGCAAAGATACCAAAATATTTTAAAATTTATTTCATTTGCACAAAGCTTCGACAGTGGGGTTAATGTAGGCCTTACTGCCTTCATACGATATATTGATAAAATAATTTCATCCGATAAAAGCATTGAATCGGCTTCTCTCGCAACAGGCAGCCAAAATGCGGTTACAATTATGTCTGTTCATCATTCAAAGGGACTTGAATTTCCTGTCTGCATTTTTGCCGGCACCAACAGACAGTATAACAAAGCAGATTTAAGCGACAAACTGTTATTGAATACACATTATGGCATAGGTATCAAATGTCATAATGAGGAACAGCTTTATCAATATAATTCCATCCCATACTCAGTGATAAAAAATAAAAACGTTATTGAGCTTATGAGCGAGAATCTGCGCGTATTGTATGTTGCTTTAACAAGAGCCAAGGAGCAGTTTATTACATTCATTACCTGCGATAATCTTGAAGGCAAATTAAAAAGATTATCATCAAATATAATTAATGACGAAATCAGCCCCTATATGGGAAGAAAAATCAATTGTGATGCGGATTTCTTTTTAATGTGTGCTCTCTTTCATAAAAATGGTGATATATTGAGAGATTATATTGAAAAGGCGATAAAAGTAAAGCATAGCGAATTTGAACTGTCCATAGAGATTACCGATGAAATTGAGCTTAATGAAAAGCAGATTGAAATTCTTCCGGCTAAGCCTGACAAGGAAATCATTAATGCTATTAGCGAAAAGCTGAAATTTACTTACAGCAGAAAGGAACTTGAAAATCTCTCTGCAAAGCTTACCGCATCAGCACTTGACAATGCCGATAAAGGTTTTGAGTACATAACCTCAGCTAAACCTGCATTTATGAACAAAACAGGCTTGACAGCCGCTCAGCGCGGTACTGCAATGCATAGCTTTATGCAGTATTGTATTTATGAGAACGCAAAATCGGATTTGAATTCTGAAATTGACAGACTTGTTTCACTTAGCTTTATCACGAAAGAGCAGGCAGATGCTCTTGATATAAAAAAATTGTCAGCATTTTTTTATAGTAATTTTGCAGATAGAATATTTAATGCCGATAAAATTTACAGGGAAATAAAGGTATCTTCATTTATAAAAGCTAATGAAATCTATGACACTGATTTTGATGATAAGATTTTGGTTCAGGGTATTGCTGATTGTGTATTCGAAGAAAACGGTGAACTTATTCTGCTTGATTATAAAACTGACAGAGTAAGCACAGCGGATGAACTTCTCAGCAGATATAAAAAGCAAATTCAGTTTTATAAATCGGCTGTTGCCAAAACACTAAAGAAGCCTGTTAAACAGGCTGCACTCTATTCATTTTGTTTAGAAAAAATATGTTATTATAGCTCAAATATCGAAAATCAATGATTTTCACATATCTTATTGAAATAATTTAAAAAAATGCTTGCATTTTACAATATCTTGTGATAATATATCTAAGCAAATTAGATTACTTGCAAAGAGGTGAAAGTAAATGAAAGACGGAATTCATCCAAACTATGATACATGCACTGTTAAGTGTGCTTGTGGTGAAACATTCGAAACAAAAAGCACTAAGAGTGAATTAAAAGTTGATATCTGCTCAAAATGTCATCCATTCTTCACTGGTAAGCAGAAGCTTGTTGATACAGGCGGACGTGTTGACAGATTCAATAAGAGATATGCAAAAAAAGGCTAATCTTGTTAATTAGGGATTTTGTGGGCAGCGATTTTTATCGTTGCCCTTTCTCTATTATGGGTGATTATATGAAAGAATATAAAACTGTGGAATTAGAAAACCACGATGAATTCATTGAAAAAAAGTCACGCTTTATCGGTTACGTAAAACCTGTTAAAACGCAGGAAGAAGCAACAGCTTTTATCAATTCAATTAAATCAAAGCACTGGGATGCAGCACATAATGTATCAGCTTATGTTTTGAAAGAAAATAATATTCAGCGATCCTCCGATGACGGTGAACCGAGCGGTACTGCAGGTGTGCCTGTACTTGATGTTTTGCTTAAAGAAAATCTTGTTGATGTGTGTGTGGTTGTTACAAGATATTTTGGTGGTACACTTCTTGGTGCCGGCGGTCTTATCAGAGCCTATTCTCATGGTTCAAAAATTGCAGTTGAGGCAGGCAATATAATCACAATGGCGCCTTGTAAAATTTTATCAGTATCAGTTGATTACAGCTTCTATGACAGGCTTAATATTCTTTTAAATGATATCGGAGCTAATATTGAAGATAGTAATTTTGCCGATGTTGTAACAGTTAAATTCAGCTTAAGGGCTGAACTTACTGACAATCTTTCATCAAAACTCACAGAGCAGAGCAACGGTAAATACTCAATAACTG
This sequence comes from uncultured Clostridia bacterium, assembly GCA_947176035.1. GTDB lineage: Bacteria > Bacillota > Clostridia > Oscillospirales > Acutalibacteraceae > Eubacterium_R. Next base: position 1,047 of record CAMWPJ010000036.1, on the reverse strand, counting down.
AGCTTGGCAAAAAATTTGCGAAAATATAATTGAATAAAAATGGAAAAAACTGCCTATCATTAGTTTACAAAAAAGTTAAACTAAAATGAAAGGCAGTTTTTCTATGAAAACATATAAGATTTTTTTACCGCTGTTTATGATACTTACGCTTACTTTGAGTTTCATTCAGCCTATTATTGCTACTTCTGAAGATATAAGCAATAAGGTGTTGCGGCTGCATATACTTGCAAATTCTGATAGTACCGAGGATCAAGATATAAAGCTTGCACTGAAAAACTATTTTCTTGAAAATACAGAAGATTTATTTGTCGGCAAAACTATTGAAGATAATATAGCTATTGCAAAGGATAATACTGATTATATAGAAAACCTTTGCAACAGCTTTCTATTGGATAATGGATATAATTACCAAACAAATATCACTGTTGACAAGGAATATTTTGACACAAGAGTATATGATGATTTCACTCTCCCGGCAGGTGTTTATAATTCCATTAAAATTGAAATAGGGGAGGGGAATGGGCACAATTGGTGGTGTATTGTATTTCCATCAGTCTGCCTGTCAGCCTGCTCAACCTCAATGCGTGATTATCTGACAGAAGAAGAAATGGAATTAATAAATGACGGATATACACCAAAATTCAAAATTGTAGAGATTTATGAAAAGATAAAAAGCAGACTTAACCAATAAGTCTGCTTTTAGCTTAGTTAACAAAAACTATAACCAAATGTTCTTCTAAATCAAATCTGTTTAAAATATAATGCCTGATGCCATAATATTTTAAATTCCATTGCTCAAATTTTTCTATTTCATTCTCCGGACAATCTGTTATAGCGGCATTTCTGTATAACGCATTCAGAATTTCAGATATCTCCTGATACGATTTCTCTACATTATAATCAGCATCATAGTAATACTCTTTTGTCCTGAATATTTCAATAAATTCAAGTTTATCATTTTTATAATGGAGTCCCACCATTAAATCCAAATCCGATTTAAAGACATTTGCCGGGAACACAATATAGCCGTCACATACAGTTTCATAT
>CAMWPJ010000035.1 GCA_947176035.1 uncultured Clostridia bacterium | reverse complement strand
GCATAGCTGATGCACAGCCAAGAAGAGAAGATGTTTTACCGGTAATAATTTTACCGTCTTCAAGCTCGATTGCAGCAGCAGGCGCCCCGGTTTCATCGGCAAGCTTTTGTGCTGTATCAGCACAAGGTCTGTCACTGATTGAAAGCTGTGCATTGTTCATCAAAAGCTCCAGCTTATAAATCTCATCCTTTTTATTTCCTGTTCTTAAATTTTCACACATGGCAGTGTAGTATCTGCGTATAATTTCCTGTTTGGATGCATCGCGTACAGCCTCATCATCAAAAATGCAGTTGCCTGCCATATTAACACCCATATCGGTTGGTGATTTATATGGGCATTCGCCGTATATTTTGTCAAAGGTTGCCTTTAGCACAGGGAAAATTTCAACATCTCTGTTGTAGTTTACAGTGGTTTTACCGTAAGCCTCAAGGTGCCATGGGTCAATCATATTAACATCGTTAAGGTCGGCGGTTGCTGCCTCGTAAGCAACATTGACCGGATGATTGAGTGCAATGTTCCAGATAGGGAAAGTCTCAAATTTAGCGTAGCCGGCCTTTATACCTCTTTTATTCTCGTGATAAAGCTGAGAAAGGCAGGTTGCCATTTTTCCGCTTCCCGGTCCGGGAGCAGTGATAACCACAAGCTCACGTTCGGTCTCAATATAATCATTTTTGCCGTATCCGTCATCACTGACAATCTGTGTGATGTTGGCAGGATAACCTTCAATAAGGTAGTGGCGATATGATGGTATCCCGGCATTTTTCAGCTTTTGCTCAAAGGCAGTAACCTTTGGTGTTGATACATATTTTGTAAGCACAACACTTCCAACCATAAGTCCCCTGCTTCTGAAAGCATCAATAAGTCTGAATACGTCGATATCATATGTAATACCAAGATCACCGCGTACCTTACTTTTCTCAATATCATCTGCACTGATTACTATAACAATCTCTGCCTGATCCTTAAGCTGAAGCAGCATCTGCAGCTTGCTGTCAGGCTGAAAGCCCGGCAGAACACGAGATGCGTGGTAATCATCAAACAGCTTACCGCCGAATTCAAGATACAGCTTGCCGCCGAATTCACTTATCCTTTCCTTAATTCTGGTTGACTGCATTTGCAGATATTTGTCATTATCAAAGCCTGTTTTAAACATATTTTCCTCACTAACTGATGCGGTTAGCCAAAGAAGGATAAACAGACCTTTCTGCCCAAACAGCCCCCTTTGACTGCATCAAAAAAACTATCAAAAAAAGTACAAAACGGCTGTACAAAATGTACAACCGTCTGTACTGACATATTATACAGTAAAACATTTGCTAAATCAATAGGCAGAGAAAATTTTTTTTATGTCTATGTTTCAAGTTAAATTTTGTTAAAACATTGACAATTTACTTGCAGGTATGACATAATGAATTTATAAATAAAATTAAATAAGGGGGCAAAGCAATGAAGGTATTATATGCAATTTTAGTTTTACTTGCAGCATTTATTGTAATCACATTGGTGCGTGCAGCATTTTTTAAAAAGAAAAGGGCTGTGCCTGAGGTGTTTGACGATGAGCAGGTAAACGAAATGCGAGCAGCAGAAAATCTCAGCAAAGCAATACAGATTAAAACCATATCACACGAAAATGAACATGAAACCGATTGGCAGGAGTTTGAAAACTTCCATACATTTCTGAGAAACGCATATCCCCTTATTCATCAGACAATGGAGGTTGAGGCTGTATCAAAAGCAAGCCTGCTTTTTAAATGGCAGGGCAGTGATGATGCGCTCGAGCCGATTGCTTTTCTGGCTCATCAGGATGTTGTACCTGTAACAGCAGGTACTGAGCAGGATTGGGCACATCCTGCATTTGAAGGCTTTAACGATGGCGAATTTATCTGGGGCAGGGGTGCTCTTGATATGAAAAATCATCTCATTTGCCTTATGGAAAGTGCCGAAACGCTTTTGGAGGAAGGTTATCAGCCAAAGCGTACAGTGTATTTCTGCCTTGGTCATAATGAAGAAATTGTGGCAGGCAGCGGGAATGGTGCACACGAGCTTGCACTTACGCTTGAAAAACGCGGTGTTCGTCTTGACAGTGTTATTGATGAGGGTGGAGCAATGCTCCCGGCAAAGGTTAAGGGTATTCTTGATGCGAATTTAACAGGTGTCGGCGTTGCGGAAAAGGGGTATGCTGATTTCAGAATTACTGTTAAAGCAAGGGGTGGTCATTCCTCTCAGCCGCCAACGCATACGGCTATCGGTATACTTTCCAAAAAGGTGCAGAAGCTTGAAAGGCATCAGTTCAAGGCTGAAATATTGCCGTTTGTTTATAATCTTTTTACTGATATCGGCAAGCATACATCTTATATCGGCAGAGTTGTTTTCTGCAATCTATGGCTTTTAAAACCGTTATTGCTGAAAATAATGACCATGATACCGCCTGCAGCGTCACTTGTCAGAACAACAACGGCCGTTACTATGGCATCAGGCTCGCCGGCAGCAAATGTTCTGCCGCAGAAGGCGAGTGTTACTGTGAATTTCCGTATTATGCCGGGGCAGACAATTGAGGATGTAAGACGTCATATTGAAAAATGTATCGGCGGCGAGGATGTAGAAATAGAATTCATAAAGGGTAAGGAACCGAGCCTTGTCTCACCAACAGATACAAGAGCCTTTAAAACGCTTGACAGGCTTGCACTTGCAATGGATGAAAAAAATATTGTTGCACCTTATCTTGTAATGGGTGGTACAGATGCTTATAACTATGAAAATGTGTGCAGCAATATTTATCGTTTTGCGCCGTTTACTGTTGATACAGCACTTTTGCTTACAACACATTCAACAAATGAACGTATACCCGTTGCACAGCTGAAGCAGGGTGTAACATTTTTTAAACGTTATATCCGCATTATGACCGCAGAATAGGAGGATACGATGGATTTTAAAGAAAGTACATTTATGTACATAATCGGTGGTCTTGTTGTGCTGTTCGTCATTGCACAGTCGCTTTTCTTTCTTGTACGTGCCGTTAAGCAGGGTAAAAAAATCGGACTCAGCAAAGAGGCAATGCGCGGCACAATGACACAGTCGGCACTTTTCAGCATTACTCCGGCAATATCAATTGTAGCTACAATCTTATCGCTTTCAGGTGCACTCGGTGTTGTTCTTCCATGGATAAGGCTTACTGTTATCGGTAATATTTCATACGAGGTGCCTGCCGCTGAATCTGCGATGGAAGCACTTGGATATACAGGCGGTCTCTCAGCAGAAATTACAGATCCTCTTGGTTTTTCAACTGCTGCATGGGTAATGACGCTCGGTTCGGTTATGCCGCTTGTCATTATTCCGTTTGCACTTAAAAAGATACAAAAAGGTATCGGCAAGGCGGTCAATAAAAATACTGCATGGGCAGATACAATGAGTGCGGCGGCTTTTATAGGTCTTATCAGTGCTTTTGTCGGAAAAGCAATTGTTGGTCAGGGTGACAAGGCAGTGCTCGGTGACGGCGCAGGGGTGTTGTCCGTTAGCGCACTTGCAATTTCGATGCTTGTAATGCTTTTGTTTATGCAGATACAAAAGAAAAAGGAAATCAAATGGCTGCAATCAATGGCTATGCCGCTTGCGATGTTTATAGCAATGGGTGCAGTAATGCTTATTGCACAGGTATTGCCTGCAGATATTGCGTGGCTTGAATGGAGGGGTTAATTATGGATAAGTATAATGAAAGAACGCACCTCTATGGCAAAATATGGGTTATAACCGCTTTGCTCGGTTTTATAATGATTCCTCTTGCAATCAGTGCCCATTTTAATGCGTTCCCCTCTGCTGGTGTAGTCTTCAAGGGATTAGCACCGATTGCACTTTTGTTTTATCCTACTGCAGTCATTGAGGTTATAACATATACTCCGCTGCTTGGTTCGGGTGCTACATATATCAGCTTTATTACCGGCAACATTACGAATCTTAAACTGCCGTGTGCACTGTCAGCGATGGATTCGGCAAAGGTGCGTGCAAACAGTGATGAGGGTGAAATATTATCAACAATTGCTGCTGCAACCTCGTCAATCGTTACAACAATAATTATTGCAGCAGGTGTACTGCTTTTCAGTCCTATATTGCCCTATCTTACATCTGAGGAGTCCGTTTTTGCACCTGCCTTCAGTCAGGTTGTACCGGCACTTTTCGGCGCACTCGGTATGAGTTATTTTGCAAAGCATTTCAAAATTTCGGTTGTTCCGATTGCTGCTGTGTGTCTTATGCTTCTGTTTAAAGGTGATCTGGCAGTAGGTGTGCTGATTCCTGTCGGTGTTGTTGTATCACTCCTTTCGGCTCATATTATGTTTAAGAAGGGTATAGTAAAATAGTACTATAATATAGGTATAATAAAAGATTGAGGATAAGGTTGTTATTCTCAATCTTTTTTGTGTTTGTTTACGATATTGTTAAACTGTTGTCAATTAATTGTTATTTTCTACAAAGTTCCAAAACAATCATTGACAAAAAAATAAACAATACTATAATATAATAAGCAATTATTTAAAATGCAATATTATATTTTTATAGGAGAAATAATTATGGCAAGAGTTTATAACTTCAGTGCAGGCCCTTCAACCTTACCTGAAAAGGTGCTTGAGCAGGCTGCAGCAGAAATGATGGATTATCAGGGCAGCGGTCAGTCTGTTATGGAGATGAGCCACCGCTCAAAGGTATTTGATAAAATCATTAAGGACGCTGAGGCTCTTATGAGAGAGCTTTACAATATCCCTGACAACTATAAGGTGCTCTTTTTACAGGGCGGTGCATCTGCACAGTTTTCAGCTATTCCGCTTAACTTTATGAACGGCACAGGCAAGGCTGATTACATCATCACAGGACAGTGGGCTAAAAAGGCTTACCAGGAGGCTCAGAAATATGGTGATGCTGTTGCTGTTGCTTCATCAGCTGACAAAACCTTCAGCTATATTCCAAAGACAAAGGATGAGGATTTCCGTGAGGATGCTGATTATGTTTATATCTGTATGAACAATACAATCTACGGCACAGTTTACAAGGAGCTCCCTCCTGTTGGTGATAAGGTGCTTATTGCAGATGTATCATCATGTGCTCTTTCAGAGCCTCTTGATATCAGCAAATTCGGTGTTGTTTATTTCGGCGCTCAAAAGAATGTTGCACCCGCTGGTCTTGTAGTTGCAATCATACGTGAGGATTTACTTGGCAAGGCAAGAGATATCACACCGACTATGATGAACTATCAGATTCAGGCAGATGCTGATTCACTTTATAACACTCCTCCTTGCTGGACTATTTATGTTTGCAAGCTTGTTCTTGAGTGGATTAAGAACGATATCGGCGGTCTTGAGAAGATGAAAGAAAGAAATGAGAAAAAGGCTGCTGTTCTTTATGATTTCCTTGACAGCTCTGAAATGTTCAAGGGTACAGTTGTTGCCGAGGATCGTTCACTTATGAACGTACCTTTCATTATCGGTGATGATGAGCTTGAAAAGAAATTCATCGCAGAGGCTACAGAGGCTGGTTTTGTTAACCTCAAGGGTCACAGATCAGTTGGCGGTATGCGTGCATCTATCTATAACGCAATGCCGATTGAGGGCGTTGAAAAGCTTGTTGAATTTATGGCTGAATTTGAGAAAAACAACAAATAATTAACTGGAGAAATTGCTATGTTTAATATTAAAACACTTAATAAAATTTCAGACGTAGGCTTGTCAAAGTTTGATGCTGACAAGTATATCTGCGCAAACGAAATTGACAATCCTGATGCAATTATGGTAAGAAGTGCATCCATGCACGATATGGAAATGCCTGAGTCATTGCTCGCAATTGCAAGAGCAGGTGCAGGTGTAAACAACATTCCTGTTGCAGATTGTGCACAGCAGGGTATCGTTGTATTCAATACCCCGGGTGCAAATGCAAACGCTGTTAAAGAGCTTGTTATCTGCGGTCTTCTTCTTTCAAGCCGTAAGATTACAAAGGCTATTGAATGGTGTAAAACAATCAAGGATGAGGGCGACAACGTAGGCAAGGCTGTTGAAAAAGGCAAGAGTGCTTTTGCAGGTCCGGAAATCAAGGGCAAAACTCTTGGTGTTATCGGTCTTGGTGCTATCGGCAGACTTGTTGCTGAAGCTGCTGTTGACCTTGGTATGAATGTTATCGGCTATGATCCGTTCCTTCCTGCTGATGCTCAACTCAAGCCGGGAATTACTCTTAATAATAATCTTGATGAAATTTTCCCTGTTGCTGATTATCTTACACTCCATGTTCCGCTTACTCCTGAGACTAAGGGTCTTATTTGTGCGGATACAATTGCAACTATGAAGGACACTGTAAGAATTATGAATTTTGCACGTGGTGACCTGGCAGTTTCAGGCGATATCGTTGATGCACTTGAGGATGGTAAGATGGCTGCTTATGTTACAGACTTCCCATCAGCAGACCTTATTGGTGTTGATGGTGTTATTGCAATGCCTCATCTTGGTGCATCTACACCTGAGAGTGAAGAGAATTGTGCATCTATGGGTGCACTTGAGCTTATTGATTTCCTTGAGAATGGTAACATCAAGAATTCTGTTAATATGCCTGCTGTTTCAGTTGCAAGAACAGGTGTTGCAAGAATTACTGTTATTCACAAGAATCAGCCAAATATGATTGCTACAATTACGGATACAATCAGTAAGGACGGTATTAATATTTCAGCATTTGAGGATAAGAACCGCGGTGAGTGGGCTTATTCAATAATTGATACCGACAGTGATTTTGCACAGAAGGTTGTTGATGATATCACAGCAATTGACGGTGTAATCAGAGTAAGAGTTATCAGACAATAATTTTATATAATGTAAATGGCATATCGGTTATCCGATATGCCATTTATTTATTCATTATGGATTGCAGTCAATGCACTGACCTTAACTGAACGCTTTGCAGGTGAAAGTCCTGCTATAACACCAATCATTACGGAAAACAGTATTCCGGCAGCTGCAAGCCACAGCGGTATGGATGATACACATATCGTTATGCCCATATCGCCTATGTTCATAGACGATGCCACAAGTCTCGCGACCGCGTTCGCGGCTATCGACAGAATATAACTGATAATGATTCCGATTGTTCCGCCGAGCAGACCAATTGTGCCTGCCTCGTAAAGAAATATTGCCTTGATATCCTTGATATCACAGCCGAGCACCTTCATTATGCCGATTTCCTTTGTGCGTTCCATAACTGACATAACCATTGTATTGCTGATACCAAAAGCGGCTACGAACATGGAGATTGCACCGATTCCGCCGAGAACAAGTTGAACAATACGCATTATCTTTTTAGTATATTCGATTTCGTCATCAGACGAATAACAATAAAATCCATTGTCCTGCAGCTGTTCCTTTACTGCTTTTACATTCTGCATATTGTCAACATAAACATTTATCTCCGAATATTGGAATTTGGAGGAGGGCAGATTGCTGAGCTTCTGGCTCTCACGCATCAACTCCTTTGCAAGCTCAAGGTCAATATATATAGAATATGAGGTTTCATAATCAACCGAATTATCAGCCTTGAGTATACCGGCAGCTTTTATTTTTTTTGTGTTTCCTGTTTGCGGTGAAATCGAATTGCCGTAATCATCATAGCTGCTGCTTATGATTTTCGGAGCAATTGAAAAAATATCATTCATTATATCGATTTCGGATTCAATTATTTCATAATTCTCATCATATTTAAACTTGGGCTGCTTTCCCTGTGAATCTGAAAAGTCTGTAATGCTCTGTTTTCCAAACAGGAGTGAATTTCTTTTGTCAAGATTATCAAAGCTGCCCTCGGTAAGGGAATAGCCTATCTCCTGCATAGTGTCAAAATCAATTGCTTTTATGTTTCCCCAGCCAAAGAAATATTTGCCTCTGCCTATTGAAACATATTCTGATACCTGGAGTGTGGGTGATACAAATTTTACATTGTCAATACTTTTGAAATATTCAACAGCGGCATCATCAAATGGGATTTCCTTGCCTCCTGTTTTTTCGGTATTAATTCCGTGTACCTCTATTGCACAAAGTGCACTGTCAGATTCATATTGTGAGGTTATTGTTTTGTCAATTCCAATACCGATTGATACCATGATTACAATTGCACAGGTGCCTATAACAACTCCTATAACAGTAAGGCGTGTTCTGGTTTTGCGATTCCTTAAATTCTGAATCGCCATGGAAAAGAGATCAGATTTCTTCATTGAAGTCACTGCCTTTCTTTGCCTTTTTCTTTTTAACTACCTTGGCTGTAACAATTATAATGACAATAAGCACAACTGCACCAACGCATATGCCGATAATTACAGGCACATTCGAATGGCTTTCTGTGGTGTTTGTCTCATCATCAGAATAGAGGTTTTCGAACGGATCAAACATTTCCTCAACAGTTACGCTGAACTCCTGCTCAATGCTTTTCTTTTCCAAGTTTTCGTTGTCATATTCAAATACAAGCGTAAGCTTTTTTGCACCGAGCTCTGTTAGGGTTACAGGAAGATTGTAGTTGCTTGTAAATTGTGAGCCGGGCTCAATGTTGCCAATATACGCACTTACAAGTTCTTTGCCTGCCGCATCGAAAAGCTTAACGGTTCCGTTGGACAATCTGGTCTGTCCGCTGTTTACAAGTGAGAATGCACAATCGGTTTCCTCGTCAATTGTCACGGTTTTATCTATTAAATCGATTGATTGAAATTGTACCTTATCCGGCTGAACAACAGGTATACTCATTGTTAAATCTGCAGAGCCTGCCTGTTTTGTTGAATCATCAATATACTCATATGATACAGCGGCAGTTACAGGGTAAACACCTGACTGAACACCTGACAGGCACTTGAAGCTTTTTGAAAGTGTGGTTGATTTGCCTGCACCGAGGGTATCCATGGATACAGTATCTGTTCCGTCAGCCACAACAAAGCTTTCTCCGCCGGACAACTTGATAATTATATTTTTAATATCTGTTGTTGAAGAATTGTTTTTTACAGTAAAGCTGAGGGTGAAGATTTCACCGCCGTTAATTTCTTTACCACCGTAGGAAAAGCCTGTTACAAGCACCTGTGGTGTAAGCATCATTGAGCTGCTGCCGCTTTTTGTAACCTTAACAGTTATTGAAAATTCAGTTGATGCCTGTTGCGTTTCACCATTAATGGTATATTCATATGATGCACTCACTGTTATAGGGTACATGCCTGTTTCGGCTGCGGTGCTGCAATAGAAGTTCTTTGAAATTTCGGTGTTTCCGCCCTTGGCAAGTGATTCTATGTAAACCGTATCAATATCATTGGCAATGTTGAAAGCTTCACCGCCCGAAAGACGGAGATTTATATTTTTAATATCTGCTGTTTTGCTTGTGTTTTTCAGATTGAAGCTGAGCTCAAAGGTGTCACCATTGTGGATATCATCATCACTCAGCCAAAAGCTGTCTGATATAAGTCCGACATAAGCTGCTGTTTGGCTTTGTCCTGCATCAGCAGGTGCGGCAAAGCAATATGCCTGCGGTACAATAATCATAATCAGTGCCGTCAATACGGCTAAAATTGTTTTACTCAATTTCATTTTCTTTCTCCTTTAACTGTGTTGATGCTATTCTTCCGTCAGTTATATTGATTGTTACATCAGCGTATTTTGCAACGTTTGAATCGTGTGTAACAAGTATAAGCGTCTGGTTTTGTGAATGAACAAGACCTGTGATAAGCTCCATAACCTCACTTGTGGTCCTGCTGTCAAGATTACCTGTAGGCTCATCGGCAAAAATAACCTTTGGGTTTGTAACAAAGGCACGTGCAATGCCGACTCTCTGCTGCTGACCGCCGCTCATTTCACTTGGCTTATGTGCACTCCTGTTTTCGATGCCGACAAGTCTGAGCATTTCCATTGCCCGTTTTTCTCTTTCTGTTTTGTCTACACCCTTGAAGGTAAGCGGCAGTGCAACATTTTCAAGCGCCGTCATTGTCGGGATAAGATTGTAGGACTGAAAAATAAAGCCTGTGAATTTCTGCCTGAATTTGGCAAGCTGTTCCTCACTCAGCTTATCAATTCTGTATTTGCCGATCTGAACTGCACCTGCTGTGGGTTTTTCAAGTCCCGCCAGCATATTGAGCAGGGTGGATTTGCCCGAGCCTGATGTGCCTAGAATTGCACAAATTGTACCCTTTTCAATTTCAAGATCAACATTGTCAAGTGCAATAATTTTTTCTTTGCCGACTGCGTAATGACGTGAAAGCTGTGTGGTTTTTATAAAAGCTTTGTCATCGGCCATATTACCGCCCTCCTTTTGGATAATTGTCAACTGTAATATTACAGCTATTACAGTTATAATATATTACATAAAAACGATATTGTCAATAAGCTTTGATAAAACCTTGATAATTCTTTAGAAAGTCTTTACTTTTGCATATAAACAATATAGATGTTGTGCTTGAAATTTGTGATATCGGGTGTATAATAATTATGTATTAAATTAAGTGAGGTAAAAAATATGCTTGATAAAAGAAAGGTAGTTATCATCGGTGCGGGTCATGTCGGCTCTCATGTTGCAATGGCACTCTGTTTTCAGGGCACCTGTGATGAAATTGTGTTTATTGATAAGGATCATGCAAAGGCAATCAGCAATTGCTATGATGTGGCAGATGCCTGTCTGTTTTTAGGTTCAACCACAAAAATCAGTGTCGGTGATTATAACGACTGCAAGGATGCCGATATTATTGTTATCTCAATTGGTATGCCGAGAAAGCCGGGACAGACAAGACTTGAAATGCTTGATGACTCTATCGTTATGCTTAAGGATGTTGTAGAAAATCTTAAACCAATTGATTTCAAGGGTATTATTGTGTCAATAACAAATCCTGCCGACATTATTGCCGACTATGCAAGAAAGCATCTCGGATTACCGAGAGAAAGATGCTTCTCAACAGGTACATCGCTTGATACTGCAAGACTCAAGAGAACTGTCAGCGAGCTTGCTGATGTTGACAGAAGAAGTGTCACTACCTGTGCAATCGGGGAGCATGGCGATTCTTCATTTGTTCCGTTCTCAACTCTTACTCTAGGCGGTAAGAATTACAAAGATTTGCAGCAGGCTAAGCCTGAAAAATACGGCAAGCTTACTGAAGAGTTCGTTTTGGAAAGAACACGTTATATAGGTTACGATATTATTAATGGCAAAGGCTCAACAGAATTTGGTATCGGTGCGGCATGTGCTGATATATGCAAGGCGATTTTCCACGATGAAAAGAGGGTTATTCCTGCATCTGTTTTGCTTGACGGTGAATATGGTATGCACGATGTTGCTTGCGGCGTTCCTTGTGTTATCGGCAGAAATGGTATTGAAGATATTATTGAATTGCCACTCACTGACAGTGAAAAAGAACAGCTTGAATATACCTGTAAGGTAATTAAGGAAAATATTGAACGGGCAGAAAAAATATAGTATTAAATACCTTAGATTGAAGGGCGCACATTGTGCGCCCCGTTTTATTTGGTTTACTTATACAAAAAAGGTGACTGATTATTAGTGCTTTTGTACAATTGACTTTATCGCTTTTATGTGTTAAACTGTCCTTAACATACAAGCAAAATATAAATTTTTGAGGAGTGTCATTATGACTAGGTTTGTTAAAAAGTTAGGAGCCATTGCACTTACTGCTGCAATGATAGGAAGTGTCTTTACCGGCTGTTCGTCAAAGACGGACAACCCCAAGGATAAAGATACATATAAGGTTGGTATCTGCCAGCTCATGCAGCACCCTGCACTTGACAAAGCAACAAAAGGCTTTCAGGATGCGTTGACAGAAATGCTCGGCGACAAGGTGGAGTTTTCCTATCAGAATGCGTCAGGAGACAGTGCGGCATGTGCAACAATTGCAAATCAGTTCGTTTCAAATGATGTTGATTTGATAATGGCGAATGCAACAGCTGCGTTACAGGCTTGCACAACAGCTACAGCAGCATCAAAAATCCCTGTAGTTGCCACATCGATTACCAATTTCGGTGTTGCACTTGATATTGAAATGGGACCTACAGATGCAACTGGCATCAATGTTACAGGCACACATGACCTTGCTCCGCTTGAAAAGCAGGCTGAGCAGCTCACAACCCTTTTCCCGGAAGCAAAAAATGTGGGTATTCTTTACTGTTCATCCGAAGCTAATTCAAAGTTTCAGTCAGACGGTATGGAGGAAATACTCAAGGCACAAGGTCTTAATGTAAATATATATACTTTTTCGGATTCAAACGATTTACAGGCGGTTGCAAAAAAAGCAGCAGCTGCATCCGATGTGATATATATTCCGACAGACAATACTGTTGCCGATAACGGTGCTGTTGTTGATGCAGCCTGCACTGAGGCTAATACACCTATTATTTCAGGTGAATCAGATGCCTGTGCTGCTTACAGAGGTGTGGCAACATATTCAATTGATTTCTATGAAATCGGATATAATGCAGGTAAAATGGCTTATGAAATTCTTGTTAACGGTGCAGATCCTGCAACAATGAATATTCAGGCGCCGCAGACATTGACTGCACAGTATCTGCCTGAAAAAGCTGAAGAGTTTAATGTTCAGATTCCTGAAGGTTATGTAATTCTTGCGGCTGAATAAAATATAATTAAATTTGTGGAGGAATAAAAAGTGAATAAAATTATTAAAAAGATTACAGCAGTTGCATTGTCAGCTGTTTTAGTGGGTGGCTGCCTTGCAGGATGTTCATCTCAGGAGGCAAAAGATCCTGCTGAAAAGAAAACATCATTCAAAATTGGAATTTGTCAGCTTATGCAGCATGATGCTCTTGATGCGGCAACAAAGGGCTTTCAGGATAAACTCAATGAGTTAGCTGCTGCAAATGGTGTTACAATCGAATATGACGTTCAAAACGCATCCGGCGATTCGGCTGCCTGTGCAACAATTGCAAATCAGTTCGTATCAAATCAGTATGATCTTGTTATGGCAAATGCTACTCCTGCACTTCAGGCTTGTGCGACAGCAACAGCAGCATCAAAAACTCCTGTTGTTGCAACATCTGTTACAGACTTTGGTGTTGCTCTTGGTATTGATATGGCACCTACAGATCCAACAGGTATCAATGTTACAGGTACAAATGATCTTGCTCCTCTTGCAGATCAGGCACAGCAGATTCTGGATTTATTCCCTGATACAAAGAAGGTTGGCTGCATCTACTGCTCAGCAGAGGCTAATTCACAGTTCCAGGTTGATGGTGTTAAAGAGGCACTTGAGGCTAAGGGTGTTGAGTGTAATTTCTATTCATTCGCAGACTCAAACGATATTCAGGCAGTAGTTAATAAGGCTGCTGCAGAGTCAGATGCTATCTATATTCCTACTGATAATACAGCAGCGTCAAACGGTGCTATTATTTCAGCAGCTTGCAAACAGGCTAATGTTCCGATTATCGCAGGTGAAGAGGGTATCTTCAAAAACACAAACGCTGTAGCAACACTTTCACTTTCTTTCTATGAGATTGGTGCAAAGGCAGGCGAAATGGCTTTTGATATTCTTGTTAACGGCACAGATCCTGCAGCAATGAACATTTGGCAGACAAGCAATCTCACATATTTCTATAATGAAGAGGTTGCAAACGAATTCGGTATCACAGTTCCTGACAACTATACCGCATATAATTTTGACGAAGCTGAATAAGATAGATATATAACATATTTATATAAATCAGTTGACTATTTGTACAATTTAATTTATAATCTAATCAGTTCAATATAAGGGCAATAAGTTTTAGCTTATTGCTCTTGTTTTTAGAAAAGAGGTTATTACAATGGGAACATTGGAGGCATTTTTTAATGCTGTCCCCGGTGCAATAGGACAGGGTCTTATCTGGGGAATAATGGCAATCGGTGTTTACATTACATTCAGAGTGCTTGATTTTGCCGATCTTACAGTTGACGGAACACTTGCTACAGGTGGTGCTGCTCTGGTTATGTCAATGTTAGCAGGCTGTAATGTTTATGTTGCACTCATTATCGCATTTCTTGCGGGCTGTATTGCCGGTCTCGTAACAGGTATACTGAATACTGCTTTTGGTATTCCGCCTATACTTGCCGGTATTTTAACGCAGCTGGCACTTTATTCGATAAATCTTAGAATTTTGGGTAAGTCAAACCAACCGCTTTCGGTTTATAAATATGATTTGATTGCAAGTATGACAACTCTTACAAAAGCTCTCATAGTTGTTGGTGTTATCGCTGCTGCAATCATTGCAATTTTGTATTGGTTCTTTGATACAGAAATCGGTCATTCAATCAGGGCGACAGGCTCAAACCATAATATGGCAAGAGCAAACGGTATCAATATTGATGGTGCAAAAATCGTTGCACTTGTTCTTTCAAACGGGCTTGTTGCACTTGCAGGCGGACTTCTTTCACAGTATCAGGGCTTTGCCGATGTAAATATGGGCAGAGGTGCTATTGTAGTAGGTCTTGCGGCAGTAATTATCGGTGAGGTAATTTTTGGAAAGATTTTCAAAAACTTTGCACTCAGACTGCTTGGCGTAGTTTTTGGCGGTGTAATCTATTATATTGTAATGCAGTTTGTAATCAGTCTTGGTCTCAATACCGATGACTTAAAGCTGCTCACAGCTGCAATCGTTGCAGTATTCCTCGGTATTCCTTATCTCAAAAATCAGTATGCACAAAAGCATGTTAAGGTAAAGGAGGTTAAAGAGTAATGTTAGAAATTAAAAATGTACACAAAACCTTTAACCCCAATACAATCAATGAAAAAAAGGCACTTAAGGGTGTTGACCTTGTGCTTAACGAGGGCGATTTTGTAACTGTTATCGGTGGTAATGGTGCCGGTAAATCAACAATACTTAATATGATTGCAGGTGTTTACCCTGTTGACTGCGGCACAATTATGATTGATGGCGTTGATGTTACCAAGCTTCCTGAGTATAAGAGGGCAAAGTATATCGGCAGAGTGTTTCAGGACCCTATGAATGGTACAGCTGCTGATATGCAGATTGATGAAAACCTTGCACTCGCTGCAAGACGCGGAAAGAGAAGAGGTCTTAAGTTTGGGGTAAGCCGTAAGGAAAGAGCAGAATTTGCGGAAATTCTTGGAAGTCTTGATCTTGGCCTTGAGACAAGACTCACTTCTAAGGTAGGGCTTCTTTCGGGCGGTCAGCGACAGGCTGTAACTCTTCTTATGGCGACACTAAAAAAGCCAAAGCTTTTATTGCTTGATGAGCATACAGCAGCACTTGATCCTAAAACAGCAAAAAAGGTTCTTGAGCTTACAGAAAAAATTGTTGCAAGGGATAACCTTACAACAATAATGATTACTCATAATATGAAGGATGCCATTGCAATTGGTAACCGCCTTATTATGATGAATGACGGTAAAATCATCTATGATGTTTCAGGTGAGGAAAAGAAAAGCTTGACAACAGCAGATTTGCTTGCTAAGTTCAAGGTTACATCGGGCGAAGAGCTTGATAATGACCGTATCCTTCTTTCAACTGAGGCAGAGGAATAATAAAATTTTAAAGGAGCTATCATGAAAGATAGCTCCTTGTTTTATATTATTTAAAACGATATCCTCGTCCCCATATTGTTTTTATATAATCAGAATCAGGATGAACCTCCTTTAGCTTGTCACGCAGACGGTTTATATGAACAGTTAATGTGGATGTGTCGCCGAGTGAGTCGTAACCCCATACCCTTTCAAACAATTCATTTTTACTGAATACAGTATCAGGCTCTTCAGCCATGATATAAAGAACTTCAAATTCCTTTTTTGTCAGATTTATTTCCTTGCCGTCAAGTTTTACATCGCCTGACTCTCGGTTGAGCCAAAGCCTATCAATTCTCAGCACGCTATCGTTATTGTGTTTTAAATTTGTCAGTCTTTGATATCGGCTTATATGTGCTTTTACCCTTGCAACAAGCTCACTCGGTGAAAATGGTTTAACAATATAGTCATCTGCACCGAATCCCAGACCATTGATTTTATCAAGCTCCTCTTTTTTTGCACTGACTAAAAGAATGGGAATATCCTTTTGTGCACGTATTTGCTTACAGACCTGAAATCCATCAAGCTCAGGAAGCATTATATCGAGCAGTATGAGTGAGAAATCTTCTTTCAATGCCTTTTTAACACCTGTTTTTCCGTCAAGTGCAAATGCTGTTTCAAAGCCGTTTGCTTCAAGATAATCGCGCTCAAGCTGTAAAATATTGTTGTCATCCTCAATTATTAATATTTTACTCAATCAGTCCACCTCGTTTTTATTATCTTCATAATTCTTGGGAAGGGAAATGAATATTGATAGTCCTTCACCTTCTTCGCTTCTAGCCCATATTGAGCCTGAATGAAGTTCAACAATCTGTTTGCACACTGCAAGTCCAAGACCGGAGCCTTGAGATACCTTGGTTCTTGCGGGGTCAGTTCGGTACATTGTGTCGAATATTTTTGATAGGCTTTTCTTTTCAACGCCTATTCCATTGTCGGAAATTTCTATTATAACTGAACGTTCGTATTCGTCAATTACAATGTTTACTTTGCCTTTAACGTTTTCCTTTGCATATTTAATACTGTTTGAAATAATATTACTGATAACACGTGAAAAGCGATCAGCGTCAATACAGATTGTTGTGTTGTCTGCACATTTATTAAGATATTCAAAATCAAAACCGGCGGTATCAAGCAGTTGTTTTATCTCGTCAGCACCGTCATCAAAAAATTCCTTAACGCTAATATCAGTTTGGTTAAGCTCGTATCCATTAAGTTCAAGTCGTGAAATCGTTAGCAAATCATCAAGTATTTTTTCAGTAGCACCAATTGATTCGCATATTGTTTTAACATACATTTTTTGCTTTTCAGGTGTGTTGGCAATGCCGTCTGCAAGACCTTCGGCATAGCCTTTTACAGAGGTTAACGGAGTGCGTAAATCATGTGCAATACCTGCAACCAGAATTTTTCGTTCTTCTTCAGTCTTTTTCTGTTTTTCGATAGATTCTTTCAGCCTTATGCGCATGTCGTTAAAGCTGTCAACTGTTTTGCCAAGCTCGTTGGTTGATTTATAGTCTATTTCGTAATCAAGATTGCCGCAGGCTATTTCATCTGCACCATGTGATATTTTTTTTATAGGATTAACAATTGTTTGTGTTGTAATGAATGAAATCACAACGATTGCTGTTACAAATAAAAGCACAATTATCAGTATGATTATACCTGTTCTGCCAAGCAGTAATCTTGTCAGCTCCTGTGCACTCAGCTTTTGAGAAGCATCATTTACCGTATAGTCATTGTTAACAATTATAATTTTGTATTGCGGTGAGCTGTCATTTTTTTGCATGTAATTAACTATTACAAGACCGTCATTTCCGAAATAGTTGAAGTTTTTCTCAGTGCTTACCGCTTCAACTCTACTTGCTAAGTCAGGAATGTTTTCATCTGTGTCAGTTTGATAAAACATGTTTCCGTCACGCTCTATATAAATTAATGAATTAACATTTTCAAGCGATGAAATAAAGTATGAAAGATTATATAGTTTTTCGTCATCTTCATCATCGCTTACAAGCTCTGTTGCTATGCTTGATATCGTTTGCGTCCATTGTAGCTGATTAATTGCACTGTAGCTGTTTGTGGTTACTGACGAAAAATTAAAATAGGATGGAACTACGTAAACAAGTACGGTGGAAAAGGTTATGATTAATATAAGAGGGATTACGATTGCAAGCACGGATGTGAGCGCAATTCTTGTATTGATTCTCAGATTTTTTGAACTGCGCTTTTTGTCTTTAGTAGCGTCCTTCTTTTTTTTCTTCATAACTAATCCTTTTTATTTCGTGTGTTTTGTGCAATTTCTATTATGCTTTTAAAATGAATTTTAGAGAAATTTAAACATTCCTCATCAAGATTCTCTATTCCGTTTAACACATAGTAGCGGATGAATCCTGCTATTCCTGCAACTATATATGCCATTGACCATTCGCTGATGCCTTCGATATCATCTTTTATAGAGTTAAGGAATAGTTTTGAAATCTGGTTAATTTTATCTGTTAAAATGTTTGATGTGCCGGAAACGGAAAAGAGTATAAGGTATTCTTCTTTGTTTTCTTCAATGGCAAGAATCGAACTTTTTATAATGGCAGCTACGCTTTCAACATCAAAGTCATTTTGCTGTGCGCGTCTGAGCCTTTTGCCCGCACGAAAGAAAAGTGTGCGCATAAGATCATCACAGATTTTATTGAAAAGGTCATATTTATCAGCATAATGCAAATAAAATGTATTCCTGCTTATCAGCGCCCTGTCAGTAATGTCTTTTACAGAAATATGTTCAAAGCCTTTTTCTTTTATTAACTCAAAAAAAGCACCTCTGATTGCTTTTTGAGTTCGTCTTACTCTTAAATCATCAAGTCCGTCTTTTTTAGACATAGTTTTCTCCTCGGAAAATAATTGTTAGTGGGTTATTTACCACCTGTTCATTATTGTAGCATTTATAAAATATAAATTCAATCAAAATGGTATATTTTAGACGGCTGTGGTGAAAAACGTAATAAAAAATTTATATTTTGGCTGAATAATTTTGTGCACTTTTTATTGACTTATTATATAATAT
>CAMWPJ010000034.1 GCA_947176035.1 uncultured Clostridia bacterium | reverse complement strand
TTTCATAATAACTTTTTTATTTACTCTCATCATCAAAGCATATGCAATAATCATTGTTACAATTTCTGCTATAGGGAAGGTAATCCAAATGACCCAACTATTAGTTAGTGATTTTAATGTAAGTTGTGCAAGTACCCATGCAATAGGCAATACAAAAACAAGCTGTCTGCCAAGCGAGATTATCAGTGATTCAATGCCTCTGTTGAGTGCTTGGAAAATACCTTGGAGTGCAATATTACTTCCTGCAAATATAAAGCTAATTGCTATAATATGCATTGCACTTATAAATACTGCTTGCGTCTCACCTGATAAGCTGAATACCTTGGCAAATGGCTGTGCAAATATTTCAACAACAGCCGTTCCGATAAGCGTAATTGCACAAGTATAAAGTATGCCATATTTGATACCGTCTTTTATGCGTTCCTTATTTTTCATACCATATGAAAAAGATACAATAGGCGTAATTGCGTCACGCAGTCCGAATGCTGCAAACAGAACAAACTGCTGAATTTTGTAGAATAAGCCATATGCAGTAACCAAGGATTCACTGACCGAAACAAGTATAACATTAAGTCCATAAGTCATAACTGACATAAGTGCCTGAGCAATAATAGCAGGTAATCCGACGGAATATATACCTTTGATAACCGATGCCGACGGTTTTATATATTCTAATTTTTTAGGAATAGACTTATTTACTTTTATGTGGAATATGAATGCTAAGAGCCACGATACACATTGACCGATTACCGTTGCAAGAGCAGCACCCTTTACACCCATTTCAGGAACACCCAGCAAGCCGTAAATCATAATAGGGTCTAAAATAATATTTGTAACTGCACCTGCAATCTGTGAGATTGTGGAATACATTGAGTGGCCTGTTGCTTGCAGCAGCTTTTCATATATTGCAAAGAAAATTACACCCGGTGATGCAATACAGCATATTTTCAGATAGCTTACAGCCATATCGTAGACCATTTGATTTGAGGTCTGAGTAGATATATACAATTTTACGCCGAAAAGGCCGAACAGCAAAAATAATACATAAATTATAATTGCAAGAAATTGTGCATTTCCTGCTGTTTTTCCGGCTCTTTTTTCATTTCTCATTCCTAAGTTTTTTGCAACAAGCACATTGGTTCCTATTCCTGTGCCTATACCAATTGCAACCATCAGCATCTGAAATGGAAAGGCAAGCGTCAGCGCATTAAGCGCACTTTCACCGTTTTGTGGCATATTTGAAATGAAAGCACTGTCAACAATATTATAAAGAGCCTGCATTACCATAGATACAATCATTGGAAATCCCATTGACAGCATTAGTTTTTTTACTGGTGCAGCTGCCATTTTGTCGTTTTTTATGTCCATAAATACCTCCTAAAAAACAGAAAATGTGCAGCTACTGCAGATTGGAATTACGCAGTAAGCTACACATCTTGTATTATTATACTATTTTGTGAAATATTGTCAAAGGCAATTTTGCACAAATTATAGATGTTATTTTCGGAATTTTTATAAAGCTATTTTTTTACCGCTTTCAATGATTGATCAATAATTTCACCTGAAGCAGCATTAATCTCGTATTCATATTTTGTTGTTGATGTTTTAAATTCAATCTCATAAATATATATTCCGTTATCTTTTTCGAGGGTAACCTTAGAATATCCAATATCCTGCGAGGAGATCGAACTGTCAGTGATGGCTATATTTTGTGCTCTGCCAACTCCGATATATTCAGTATCAGCTGTAAGAACACGCTTTGAATTGTTTTTTGGTTCAAATGTCTTCTTTTCATAAGAAATAATATCAGCACTTAAATCAATTTCGTATTCATAATCATATGAAGAATCAGAAAAAGTAACTTCATAGTATGCTGTGCTCTTATTACATTCCTCGTGTGCAGATATATAAATTAACCTTTCCTGTGCAACATCAGAATTTTTCAGTGCGATATCTATTGCAGCTTCAATTGTAATTTTACCGGATACATTATCAGTTTGTGCTTTGTTGTTATCTGTTGTTTGTAATATCTCATCGCTGTTATTTTCTTCTGAATTCTGTGTACTTATTGATGTATCGGTAACGCTTTGTGATATAGCAGAATTATTTTGACTATCAGTAGGCTTAGGCTTATTGTTAAAAATTATTCTATTATGCGAAATTACAGCAACTGCAATAATCACTACAGCTAAAATAATAGTAAAAATGATTATTGATGAACTCTTTTTATTGTTGTTCATATCATCAATTTCCTTATTTTCATTTTTCATTTTCAAAATTACCTCCAAAAAATAAAAAATGCGCAACTACCGCAGATTGGAATTACGCAGTAAGCTACACATCTTGCTATTATTATACTGCTCTTTTAAAATATTGTCAAAGGCAATTTTGTGAATTTTTTATATTACTTGTATTCATTACTACAATGATGTATAATAAAACTATTCAAAGGAGGATGCTGACACAATTTGTTTTGCATCCTTTTATATTTTAGGGGGAAACGCTATGGCATCAAATGTGCTTACAAAGAAAAAGAAATTCGGCTATGCCTTTGGCATATTTACCGAATCGCTGATTTATAATATGTTTTACACATATTATCTTACTTTTCTTATAGAAATTGTCGGTATACAAGCAAAGTTTGCATCAATTGTGATTTTCATTTCTATCGCGTGGGATGCTGTAACTGATCCGCTAATAGGCAATTATGCTGACCGTGGCGGTGTGGATAAGCGCAAGGTAATGAAAGGTGCTTTGCTCCCGCTTGGCATAATTTTTATTGTTGCGTGGACATCTATTGGTGCCGGACTTACCAGCCAGACAGCTAAGATTTTACTTTACACGGTTATTTCAATGGCGATATGGGTTTTCTATACAATGTATACAATTCCGTACTATGCCGTTGTAGCTGAGCTTACAGAGGATTATGATGAGCGTACCAATATTCGTTCAACTGCATCTCTTCTCAATGCAGGGGCAGTTGGTTTGGGTAATGTTTTGCCTGCTCTTGTTCCTACTGTTGCGATATTGCTCGGTGAACGTTTTTCAAGCAATTCTTATGCCGTTGTTGCTGCGTTAATAAGCATTATGGCTGTGGCACTTGGCTTTGTATGTGTTAACTCGCTGAAAGGTGTTTATACTCCTAAGCCTGTTACGGCAATGAATACTAAAAGTACAATTGGCGATACCTTCAAAGCCTTTGGTCAGATATTAAGACTTAAGCCTGCGAAATTCTTTTTGTTGTTTGTTTTCTTTTTTCTTACTGCATCATCCATGATTCAGTCCAATCTCACATATATGGTGGTCGACTGCATTGGTATGGACTATGATACAGGTATAGTTTATGTAATCATTTCAATGGTTGTTTCCATGGCTATTGTTGTGCCGATTGTTGAAAAGGTTGCCGAGAAAACTGACAGACATACAGCAAGTATTATTTTTCTAACAATTACTATGCTTGGTGAAATTATAGCTAAAATAATTGGTCTTGATGCACAAATCGGTAATTTCAGGATTATGTCGATTGTATGTGCTGCAATTCTGGGTATGGGCGTAGGAACCTTTTGGACCTTCTTTTATTCAATGGGTTATGATCTTGTTGAGCTTGACGAGTTTAAAACAGGGGAGAGAAGAGAATCTATCATTACTGCTCTTCCGCAGCTTGTGCAGAAATTCGGCTCGGCAACAGGTATTCTTATGGCGGGTCAGCTTTTGTCAGCTTACGGCTATGATTCTTCAAAGGATACAGCGGGCAAGGAATCGCTTATTGCTGTTGTAACCGATCCGCATATAGTAGGTGGAATGGAGAATATTTCAACTGTTATTCCTGCGGCATTTTTAGCTGTTTCAATCATTGCACTTATCTTTTATCCGATGACAAGAAAAAATGTCAATGCTCTTATGACACAGCTTAATAAAAAGCGTAAAGGCGAAAACTATTCAACGGATGGGTTGGAAAAATTATTATAATATTTTTTGTTTTGTGAACTACGTATTGAATAAACAATCGTATGGAGCGATGCCTGCATCGTACTTTACGAAAGTGTAGATTGCGTGGTTTTGCAGGGGAAGATATGATTCTCCCGTAAAGTAAAATGTCGGTTGGAGGTCGATAGCCCTTTTTGGGATAATACCTCAATTCTATGCTAAACAATAAATTGTATAGCAATAAAAACAGCAAATCCCCCTGAAAACAGGGGGATTTTGAATTATATATCATCCAATTAAATCTGATATTTTGTATTTTTTAAAGCATATGTATGAGCTTGGCTGTGCTTCATAAAGCACACCGATATATTCATCATCAATCTGTGTCAGGCAGGAATAAGCGAAAAAGCCTTTATTAATCTCAACCTCTGAAAACCAGTCAATACCTACTGTCATACCCTTAACACGCTTGAATTTGCCGACGGTGATAACACCGTTTTCTCTTTTTCTTTCGGATGCGTGAGAGCAGAAAACATATTCGCCGATACTGATAACGCTTTTCTGACACTTTGGTGCATAGATAGCAGTCGGTTTTGCCTTAACCCAGTGCTTGCCGTCATCATGTGAAATTGACATTGGTGTTTTTCCGTATTTTTTTTGTCTTCCCAAGCCGAGAATAACACCGTCCGGTGCCTGAACAAGCTGCCATTCATCCGTGTTGCAGGAATATGGCTGCTGTGTCATTCTGTGCCATGTTTCACCATTGTCAACACTGTAGACTGATGCAGTCTCTTTTCTGTCAACATAGAGTGGCATAATAATTCTGCCATCTTTTGTTGTAAGCCCTACACCCGGTGCAACACCGATAAATGTTCCGTCTTTTTTTATTAAGAAATCGCCTGTTATATCCACAGGATCAGACCAGGTTTTGCCATTGTCGCTGCTTCTGAACATATAAACGTAATTTCGCTTAGGTGCTTTAAGTGGTGCGCCAAAGGTTGTTACTGCGTCAACCTCGTTTTTACCTGTTTTGCCATTGAGAAAAATATTGCCCACATATTCCTCACCCTTATATAAGGAGCCTTTCCAGTCGGCAACACGATAATCTGTCTCATTATATTTTTTATCGAGAACAACTCCATTCTCAATCACTAAATAAAAATTGCCGTCACGGTCATAAATAACAGGATACATTTTATTTTTATACATTGAATACGGCAGCTTTTTCTTATCTAACAGACGTCTGTTATGAAGTCCCTTGCACTCAGGGTAATAGTCAATAATCATAATAACATCGCCGTTGGGTGCAATTGCCATACACGGATCAATGAAAAATGCTGAAGCGTAGCAATCATCTGTTATTCTTGTCTCTCTTGCCGGTGGAGAAGCTATAGTTTGTATATCTGACCATGTCTCACCGCCGTCGTCGCTTGTACGTATTGCAACTTCAATAAAGCCCCAATCGGCTCCGCAGCTCTGTTTGTCAATAGCAGCAATAAGGGTGTTGCCTGATTTGATTAAGCTGGGAATACGAAATGCAGTGCCGCCGTTTGACTCATCACTCTGGCTGATAAGTTCCTTTAACAGATATTTTTCACTGTTGCCGCAAAATATAATCTTTTCATTATCCATTGATGTTGCTCCTGTTCATTATTTTTCTTAATAATAACATATGCGATATTTTTTAACAATACTATTTTGTTAAAATGCTTGCAAAACAGACGGCAAAAATGTACAATAGTATTGAAATATTTTAGAAAAGGAGGAAATAAAATGCTCTGGAAACTTAAAAAATGCTGGTATCGTATTTATCAAAGCGTTTTTAAGGTTGCTATGTGTCTTATGGATTGGTCCGAGCCGGAACTTCTTGAGGGTGCAGGCAGCGTGCTTAAGCTACCCGAGTTCATTAAGGGCAAAGGTCTCAGCAAGGTATTAGTTGTTACCGATAAAGGTCTTATGAGTCTTCATCTTCTCGATCCGCTTTTTGAGAAGCTTGAAGAGGTAGGTATTGAGTATGTTGTATATGATGGCGTACAGCCTAACCCAACAATTCCTAACATTGAGGATTGTAAGGATATGTACGTTAAAAACGGCTGTCAAGGTATTATTGCTTTCGGCGGCGGCTCACCAATGGACTGTGCAAAGGCAGCAGGTGCTAGAGTTGTAAAGCCCAATCAGCCGGTACGCAAAATGCGTGGCCAGCTTAAGGTACATAAGCAGCTCCCGCCATTCTTTGCAGTACCTACAACAGCAGGTACAGGCTCAGAAACTACTGTTGCTGCAGTTGTTACCGATCCTGAAACACATGAGAAGAATGCTATCAACGATACATGTCTTCGTCCTAAGTATGCGGTGCTGGATCCTGCACTTACAACAGGTCTTCCGCCACATATTACTTCAACAACAGGTATGGATGCTCTCACTCATGCAGTTGAGGCCTATATCGGCAGAAGTAATACTAAGGACACGATTCGTGAGGCTGAGCAGGCAACCAAACTTATTTTCGATAATATCGAAACAGCATACAGTGACGGTAAGAATTTAGAGGCAAGAGGTAATATGCTCAAGGGCTCGTACCTTGCAGGTCGTGCTTTCACACACGCATATGTTGGTTATGTCCACGCGATTGCTCATAATCTCGGTGGCCTTTACGGTACACCTCATGGTCTTGCAAATGCAGTAATTCTGCCGTATGTGCTTGATTATTATGCAGATGCTGCTTATCCTAAGCTTGCTAAGCTTGCGGATATAGTTGGTATTGGAAAGGGTCTTGATACAGCAGGTAAGGGCAAGGCATTTATTGATGCTATCAGAACACTCAACAAGAATATGAATATTCCTGAAAAGTTTGATTTCATCAAGGAGGAGGATATTCCGCTCCTCGTTGAACGTGCTCTTAAAGAGGGTAACCCTCTTTATCCTGTACCAAAGATTATGGATAAGAAGGATTGCGAAATGGTTATTCGCTCCTTTATGGCATAATTTAATAGAACAAAAAGAACGCTGTGATTTTTCACAGCGTTCTGCTTTTTGGGATATTTAAATAATAAAACGTTTTTTTACAGCTTAACTTCAATCGGTTTACCCCCGTTCTCTCTTGATTCATCTGCAAGATAAACACAAAGATGACCTGCAACACTGTCAAAGATTGATGTACATGCGAGACTTGGATTTTCACCCTTTATGAATTTAACAAAATCAGCCGTAAGTCTTTCGTCACCGCCGCCGTGTCCACCATATGCACCTACCATATCGCCTGTAACATTAAGGTCAACCTCTTCTATGTCACATTCCTCATTATGTGCATTCGGAGATGGATTGATTTTTGAAACATAGAATTTTGACTCTTCAAAGTTACCGTAAATTTCACCTTTAGTACCGATGATATGAATTTTTCTGAGTGATTGTGATGAACCGCCTACCATATTGTGTGTACCTGTTGCTCCACTTGCGAAATTAACAAGTACTGACTGATGGTCAACAACATTGTTGTCACACTTGTAGATACATCTTGCATATGGGCTGTCACTTTTCATAAGTGCAATTTTATCCTCAATAGTAGGATTATCAATATGCTCAAGCTTATCCCATACATAAAATGCCCATCTGTCAGGGTGATCAATATAAAGACGTTTTGTTGAAAAATCACAGGTGTCAACGTAGGGGCAGTCCTTCATGCAGATTGTTCCTGCACCTTCCGGTGCATTCTCAGGCTTGAACTGGAATTTGCTGCCGAATGAGGAAATTGAAACCGGCTTAGTCTCACTCATAAACCACATCATAAGGTCAATATCATGACAGCATTTTGCAAGCAGCATTGTTGTGTGACATTTGTCGGAATTCGCCCATTTACCTCTGATATATGATGTTGAAAGGTGATGATATGATACATGCTCAGTGGTTTGAATATTAATTATTTCACCGATCTCGCCTTTTGTAATTCTTTCTTTGATTGCATAGTAGAAAGGAGTGTATCTCAGAACATGGCAAATCATAACTTTAGAGTCGTTTTTCTTTGCACATTCCACAAGCTCACGCATTTCGCTTTCATTAACAGCGAACGGTTTTTCAAGAAGCATATCATAGCCTGCATTCAAAAGCGGAACAGCGGTCTCTATATGCTGTTCATCCATAGTGCCATTAATAATTGTATCGGCAAGTCTGCCTTTTTCTGCGAGCTCCTGTGCTGACTCAAAGCACATATCCTCGCCGAAACCGAAGTAATCCATACAATGTTTGCGTCTTACAGGGTTTGGGTCTGCAACACCTACAATTTTTAACAGCTCAGGATTTGTTTTTGCAAGCTCACTGTATACCAATGCACGATGTCCTGCACCAACAATTATTGCGGTAACCGGTGAATTTTCCATATCTGTTTACCTCTGATTTATAAATATTTTTGTCTATAATATACCTATAGTTCATAAAATTCAAGATTAAAAATAAAATTTATATTTGTTTTATAAATTTAGGCTGTTAATATCTGTTTTCCGCCTTGACAGGCTTATGCAATAAATTTATAATAATTAAAAATTATACATGAAATTATATAAAAACTCAGGTGATAAATTGAAAAAGCTTCTTATTTATTTAAAGGGTTATATTGCTCAGTCTATACTCGCTCCGCTGTTTAAGCTGCTTGAGGCATCATTCGAGCTGATTGTTCCCCTTGTTATTGCATCAATAATTGATATTGGTATTAAAAATGGTGATAAATTATATATTTTCACTCGAAGCGGTGTTCTTGTTGCACTTGCACTTGTTGGCATGATAGCGGCAATTACTGCTCAGTACTTTGCTGCAAAGGCCGCAACGGGCTTCGGCAGAGGACTTAGACATTCTCTTTATGAAAAAATACAATCACTTTCTTTTAGTGAACTTGATAATATAGGTACATCAACACTTATTACACGAATGACAAATGACGTTAATCAGGTGCAAAATGGTGTTAATCTTGTTTTAAGACTGCTTTTGCGTTCACCTTTTATTGTTATAGGTGCGATGGTGATGGCGTTTTTTATTGATGTTAAATGTGCGCTTATTTTTCTTGCTGCTATTGTACTTTTGTCAATTGTTGTTTTCGGTATTATGGCTTATACAATACCAAAGCACAAAAACATTCAGTCAAAGCTTGACGGTGTAACCCTTATTACCCGCGAAAACCTTTCAGGTGCAAGGGTTATCAGAGCTTTTACAGGTGAGAAAAATGAGATTGCAGAGTTTGAAAGACGTAACACTGCTCTGTCTGCACTGCAAAAGGGAGTAGGCAGAATATCTGCGCTTTTAAATCCTGTAACATATGTAATTATCAATATTGCGATTGTTGTGCTCGTATATTCAGGTGCGTTGCGTGTTGATGCCGGTGATTTGACACAGGGTCAAGTAGTTGCTCTGTATAACTATATGAGTCAAATTTTAATTGAGCTTATAAAGCTTGCGAATCTCATTGTTACTGTTACAAAGGCATTTGCGTCCGCTGACAGAATCAATTCCGTATTTGAGCAGGATAATACTCTTGAACATAATCGTAATGATGTTCAGTCAAAGTCCTTTGTTGAATTTGATAAGGTATCACTTACTTATAAAAATGCTGGTGAAAAAACTTTGTCTGATATCTCGTTTACAGCCGACAGGGGAGAAGTTATAGGTATTATTGGCGGAACAGGCTCCGGTAAATCAAGTCTTGTATCGCTTATCCCTCATTTTTATGATGCTACTGCCGGATGTGTTTATGTCAACGGTAAGGACGTAAAGTCACTTGACGATGATGAATTGAGGGGAAAAATAGGTTATGTTCAACAAAAGGCAGTGCTTTTTAAGGGTACTGTACGCGATAATATGAAGTGGGGCAAAAGAGATGCCACAGATGACGAAATCACTGAGGCATTAAAGCTTGCCCAGATTTATGACATTATTATGGATAAGGGCGGACTGGATTTTGAAATTGCGCAGAACGGTGCTAATCTTTCAGGCGGTCAGAAACAGAGACTTTCTGTAGCAAGAGCATTAATACGTAAGCCTGAAATACTTATTCTTGATGATTCCTCTTCAGCACTTGATTTTGCAACAGAGGCAAGGCTAAGAGAGGAAATATACAGTCTTTCGTATAATCCGACAGTATTTATTGTATCACAGCGTGCATCATCTGTTATGAGTGCTGATAAAATTATTGTTCTTGATGATGGTGAGTGCGTTGGTTTGGGTACACACAGCGAGCTCCTTAAGGAGTGTGAGGTTTATGATGAAATCTATTCCTCTCAGTTCGGAAAGGAGGATGAATAATGAACAGTAAGCAGACCTTAAAAAAGGTAATCAGTTATATTGATAAATATAAATATTATTTAATTTTGTCCATGTTTTTTGCTGTTATCACAGTGTCACTTACTCTTTATGCACCGATACTCGTCGGCAGAGCGATTGACTGTATTGTTTCAAGCGGGAATGTTGATTTTGCTGAAATAACAAGTATTCTGTTAAGACTTGTAATTGTTATTGCAGTTACGGCGATTGTTCAGTGGCTTATGAATGTATGCAATAACAAGATTGCTTATAATGTGTCAAGAGATCTCAGGCAAAAAGCATTTGTTAAGATTGAAAATCTGCCTTGCTCATACCTTGATGCTCATTCAAAGGGAGATATTGTAAGCCGTGTAATCAATGATGTTGACCAGTTGTCGGATGGACTGTTGATGGGCTTTACACAGTTTTTTACAGGTATTATTACGATTATCGGCACAATCGGCTTTATGCTTTCAATCAATGTATGGATAACACTTGTTGTTGTGCTTGTAACTCCGCTTTCCTTCTTTATTGCAAGATTTATCGCCAAGAGGACATATAAGATGTTTTCATTGCAGTCCAAAACAAGGGGAGAACAGACTGCTTTTATTGATGAAATGATTTCGAATCAGAAGGTTGCTCAGGCATATAATATGGATGATAAAAATCTTGAGCGTTTTGATGATATCAATAACCGTCTTGCAGATTATTCATTAAAAGCTACCTTCTTTTCATCAATCACCAACCCTGCAACAAGATTTGTTAACAGTATTGTTTATGCGGCAGTTGCACTTTTCGGTGCCTTGTTGGCTGTTAACGGCGGAATAACAGTTGGTATTCTTTCAAGCTTTCTTGCATATGCAAATCAGTATACAAAGCCTTTTAATGAAATCAGTTCAGTTGTAACTGAGCTGCAGAATGCACTTGCCTGTGCAGCACGTGTGCTGAATATGATTGAAGAGGACAGTGTATTGCCTGACAGAGACAATGCGGTTGATATAGAAAATCCAAAGGGTGAAATTGAAATCAGAAATCTTGCCTTTTCGTATTCACCTGATAAAGAGCTGATAACCAATCTCAATCTTAAGGTTAAGCCCGGGATGACTGTTGCGATTGTAGGACCGACAGGCTGCGGCAAAACAACGCTTATAAATCTGCTTATGCGTTTTTATGATGCAAACAGCGGTGAAATTTTGCTCGATGGCAATAATCTGCTTGATATTACAAGAAATTCACTCAGAAGTAATATCGGTATGGTTTTGCAGGATACATGGCTTAAAAGCGGTACGATTGCCGAAAATATAAGGCTTGCTAATCCTGATGCTACTGATGAGGAGGTTGTTGACGCTGCAAAAGCAGCACATGCACACTCATTTATCAAGCGTCTTCCGAATGGATATGACACCTATATCGGTGAGGATGGCGGGTCACTTTCCCAGGGACAAAAGCAGTTGCTGTGCATAACCCGTCTTATGCTTTCACCTCCGCCTGTTCTTATACTTGACGAGGCAACCTCATCTATTGATACAAGAACGGAAATAAGAATTCAGAAGGCATTTAATAAATTGATGCAGGGAAGGACGACATTTGTAGTTGCTCATCGGCTCTCAACCATAAAAAATGCTGATATTATACTGGTTATGAATGACGGTGATATTATTGAGCAGGGCAATCACAAACAGCTTTTTGAAAAGAAGGGTTTTTATTATAACCTTTATAATTCACAGTTCCCCAAAAAGGAAATGTAGCAAAACAACAGACCGAGCTTGTCTCGGTCTGTTGTTTTGCTGTCGATTTTTAGTTGTAATATCTTAGTTTTTTGGATTACCTTTTTCTTGTAAATTATTTCTGTATAGTGTATAATTATATTAACTATGAACAAGGAGGTTGCGGTATGAATTACAACCTGAAAACAAATAACTATAAATCCTTTGAAACCTTTAAGGCTAATGTAATGTATCCACGTTCTTATTTCATTCCATTTGCTTCACTTAAAGAACTTGATGGCACAGATATCAGAAATGAACGTTACAGTTCATCAATGGTAGAATGTCTGTCAGGAGAGTGGGACTTTACCTATTATAAAAATTGCCTTGACATACCTGCTGATTTTGATACTGCAAAAATTGACTTTGATAAGGTGACTGTTCCGTCTGTATGGCAGCACACAGGCTATGAAGCACCTTATTACGTTAATCAGCGTTATCAGTTTAAGCCTAATCCGCCGGAAATTCCTGTGGATTGTCCGGCAGGTGTTTACAGAAAATATATAAATATAGAAAATACCGAGCAGAATTATTATATCTGCTTTTTAGGTGTTGCAGGAGGATTTGATCTTTTCTGCAACGGCAAATTTGTCGGCTACAGCGAAGGCAGCCACAATACCTCACAGTTTGAGCTTAACAGCTTTATTACTGAAGGGGAAAATGAAATCGTTGTTGTTAATTATAAATGGTGCAATGGTACATATCTTGAGGCTCAGGATATGTTTCGATGCAATGGAATTTTCCGTGATGTTCTTCTGTACAAAACAGGCGATAATTCAATTTATGATTTTGAGGTTAAGACTGAATATATCAGCGACAGCAAATACAAGCTTGAAATCAAGCCATCACTCAAAATTACAGATGATTGTCAGTTTACAGCATTTTTATATGATGACGGCAGGCTTGTTGCATCAAATTCTGTTGAGGTTACACCAAAGCAGCCTGACAAAATAACCTTTGATTCATTAGATGTCAGCGAATGGTCTGCTGAAATTCCTTATCTTTATGATCTTGTCATTACGCTTTCACAGGGTGAGAATATCATTGAGGTTATCAAAAAAAATATCGGCTTTAAGCATATAGAAATAAAGGGCAATGTATTTTATTTCAATAATCAGAAGATTAAACTTCTTGGTGTAAATCATCACGATACAAACCCGAAAACAGGCTATGCCATGACGATTGAGGATATGGAGCTTGATGTCAAAACCGTTAAGGAATTCAATGGCAACTGTATAAGAACATCGCATTATCCGCCTGATCCTGCTTTTCTTGATTTATGTGATGAATATGGTATTTATATAGTTGATGAGGCTGATATAGAGACTCATGGCTGTGAGGCAGAAATAAAGAAAATAAATGGCAGAGGTGCCTGCTCACACAATCCTGCATGGAAGGAGCATTATTGGGACAGAGTATATCGTATGTTTGAGCGTGACAAGAACCACCCGTCAATCACAATGTGGTCACTCGGTAATGAGGCTCATGGATACAGCAACCAGGATTACTGCTATGAAGAACTGAAAAAGCTGACAGCTATCCCAATTCACTATGAGGGTGTTTGCAGAACAAGACGTTGGGCTTACGATGTTCTTTCTCAGATGTATACACATCCTGCACAATGCGAAAAAATTGCGGCAGGTCACGGATTACCATCAAAATACTACACAAAGCCTTTTTATCTTTGTGAGTATGCACATGCAATGGGCGTTGGTGCAGGTGAGCTTGAAAGATATGTAAAATGCTTTTACAGTGCTGATAATATGCTCGGCGGCTGCATATGGGAATTTGCTGACCACGCAATTTATCATGAGGATGGCGATTACGAATATACCTATGGCGGTGACCATGGTGAATTAAAACACGACGGTAATTTCTGCGTTGATGGTCTTTTCTATCCCGACAGAGCACCTCATTCGGGAGCATGGCAGATGAGAGCATGTTACCGTCCTGTAAGGGCAGAAAAGCACGGCGTAACAAGCTATACCTTCTTTAACCATAACTATTTTAAAAAGGCTGATTTGCTTGTTAATTATACGGTGCTTGAAAATGGGAAGCCGATTGTTCAGGGTGAATTGAAGCTGGATATTCAGCCGCAAAGCTCTGTAATGGCTGAAATTGAAAAGTTTGATTATAATAAGAAGAAAAATACA
The DNA here is from genome assembly GCA_947176035.1 of uncultured Clostridia bacterium. Classification (GTDB taxonomy): domain Bacteria; phylum Bacillota; class Clostridia; order Oscillospirales; family Acutalibacteraceae; genus Eubacterium_R. The sequence goes on along the minus strand of CAMWPJ010000034.1, from coordinate 4,756 downwards.
GTTGTTCAGTTTGAATATGTTGATGGCGAAAATACGCTTGCGGTTGAGGAAATTGTAATTTCTAAGGGTGAAATAGTTATTGATATTAAAAAAACTGCTGTCCCTGAGGTGCAGCAGAGTGAAAAACGTCTGTTTATTGCTTTTGAAAACGGAAGGATGATTTTTAACACTGTTACAGGCTTTGTTGATTCGTATATATATAACGGAAAAGAGCTTGTAAATCAGGTGCCGGGCAGTGATTTTAAGGGCTTTGGAATACAGCTTTACAGAGCGCCGCTCGACAATGATATGTATTTTAAAAAGCTGTGGGATAAATACAGACTGGAGGCTCAGTCTTCATTTATTAAAAAGTGTGGATATACGGTTTCTGATGATTGTATTGAACTGACAAGCAGAGTTACGGTGAAAACTCCGGTCAAGAAAAAGTTGGCTGTTGTTGATGTTAAGCTTTCTGTATACGGTGATGGTACTGTAAAGGCTGATTATAACTGCATTGGTGCAGGTGCTGTTAAGTTTATTCCTCGTTTTGGTCTTCAGCTTGAAATGCCGCAGGAATATAGTAATGTTAAATATTTTGGCTTAGGTCCTGATGTTAATTATCCCGATTTTAAAGAGCATGCAATAACAGGTGTTTTCGAGACTGCTGTTGCTGACATGCGCGAGGATTATATTAAGCCGCAGGAGAGCGGAGCAAGGTGCGAGACTAGATTTGCCGAAATAACCAATGATGACGGTATCGGATTCAGATTTGAGGCTGTTGATAAGCCGTTTGTATTTTCAGCCAATCCGTTTACTGCACAGTCTTGCGCAAAGGCAATGCACAGGGAGGATTTAAAAGCAACTACAACCTGTATCAATATCGATTCAGAAATGCTTGGAGCAGGCTCAAACGCCTGCGGTCCTGTTCCTGCAAAGGAGTATCAGCTCGGATCTCTTAAGGGCAAAACTCTGTCTGTTGTCATTAAGCCTGTAGGTGAATAAGATGTATAAAATCGGAACGGATATTGTAAAAATATCAAGGATTGAAAAGAGTATAAAAAACGATAACTTTTTGCAGCAGGTTTTCACAGAACATGAAAGAGAATATTGTAAAAAGGCAGAAAACTTTGCAGGCTTATTTGCCTGCAAGGAGGCTTATTTTAAGGCACTTGGTACGGGAATAAAATTCCCGCTTACCGATGTGGAAATATTGCATGATGATAAGGGTAAGCCTTATATTAACGGTATTGAAAACAGTGATGTGTCAGTATCACATGACGGTGAATATGCAATTGCAACAGTGATAGTTTGGTGATGTTATGAGAATTTTAACTGCTAAGCAAATAAAACAGGTTGAGCAAAGAGCCTTTCAAGGTGAATTTACCGAAGAGGGGCTTATGCTCTGTGCAGGTACGGCCTGCTTTAACAAAATACTGAAATATTATGGCAATGGCATTGAGAATAAAAAGGTTGCAGTTTTTTGCGGCAATGGCAAAAATGCGGGTGACGGTTTTGTAATTGCAAAGTTGCTTGTAAAAATGGGTGTAGATGCGTGCATTGTGCTTGCAGATAAGGCACCTGAGCTGCCTGAGCCTAAAATGTATTTTGATGATGCTATATCAAATGGTGTGACGGATTACTATTTTGCAGAATATGATTTTGACTGCGATATTATTGTTGACTGCATTTTCGGAATAGGCTTTCATGGTGAGCCGAGAGCGCCGTTTAACGAGGTGTTTGATGCCGTTAATAACAGTAACGCAGTAATTATAAGTGTTGATACACCGAGCGGCACAGATGCCACAACGGGCGAGGCTGTCAATGCCATTAAGGCAGATTTGACGATTGCAATTTCGACTCTTAAATTTGCTCATGTTCTGCCGCCGGCAAATGCTTACTGTGGTAAAATTGTTACAGTAAATATTGGCATACCGGAAAGTTGCTATGATGCCGGTTATGTTAATACCATTATAAAAGCTGATGTTAAAAAGAATTTTGTAAAGCGTGATACGAATTCACATAAAGGCTCCTTTGGCAGACAGCTTAACATCTGCGGTTCATATCTTATGCCGGGTGCAGCTGTTATCTGTGCAAAGGCGGCACTGAAAACAGGTGTAGGCTTGTTGAAATGCGCATTTCCCAAATCTATTTATCCTGTTATGACAGGGCATATGATTCAGCCTGTTTTCAAACCGATTTGCGAAAATGAGCAGAAAACAATTTCCATCGGTGCTATGAATGATATTTTTGAAGAACTGAAGTGGGCAGACAGTATCGCTCTTGGCTGCGGACTTGGCAATAATGATGATACACAGGTTATTGTCGGTCAGGTTATAAAGACAAGCGAAGTGCCGATTGTTTTGGATGCTGATGGCATAAATGCGGTTGCTCCCTTCATAGATATAATTAAGGATAAAAAAGCACCGCTTGTTATTACACCGCACCCGGCTGAAATGGCAAGGCTTATAGGTGAGAGTACGCAATATGTTCAGACACACAGGATTGAGGTTGCCAAGGCATTTGCTGCTGAAAATGATGCAGTAGTTGTGCTCAAGGGTGCCAACACCATTGTGACCGACGGCATACAGGTTTTTGTCAATACAAATGGCAACGCAGGTATGGCTATGGGCGGAACAGGTGATATGCTTACCGGTATGATTGGCTCATTTCTTGCGCAGGGAATGTCTGCACTTGAAGCGGCAAAAACGGCAGTGTTTATTCACGGCTTTTGCGGCGATATAACTGCAGCTGAGCTTTCCCAAAGCGGTATGACAGTTGATGATATGCTGTCAATATTGGGTGCTTTAATGTCCGAATTTGAGGCTTGACAGCCGTTAGGACTGATTTGATTGAAAAGAGCAGCACCATTTTTTCTTATACTTTTAATTTTATTTCTTTCAGGATGTAAGGTGAAAAATTATACCCCCGAAATTCCTTTGACATTGGAGCAGAATGTCAGAGTAACTTCGGGGGATTTTGTTTATGACTGCAAAATTTGTAAAACTGAGGAGGATATGTCAGTTACTGTTTTGTCAACCCTTGCAGCGGGTATGACTATGACATATAATGGCGACAAACTCAGCTTTTCATACTGCGATTTTTTATATGATATTGATGGTAAGAATTATGAAAATAAAAATCCTGCCATTGTGCTTTATGAAGTGTTTGATTATATCAATTCAATCGAACAGCTCAATGCCAAAAAAATCGATGGCGGGTTTAAATATGAGGGCAAAATCTCCCTCGGTGATTTTATTTTGATTCAGAATGATGATAATTCTTTTTCAAACCTTACAATGCGAAATATAGATTATAAGGTAGAGTTTATTCATTAATTATTGAAGAACTGCATGCATATATCCTTCACTATCAAATGTTATTTGTATATCAGCTCTTTCTGATGTTCCGTTTTTATAGTCTATGGTGAATGTCATTATATCGCTGATTGCTGACAAATCCATATTAGGGTTTTCATTGAGTGCATCGTAAAATGGCTGATCCATTTTCCAATGAATTTCAAAGCATTTCCCGCCTCGTTCCTCAAGAGCCTTGTCTTTTACATATCTTTCACCGTCCAGTGTAACCTTGTGTCCCTTGACGAATGTTTTTTCTAATAATTCTTCACTTTCTTCTGAGCTCATTTCACCCCTGTCTTTTATATTGCTGTCTTCATCAAAAAGGAAATCTTTTGAAACGATTTCTGCTGATCCATAGTCACTTTGATTAGAAACTGTAATGGCTTTAATATCATTTGGATTATCTATATTAATGTCAAAAAAATCTGCAGTATATTCCTCCACAATAGCATTATCAAGACGTTGGCAGGTTTGGATAAGAGATGATTGAAAATGAATGTTGCTCGTATATTCGTTAGTGAATTGTTCCAGACGCTTACCGATAATATTTTCCACTTCATCATCACTCATATTTCTTATATCAGTAATTACAATTTGGTATTGCAGCTTGGTTTCAACATCTGCTTTGAGTGGTGTCGGCGGTGTATCGTCTGATGCATAGGCAACTATTATATGATTAAGCTTATCGGAACTGATAGTTGTATTATTAGCCGTATCATTTGGCAAAGGCGGAAAAAAGCCGTTGTATGCAAATCCGCCTGAAATGATTACTGCAAGACACATTGCACAAGCAAGTATTCTTTTAGGTGTGTGCTTATGGGGTCTTTTTTTCGTGCTTTCAAATATGCTCTCGAGCAGTTCATCGTCAGGATTAATCTCATTGAAGATTTCCTTATATTCTTTTTTCATAAGTATTGCTCCTTTTCAAGTATTTCTTTCAGTTTTCGTCTTGCCCTTGTGAGCTGTATACGCACATTACTTTCACTCAACTCGAGTGCCTTTGCAATATCTCTGATGCTCATATCCTCAAAATAAAACAGGTGAAGCACGGCATTGTACTTTTTAGGCAGTTTTTTTAAAGCGAAGGACAGGTCCTCTCTTTCAACCGTTTTCTCTTCAAATGAGTCGTCAAGCTCGCAAACCTTTGTGATCCAAAAGGATTTAAGATTTGTTTTTGAGCAATTTATGGTTACTCTGATAAACCATGCCTTTTCGTGCTCAGGATTTTCAAATTCCGGTTTTTTCTTTATGTATCTGAAAAATACCTCCTGATATACATCATCAGCATCATTTTTATTTTTCATCTGTGCAAAGGCGAGACGATAAACCATATCGCTGTTACGTTTTATTATTTTTATATCTTTTTATATGTGACAGGTCAAAATTCCTTCGCCTCCTTTCTATCTGACTCTTATACACAA
>CAMWPJ010000033.1 GCA_947176035.1 uncultured Clostridia bacterium | reverse complement strand
ATATTATGTTAAAAAATTTATGCGGAAATTGAAAAAAATGTTAAAAATTATCATTCAACCTTAACATTATTGATAATGTCATTAATCTGTCTTGCAAGCTTTGAATTTTTCTGCATTTCCTGTTCAATCTGATCAATATTATAAATAACAGTTGAGTGATGCTTTTTGAATTCCTTGCCTATTTCCTCATAGCTCATGTCAGTTACTTTTCTTATTACATAAAAAGTAATTTTTCTTGCATGTGAAATATTTGCCTTTTGTACCTTACTGTAAATATCCTCGACTGATATTCCTGTGGTACGGCTTACCTCTTCAACAATTTTCTGTATAGTTACAGGCAGCGGCTGTGTTTCTTCCATGATATCCTTTATAACACTTTGTGCCAGAGCAATTGTTGGCTTATAATTATTTAAATTGCAAAGAACGTAAAGCTTTTTAGTTACACCCTCAAGCTGACGTATATTTGACTTAACCTTATCTGCAATATATTCAACAACATGATCTGATATTTCAAAATTAAGCAGCTTTGCCTTGCGTTTTATAATTTCACGCTTTGTCTCAGGCTCCGGCGGCTGAATATCTGCAAGCAGTCCATCCTCAAATCTTGATTTAAGTCTGTCTGTTAAAGACTGAATATCACGCGGCGGACGGTCTGATGTAAGCACAACCTGCTTTCCGCCGTAAACAAGTGTATCAAAGGTGTGGAAAAATTCCTCTTCTGTTGAGGTTTTGCCTGATATAAATTGAATATCATCAATAAGAAAAACATCAATATTATTTCGGTATTTACTGTGAAATTCGTCAATGGTTTTATTCTGCAATGCCTGATAGAATTCATTTGCAAACTGCTCTGCACGAACGTACATAATTTTCATATCCGGAAAATTCTTTTCAACCTCGTGGCAGATTGCATTTAATATATGTGTTTTTCCAAGTCCCGAATTACCATAAATAAATAAAGGATTATAGTCATTAGCAGATAATCTTGATCCGGGATCAGAGGCTACTGCTTTTGCAGCCGCATAAACAAAGCGGTTACTTGGTCCTACAATGAAATTTTCAAATGTAAACTGTTCGTTTTTATAATCCTCTAAATGCTTATCCTGATATGTAGTATCGTTATTATCAAAATTTTTAGTGTTTTCTGTCTCATCACAAATGTATGAAATATTTACCTTAAAACCAAGTACACTTTCAAATGCATCTTCAAAATGATTGCCGAATTGTGAAGGAACTATGTTAAGATACATTGCACTTGGAAAACGAAGAGTGACTGTAGAATTATTAAAACCGTCAAATTCAACCGGTTTAAACCAGAGTGTATACGCAGTATCGCTTACTTTTGTTTTGAGAACATCAAGAACAGCCTGCCATATATCATTAAATGAATTCATATTTTACCTCCCTCAGATTTCAGTATATATTTAAACAAAAATTGTATAATTCTCCACCATAAATTTTATTATATCAGTTTTTAATTATTAAATCAATATATTTATATAAAAATATATAAATATATAATATAGAGTATAGTATATATTATATATAAGAAAATAAATAATTAATACATTGTACACAGATAAACCCTTGTAAAACGCAATTGCGTATTGTATAATATTTTTTCAAGGAGGTGCAGTATGAGAATTTTCAAAAATCGCGGTGATATTTATTTTTCAAAAGTTAATAAAAAGAAATCTGCCGAGCAGCGAATTCTTATTACCGCACTGATAGTAATTATAATTTTTACTGTATTTTTTGTTACCGGTTTAGCAGTGAAATATAATTTCAGTGCTAAAAAATTTTTTGCTCCTGATAATCTTGTGTTAACACAAGTTATTGACGAACAGGAGGAAGCATTGCCGCAGGTGAGCGGCAAAAGCAATTATATTGTTCTTGTAAACAGTGATGATAATTTGCTTTTTGTTATCCTTGTTCAGGTTGATATGGACAATGTTTCATATAAAATCAGTAATTTAAAGGCAAATACAATATGTGACGGAACAAGTCTATCCGATGTTTTTAAGCAATCCGGAGCACAAAATGTTCAAAAAGCAGTTGAAAGTCTGCTGGGAACAGAATTTGATTATTATATTTCAATGGACAACAAAAAATTTGCTGATTTTTTTGATGAACTTGGGGATTTTTATTATCCTATTTTGTCTGAAATTAAATATAAAAGCAGTGGTGAAGAGGTTAATTATTCCGTTAAGCTGAAATCGGGCGAACAAAAACTGAATGGATCACAGGTTGTTAATCTTATTCGTTATTATCTTGAAGAGCAAAATAATTCATCTGCTGCCAATGATTTAATTTTAAACAGTCTTTTGCAGCAGAGCAACAGTAAAAATTTTGAGAAAAGTGAAACCTTGTTCAGGCATTTTGTTACAAGTGCAGATACAAATATTACAGTAAGGGATTTTTCACTTGCAGGTGATAAAATATTAGTTTTGACTGATGACAGAACCAGTGTTAACACATACAGTGCCATTGCCGAATATGATAACAATTCAATCAGCAACGACAGCTTACAGAAAATAAAAGGTTATTTTATTAAATAAAAACGAAAGAAAAAACAGTGTGTTTTTCATTAATTACAGGTTGGTGATTTTATGGATAAAGAAAAAATTATGAATGCGGTAAGAGAAATTCTTATTGCAGTTGGTGAAGACCCTGACAGAGCAGGACTTCTTGAAACACCCAAGCGTGTTGCTAATATGTATGAAGAGATTTTTGCAGGTCTTACAGAGGACCCAAAGCAGCACCTAAAGTTTTTTGATGAAATGTCAAATGATGAAATGGTAATTGTAAGGGATATTCCTTTTTCTTCAATGTGTGAGCATCATTTGCTGCCGTTTGTCGGCAAGGCACATATTGCATACATACCAAGTGATAATAAAATTATCGGGCTTTCAAAGCTTGCAAGAATTGTTGATAATTTTGCAAAAAAACCGCAGGTGCAGGAAAGACTGACACACGATATTGCCGATTTTCTTAATGATAATTTAAGTCCGCGCGGTGTGGCTGTTATTATTGAGGCTGAGCATATGTGTATGTCAATCCGCGGTGCGAAGGCATCAGGTTCAAAAACGCAGACATCTGCACTGCGTGGTATTATGCGCACAGATGCAAGAACACGTGCAGAGGTTCTTGCACTTCTTGATAAATAAAATTAAAGGGAATATATTATGCTCTGGAAATGTAAAGATAAATCAATTGAATATGGTGAAAAAGTTCTTATTATGGGAATTGTAAATGTTACACCCGATTCCTTTTCCGACGGCGGTGATCATTTTTCACCTGAGGATGCCGTAAATTGTGCCCTTGAGCTTGTAAAAGACGGTGCAGATATGATTGATATTGGTGCGCAGTCAACCCGACCGGGGCACATACCCGTGTCGGATATTGAGGAATGGCAGCGCTTAGAGCCTGTTCTCACAGTGTTAAAGGGTAGATTGTCCGTTCCCATATCTGTCGATACATATTATCCGCTCGTAGCTGAAAAGGCCCTTAAAATGGGTGTAGATATAATTAATGATGTAAGCGGTGTAATTTCACAAGAAATGGCACAAATCGTCAAAAATGAGGGTGCAGGCTGGATTATAATGCATAACGGACCTGCCACACCTGCTCAGATTAAAGAATTTTTTGAAAAATCAATTGAAGAATGCAATGCACTGGGTATTAAAAAAAATCAGCTTTGTCTTGATATGGGTATTGGGTTTGGCAAAGATTATGATGAAAATATGACGCTGCTCACAAATGTTTGCGAGTATAAAATTGACGGATATCCGCTTCTGCTCGGCACATCAAGGAAAAGGGTGATTGGTCAGGGCAGTGAACAGGAAAATCCAAAGGAAAGAGTGTATGGCAACATAGCAGCCGATACAGCGGCAATTTTCGGTGGGGTTGATATAATCCGTATTCACGATGTAAAAAACGAAAAACAGGGCATTTTAATGGCTCAAAATATGAAAAAATATGTCAGACTTTAATAATAGTCTGAAAGGTGATAAAAATGGATAAAATTTTAATCAGAGATTTAAAGCTTTTTGCTTATCATGGGGTGAATCCTGAAGAAAAGCGTGATGGGCAGAATTTTATTTTCGACATTGATTTAAGTGTAAATATGACAAAAGCCTGCTATAGCGATGATGTAAATGATACTGTAAGCTATGCAAAGGTGGTTAAAACGGTAAGACGTGTTGCAACCGAGGCAAAATATGACCTGCTTGAAAAGGTTGCACAGGTAACGGCTGATGCAATACTTGAGGAATATCCCGATGTATTTGCAGTTGATATTACACTTAAAAAGCCTGAAGCACCTATCAAGGCTGATTTCGGCTGGGTGGGTGTACAGATAAAAAGAGAGAGATAAAAATTATGGAATACATACTCAGTGTCGGCACGAATCTTGGTGACAGAAAAGAAAATATTGAAAAATGCATTGATTCAATCAATCTGATGCCTTATACGGATGTTATTGCACAGTCTGCAATATATGAAACCGAGCCTGTTGGCTATGCAAGGCAGGATAATTTTTATAATATAATTTTAAAGGTTGAATCTATTTTTGAGCCTAACGAAATGCTCGGTGCATGTCTTGGTATTGAGGCAGCCTTCGGCAGACAGCGTACTGTACGCTTTGGTCCGAGAATATTGGATGTTGATGTTATTTTTGCTGAAAATGAAAAAATTGAAAGCAGAAATCTCATGGTTCCTCATCCCCGTTATCACGAACGCCGTTTTATTCTTGAGCCATTGCTGGATATATTCCCTGATGGTGTAGTTTATGGCACAGATATCAGACCTTTTATTGAAAATATAGAGGGACAGGAAATTGTAAAATTGGATATTTAAAACAAAAAGCAGAGTTGGTAAATTTCCAACTCTGCTTTTTGCTACATAAATGAAGCTACGGTGTCAACAAATTCAACGACCTTGTCAGCAGTTTTTCTCATTGTTTTTTTTGCTGATGTGCTGTCATTTTTTGCAGCGCCCATTATTGCAGCTGCCGAGCATACGGCAAATGTTGCACCTACAGCCTTCATAATGTTTGCAGTTGTTTTCTTTTTCATAACAAATTCTCCTCCTGCACACAGTTGTGATTTTTATTTCAACCTTGTGTGCAATAATATTATCTGCACATTTGCAGATAATAAAATGATGAAAATTTGTTATTTAAAAATATTATTGCCAAAGCAGATAATTTCAAAAATGTTATTTTTTGAAAAATTTATAATGAACTATATATTTTTAATACAACACAATTATTAATATATCGACAGCATACAAAACAAAAGCACCTGACGTATGAAACGCCGGGTGCTTTTGCTGTATTGTTCTATTCAATTAGTCGTTTGCCTTGCCGACTGAACCGAAGAGCTCCATTTTTTCCTTAACTGTATCACAGATAGCCTGAGCGCCCGGTGCAAGAAGCTTACGAGGATCAAAGCCTTTGCCCTGCAAATCCTTGCCTTCTTCAATGTATTTACGTGTAGCTTCCTGGAATGAGAGCTGGCATTCTGTATTAACATTGATTTTAGATACACCAAGGTCGATTGCCTTTTTAATCATATCCTCAGGAATACCTGTGCCGCCGTGAAGAACAAGAGGCATAATTCCTGTTTCCTGCTGAACAGCATCAAGTGTTTCGAATGAAAGACCTGCCCAGTTTTCAGGATATTTGCCGTGAATATTACCAATGCCTGCTGCAAGCATATCAACACCGAGGTCAGCAATCATCTTGCATTCTTTAGGATCGGCACATTCACCTGCACCTACAACGCCGTCTTCCTCTCCACCGATAGAGCCTACCTCAGCCTCAATTGAAAGACCGAGAGCGTGAGCAACATTTACAAGCTCAGTTGTTTTGGCAACATTCTCCTCGATAGGATAATGTGAGCCGTCAAACATAATAGATGTAAAGCCTGCTTTAATACATTTGTAGCAGCCTTCATATGAACCATGATCCAAGTGAAGAGCAACAGGAACTGTGATACCAAGCTCCTCATCCATTGCCTTAACCATAGCGGCAACGGTTTTAAAGCCGCTCATATACTTGCCTGCACCTTCTGATACACCGAGAATAACAGGGCTGTTAAGCTCCTGAGCGGTTAAAAGAATGGATTTTGTCCACTCAAGGTTGTTGATGTTGAACTGACCAACTGCATAGTGGCCTGCTTTAGCTTTTTTGAGCATTTCTGTTGCAGAAACTAACATAATAAATATCTCCTAATAAATAATAATTGTAATTTTTACGAGAATATTATACATCATTGATAATGAAATATCAATACTAATATTGTTTGTGTATAAAAAAGACGATAAAACCATTTAGTCTTATCGTCTACTTTTTATTTCTGCCGAGAATATAATCGGCAGATACATTGTAATAATCACATAATTTTATAAGATGATGAATCGGAAGTTCATTTGCACCTCGTTCATAACGTGCATACATAGTTTGTGATGTGCCCAAAAATTCAGCAATTTCCTGCTGTGTTTTGTCATTGTCTTCACGCAAGTCACGGATAATTTTTATATAGTCCATAAAATCACCGTATTTATTATATCAAGTAAACATATTTACTATTGACTTTAGTAAATATGTTTACTATAATTGTGATATAATGAACTAATTTGGAGGTAAAAATGAAACAATCAGACAGAATTCGATATTGTAGGGAATATCATAATCACCCATTGAGAAAAGAATATGAATTGAAAAAAACTCAGATTTTAGAACAAAACAATATATGTGACAAACTTTTTGGTGTAACGCTAGTTTTACGATTTGTTTATTTAGGTGTATTTGTTATTGGAGTAATTTTGGGACTTTGTGGAATGAGTGGTGTAATAGTAATAATTACTTATGGTGCTGTTGGTTTAGGAATTATAAATCTTATTGTGTCGTGGATTTTATTGGGATTGGAGTCATTATTAAAGAAATCAAATGAGAAAAAATATAAAAAGGAATTACAGCAATTAGAAAATGAATATTTTCAAAAAGGCTTATACGAAATAACGGAAAGTCAATTATTTAATCACGAATGCTGTGAATATGATGATTACCGAGAAATGTATGTATGCTGTGCAACAAAACAGCCACTATCATATAGAGATATCAGTTTTTGTAAGCAGCCCGGAAATTGCAAATATTGTAAAGCTTTTGTTACAGCTTACTTGGGTCCTGACGGACCTAAATATTGGTCTTATGAATTTAAAAGATAGCAGGAGGTGAGAATATGTGGTGTCCATACTATAAAGATGGTGAGTACAAATGTGACTTGTGTAAAAATACCGTAAATGAAGCAAAGCACGATAATTACTGTACCGATTGGAATGGTACAAATTATCAGGACTGTGATATTTATAAAAGGTATTCATAATAAAAATAACCGAGTATTATACTCGGTTATTTTTATTATGATGTTTAATATTTTTTATCCTCATAGCTGATGATTTCTTTCGCAATATAAATCGGTCGGTTCTTGGTCTGGATATAATTTCGTGCAAGATATTCTCCGATTATTCCGATTGTGAACAGCTGAATACCGCCAATGAAGGTAATAAGTATAACAAGCTGTGTAAAGCCATCAACATTAATGTGGCTTACAAGCTTTCTTATAATTGTTACAATCGCATATATAACGCTGAAAAGCGTTGCAACCGAACCTAAAACAGATGCAAATTTTAGGGGAGCAGTTGAAAATGCAATCATGCCCTCAAAGGCATATTTTAACAGTTTAATAAAGTTAAAGCTGCTTTTGCCCGCTTGTCTTTCCTGTGCAGTGTATGGAATATAAACAGTATTAAATCCAACCCAGCTGAAAAGTCCTTTTGAAAAACGGTGGAATTCACCCATTGAAAGCAGAGCATCACGAACACTTTTTCTGAAAGTTCTGAAATCAGATGCACCGCTCTGAAATGAAATTTCAGTGAATTTGTCTGCGATTTTATAAAAAGCGTTTTTGCACATTGCGGTGAATTTGCCCTCATGCCTGTCCTCCTGACAAGCGCAAACGCAGTCGATTTCAGCATTGGCGTCAAGCATTTCAACCATTTTCTTTACAATTGCAGGGTCCTGCTGCAAATCAGCATCTATTATTGAGACAAGGTCACCGCACGTGTTCTGCAATCCTGCATACATTGCAGATTCCTTGCCGAAATTTCTTGAAAAGTTAATGATTTTAATATTACAGCGGCTTGAGTTTTTAGCCTCTTTTAATACCTTAAATGTATCGTCTGCACTGCCGTCGTTAACAAAAACGACCTCGTAATCTTCGGTTATGGGAAAGTTCTTGCAGATCTCTTCAATAAAAGGCTTGATGTTGTCTGCCTCATTATAGCAGGGAACAACGAATGAAAGTTTCATATTTTTACATCCTTATAAAATGTTTTAGTCATTAAAAAAGCCAAGGCAATAAACTACTGCCTTAGCTATTTTAACCAATTATTTTAAATGTGTCAACTTATTGTGCCTGTTTTGTAATTCAGCGATTAAATAATTTTGTTCATTGAAAGTATAACAAGAACGCATGTTACAATAATAAGTGCCGAAATAATAATCATCGGAATATTTGTTTTTGTTTTTTCTGATGTGCTTTCAGGAATAAGATGTGTTTTGCGCAAAGCTCCGACAAGCGGTTTGTATAGCAAAAATGCAAAAGCAGCGTTAAGACCGCTTTTTATCAGATTAAACGGCAGAAATGCAGGCAGCAACAGCTCAGCAACAGCCTCTCGCGGATAGCCCATATAAAGCGGTGTTACACAATAATTCCATATCAGCATTACCGCAGTCATAGCAACGCAGCCTAAAAGAAGACCGATTGCTGCACCGGAAAGAGTTTTTTTCTTTTTATAAACAAGAGCAGCAGTGAATGCAAATGAGCAGCTTGAAATGATGTTCATTACACAGCCGATAGGACCTGTGTCGCTGATTGTAACCATTTCAATTAATGAGGTTATGACACTTACAATTATTGCCGACAGCGGTCCGAGAATGAAGCCGCACAGAGTTATAATTATATCCTTGGGATCGTACTTTAAAAACAGTACAACAGGTATTCTTATAACAGCTGTCATTGCAAACGCCAATGCACAGAACATTGCGGTTAGGGTTAATACTTTGGTTTTGTTTTTCATTTTTTCTCCTTTTTGGGCAAAAGAGAAGCCCTGACACGTAAAGCGTCAGGGCGTAAATGCTTTGACCATAGGCTAATATGCTGCAAATTGGTATACATATATCAGCCAAACATTTTCTCTCATCCGGACTTTAACCGTCGGTATCGGAATTTCACCGATTCAGCCATATTGCTATGGGTCGCGGACTATAACCGCCGGTGAGGAATTGCACCTCGCCCTGAAAATATTTTAGTCAGACTCTTGTCTGCAATAACTATTATATGATTAATTTATTATTTGTCAATAGGAAATATAAACAATAATTTATTAATCCTTGCTCCCGATTTCCACACAATAGGTTTTATGATTACATTCAGGGCAGATTAGCTTTCTTGTTTTCGGTGTATGCTTTGAAAAAAACATTTCCTTTTTACTCGGTTTGAAAACAGCATGGCAATCAGGACAGATATATGACACCTCATTGTAGTACATATTAAACAGCCATATTCCAAGTACTGTAACAATTACCATACCCACAGCAAAAGGAATCCATATTCCTTTAACAATCCAAAGAACGATTGTGGAAATCTCAATCGCATCCATAAGAATGCCTACAACAATCATTTTGATTCTTGCTTTTTTCAGTTTTTTGCTATTTTCCATTGCGGTTATTATGTCATTTATAGATTCAACAGAAAAAGATTTTGAATTTTTTATTTCGCTCAACAGTTCCTGTGCACATTCAAGTCTGTTTTTTTGTGCAGTCATATCATTTTTGATTGCAGTTATCTGTTCGGTCAGTATTGCAGAAATGATGTTTTCACAGTTTTCCTCGCAGAAAATATTTGCAATATTATCGATTGATATTCCTATTGATCTCAAATAGCAGATGATTTTAAGTCTGCTCACATCATCGTCATTGTATAATCGTCTGCCACCCTCGCTCAATTCGGTTGGCACAAGAATTCCTCTTGTATCGTAATATTGCACTGTGCGCACAGTAGTGCCGCAAAGCTTTGCTATTTCGCCTGTTGTGTATTTTGACATAATTTCTTCACCTCCTTACGCACCCTATTTTATATTATTACGCAGCGTAACAAGCAATAGGTTACGTAAGATGATTTTTATTATTTTTAAAAAATTTTAATCATTTTAATCCGATTCCCTTAAGAACTTCGGTTGTAGAGATTTCGCCAAGCCTGTATTCAAGCTCACTTAGTGTAAACGGCAATGAATAATTGTTTTCGAGCTTTATGATTTTATAATTTGTTCTGAGTCTGTTAGAGTTTTGTATTATCGATTCTCTTATCGATGGTTTCTTTATATTATTTGAATTTGCAATCATATTTTCAAGATTGCCGAATTCACTCAGCAATCTTGATGCTGTTTTTAAACCAACTTTTTCTGCACCTTTTATATTGTCTGCCACATCACCTGTGAGAGATTTGAAATCTGCATATTGTGACGGTGCAATGCCAAATTTTTCGGTTATGTAATCGGGTGTACAGATAACTGTTTTTTCTCCTCTATATCGCAGCACCGATACTTTGTCTGTTATTAATTGAAAAAAGTCACTGTCAAATGATGAAATGACAATTTCATTATCCTGTCCATAGGTCAGAGCGTAGCTTGCTATTAAATCATCCGTTTCACAATCCGTGGATTCTGTGTGTTGAATGCCGAGATAGTCAAGTGCGGCATAGATATCATTAAGCTGTGAAAACGGATTTTTTTCTTCCGGAATTTCGCTGTAATCAATCCTGTTTGTTTTATAGTTGGAATCAAGAGCTAAACGGTTGTTTTCGTGTTTGCCGTCAAACAGCACGGCAATATGTGTCGGTTTTATTCTGCGGATGATTTTTAATAATGCACCTACAAAACCAAGAGTTCCCTGAATTGCTTTGCCTTGTTCATTTACGATTCTCGCAGGCATACCGAAAAACATCTGAAAAAGTAAATTGTGCCCATCAACAATCAAAAGTCGGTTCATAATAAATTTTCCTTAATACTTAGTGATATATTCATATTATTTAATCAATTTTGTTTCCTTACAATATCATATTCACTGCCGTCGGGGCGGAAATATCGGCAGGTTTTATTCTGTTCCTGCATGAAACGTACATATTCATCCTCATCAAGTGTGAGGGAGCAAAAGCTTTCGTCCGTCTCGTCGTCATATTCATTATACCAGCATTTTTCGCAAAGGCTATCCATTGTCAGTCACATCCTTTTTATATTCAAAGATAACAAATTCAACGGTCAGCTCAAGCTCGGTTACATTATCAAGTTTGGCTTTATCGAACTCGCTCGTTCTGTAAAAATATGGTGTCATTGAAAAAAGCGTTTTCAAATCCTCTTTCGGAATGCTTACCTTATCGGTAATTTTTGTTTTTGATATCAGCTTGAGTTTTTCGGTTTTCGGTGGTTCTTCATCATTTTTATATGGTGTATCATAGATAAGCGCTTTCATTTCCCAAAGGTGATTTTCACCGCCGACTACAGAATAAAGTCTTCCGTCCGTTTTTAATATGCGTGAAAATTCTTTTTCATTGAATGGTGCAAAAAGATGCAGTGCTGTGTCAACACTTTCACTTTCAATAGGAATAGATGATAAATTTGCAACAAAATAGGTGTTCTCTTTTTTACTCTTCGACGCAAGGCGTATCATTTCCTTACTGATATCAAAGCCATACAGCTCGCCGTCATAATCATCGTAATATCCTTCGCCACAGCAGATATCAAGCACTGTGCCGTGCATTTTTCCTTTAAGATAATTCTTAAGGCATTTGTAATAACCCTTTGCAAGCAGAGTATGGCGTGCTCTTGCCGACTCCTTGCTGTCACCTGTTTTCTCACCGCTTTTTGAGCCTAAAAGCAGATTGACATAACCCTCCTTTGAAAAGTCAAAGGAATGATTGCTTGTGCATTTGAGAGAATTACCTGTTTTATTCAGTTTTTCACCGCATACAGGGCAGATAAGAATGGACATATGTTACCTCAAACAATTTTGTATTACAGATTAAATGTTAATATCAAGCTCAATCGGACAATGGTCGGAGCCGAAAATATCCGTGTGGATTTTTGCATCTGCAAGCTTATCATCAAGTGCTTTTGAAGTGATGAAATAGTCAATTCTCCAGCCTGCATTCTTTTCTCTTGCCTTGAACATATAGGACCACCAGCTGTAGATACCTTCAGCATCAGGATAAAAATACCTGAAGGTGTCGGTAAAACCGCTGTCAAGCACGGCAGAGAGCTTTTCTCTTTCCTCGTCTGTAAAGCCTGCGTTTTTGTGATTTGTTTTTGGATTTTTCAAATCGATTTCTTTATGTGCAACATTCAAATCACCGCAGTAAATTACAGGCTTTTTCTCTTCAAGCGAAAGGATATAGCTTTTAAAATCCTCCTCCCACTGGATACGATAGTCAAGTCGTTTTAGTTCACGCTGTGAATTGGGAACATAGACAGTAGCAAAGTAAAAATCATCAAATTCAAGGGTAATCAGTCTGCCCTCGTTATCGTGTTCAGCAATGCCCATTCCGTATTTTACGTCAATCGGTTCACGCTTTGTAAAAATTGCAGTGCCCGAATATCCTTTTTTCTCAGCATAATTCCAATAACAGTAATAGCCTTCGGGAGCAAAATCAATTTGTCTCTCCTGCAGCTTTGTTTCCTGCAGGCAGAAAATATCAGCATCAGCTTCGTTGAAGAATTTTTCAAAATCCTTGTTCATACAGGCACGCAGACCATTAACATTCCATGAAATCATTTTCATAATTTGTCACCTTTATTTTTGTTCTATAGCAAATGAAAGAATAACTTTATTAATACTAAAGCTATTCTTTCACATTTTTTCTTATTTTATTTGATATTAGTGGTGGAAAAGTCTAATTCCTGTCATAGCCATTGCAATGCCGTAATGATCACAGCATTCAATAACAGCCTCATCTCTTACTGAGCCGCCGGGCTGAGCAATGTATTTAACACCTGAACGAACTGCTCTTTCAATATTATCCTCAAATGGGAAGAATGCGTCAGAGCCGAGCGCAACATCTGTCATCTGCTCGTGCCAAGCATCCTTTTCCTCCTTGGTAAACGGAGCAGGACATTCTGTGAAATATCTCTGGCTGAGCAATGTATTTAACACCTGAACGAACTGCTCTTTCAATATTATCCTCAAATGGGAAGAATGCGTCAGAGCCGAGCGCAACATCTGTCATCTGCTCGTGCCAAGCATCCTTTTCCTCCTTGGTAAACGGAGCAGGACATTCTGTGAAATATCTCTGCCATACACCGTCCTTGAGTAAATCCTCATATTCGTCAGAAATATAAAGGTCGATTGCATTATCAGCATCACACTTACGGATACCATCAATAAACGGAAGATTGAGAACCTTTTCATTTCTTCTCAGCCAAAGCATGTCCGCCTTGTTGCCTGCCATACGTGTGCAAAGGATACGGCTCTGCTGACCTGCGCCGACACCGAGAGTCTGTCCGCCCTTAGCATAAACAACTGAGTTTGACTGTGTGTATTTAAGTGTAATCATGGAAATGAGCAAATCAATTTTTGCGATTTCAGGAATTTCCTTAACCTTGGTAGGCATATCGTCAAACAAATCCATAGTGATTTTAGCATTGTTGCGCTTTTGCTCAAACTTAATGCCGAATACCTGCTTGGTCTCCATTTCCTCAGGAACATAATCTGCATCAATTTTGATGATAAGGAAGTTGCCTCTTCTTTTGCTCTTGAGAATTTCAAGTGCCTCATCTGTATAGGATGGTGCGATAATACCGTCGCTTACCTCTTTCACAAGAAACTTTGCAACAGATGCGTCACATTCGTCACTGAGCGCAGCAAAATCACCGAAAGAAGACTGTCTGTCACAGCTTCTTGCACGAACATATGCCTGTGCAATAGGTGAAAGCTCAAGATCCTCAGGTACCATACAAACCTTTCTGTCAACCTCGTCAAGCGGCTGAGCAACAGCTGCACCTGCCGGTGAAACATGCTTAAAGGATGCTGCGCTTGCAAGGCCTGTAGCCTCTTTAAGCTCCTTTACAAGCTGCCATGAATTGAAAGCATCTAAAAGATTAATATAACCTGCAGCACCATTTAAAATTTCAAACGGCAGTTCCTTGCCGTCCATATGGATTTTTGCAGGATTCTGATTTGGATTACAACCATATTTAAGCTTATACTCTGTCATATTCTCGTCCTCCAATAAAATAGTTTCATTTTATTAATATTGATATTTTATACTATTAGATTGAAAAAAGCAAGGCGCAATGTTAAAATAGAGTAGCAATAGATTAAAATTAATAGAATAATGTTTATTATTTACTTTAGTCGGAGACAGCTATGACAGGAATTTTAGTGGTTAATCACTTTTTAAACAGCAGTAAATTCAATGAGCTTCATACGCATTTGATTACCTGTGCAAAAAATATGAATATTGATTTAAGTCTTAAAACCAATCTTGAGCTTGCCACACAGGAGGTTCAGGCTGATTTTGTGCTGTTCTGGGATAAGGATATTAACCTTGCAAAAAGACTTGAAAAAAACGGCTTGCCGGTTTTTAACTCGTCACGCTCAATTGCACTTTGTGATGATAAGGCACGCACATATATTGAGCTTGACGGTGTTGTTCCTCAGCCCAAAACGCTTATTGCTCCAAAATGCTTTTTTAAGTCCGATATGTCGGAATTTGTTGAGAATGCGATAAATATACTTGGCTTGCCGTTGGTATTTAAGGATTGTTTCGGCTCCTTCGGTGAGCAGGTTTATTTGTGTCATAGCTTTGATGAGATTATCAGCCATATAAGTGAAAAGCCGTTTATCCTGCAGGAATTTATTTCAGACAGTGCAGGCAGGGATGTAAGGCTTGAAATTGTCGGCAGTAAATGTGTAAGTGCTGCTGCGCGTGAAAACAAAAATGATTTTCGCTCGAATGTTACAAACGGAGGTACAATGCGTGTTTATACCCCAAATGAAGAGGAAATTGCAACAGCGGTCAATGCCTGTGAATGTCTAGGTCTGACTTTTGGCGGTGTTGATATTCTGCAAAATGGTATGGTGTGCGAGGTAAATTCAAATGCGCACATTATGAATATTATGCACAGCACGGGTGTTGACATTGCACCGCTTATTTTTAATGAGATTATGGAGAAAATCAGATGAGCGGCGTTTTGATATATACCGAAAAAGAGGCAAAGCGAAATGCCTTTGCAATAAAAAAATTCCAAGAAAATCTGGATGTTATGCTTGTTGATGAAAATTTTAGAAGTAATGCCGATTTTGTGATTAACAGAACGAATGATTATAAAATTGCCGAATATTTTGAAAATAAAGGAATTCGGGTTTTTAATCCGTCATCACTTTCAAAGCTTGCCAATGACAAGCAGGTCTGTTACGAATTTATGAGTACCAACGGCATACCGATTATGCCGATAAATTATGACAACGTTCCCTGCGTAAAAAAGCCTGTTGACGGTCACGGAGGTGAGGGTGTCATTATGCTCACTGAAGCTGAGTCGTTTGAAAAGGGATATGTTTATCAGATGCCGTGTGATACGCTCGGTAAGGATTTAAGGGTGTGGGCAATCGGCGGAAAAATCATTGCCTCCATTCTGCGTGATAGCGATACCGATTTTCGCTCCAACTTCTGCCTTGGCGGTAATGCAATACCATATAAAATGAATGACAGTGAAATGAACCTTGTTCATAAGGTAATCAGCCTTGTTGACAGTGATTATATCGGCATTGATTTTTTATTTCATAATGGTGCGCTTGTGTTTAATGAGCTTGAAGATACGGTCGGTGCACGAATGGTTTATTCCAAAATGGATATTGATATTTTGAAATTGTATTGCGATTATATTAAAAAGGAAATGGCTAAATGAAATTCAATTTAACAGTCCGTGATGTGGATTTGCTTTTTGATAGGGTTGAAAAAAGTAAAATGTTCACCTCAAAAAAGAGTGTGTCAGGACTAAGTGTCAGGTATAACGATGTGTTTACTATTATTGGTAATCCGAAAATCAATCTTATAAAAATATCAGATACCGAAATCAAGGCGGATATTCTGCCAAGTATTCTGCTTGTGCTGATTTGCGTTGTATCTACTCTATTTTTTTTGGCAATTGCAGTTTATGCAATCGTGACATCAAAATTAAATATCCCTGTCATTATTTTTGTGTTTTTGCTTCCGTCATTAATATGGATTTTACAGCACGTGTTTAATAAAGAAATCGCAAAGCAGGTCAGAGAGGAATTGGAAAAAGAGGATAGAAAAATATAGTTTAGTATTACCTGTGCCGTGTATACTTACACACGGCACAGGTAACGCATTTATACCCATTCCTTAATTATCTCAGGATTATCGAATATTTCGTTAAGCTTGTTAATAAACGGTGTTACATCACCCATATCGAGTGCACGGTGGTCAAAGGCAATTGTAAACGGCAATCTGTAGCCTGTGCGGATTGTTCCGTCCTTTTCGGCAATAGGCACAAGCTGTGACGCACCGATTGCGATTGCACAAACCTGCGGTGGGATGATTTCAAGTAAGGTGCACAGTCCGTTCCAATTGCGGCATACTGAGCCGAGATTTGATATGGTTATGGTGCCCTGCTCAATATCATGCTTGGTAAGTCGGTCCCTTTCAGGGATAGAGTAGTATTCTTTTTTTGCACTTCCTTTTAAGGTTTTTACCTTGTGCTTGCCTGTTTTTGAGCCGATAAGTCTGTTGACAGTCTGTGCAATTTTGCCCTGCTTGAGTCCCTGCAGTGTATTGTCGAGGGATACTTCAAACATAACCTCGTTCATATCTGAATTGTTTGCGCGTCTTGCACTGTCTGCAATTGCATCACGCATTTCACTCATTGTTTTGTTGTGCATATCGTGCATATTAATTGTCATCATTTCGCCTGTTTTTAAAATCATAGGCATGGATATGTCAATTTCTTCAAAGGTTTTAACATTGCCGCGAACAAGCTTTCTGTTGAATTCAATGTGTGAATTAAGAATCGGGCAGGCTTTGATGCCTTCAACAATAACTCTCAGCATAATGGTGTTGAGTGTAAGCTTTGTCTCAGGTGTGGCATCCTTATTTATTTCTTTCATCACATCCAGAAATTTTGTGATTTCAGGCTCGTATGATATAACAGCGTGCGGAATGGTCTCCCAGCTTTCTGCAGTCATATTTGATACAATCTTTCTTGCAATGCCGAAGTGTTGGTCTTTTATAATAGTTTTGCTCATATATTTAATCTCCTGTGAAAAATATTTTTTGTAATTGTCAGCCGTGCTTATGTCCTGCTGACAGTTTATATTTTACAGCCGATTTTTGATAAATTCTATATATTACGCTTTACATTTTTAAATGCAACCATCGGTTGCAACAACGAAATTTCGGGGGTTTTGGGACTTTTTGCTTATTTTGTTGATAATGCTGTGAAAAAATGTTACTATATAAAAAAACAGATAACGATATTTAAGGTGATAAAATGGAATGGGAATTTAATTTGCCGGTAAAGCTGGTTTTCGGCAACGGCAAAAGAAAAAATATTGAGAGCTATATCAACGAAATCGGCGGCACCAAAGGTGTGCTTGTTGCATCCCGAAGCTTTGCCCAAAACGGTCTTGCCGATGAATTTGTGAAACTGAGCGGTGGACTTATTAAGGGTGTTTTCAGTGATGTCCGTCCTAATCCTACAACAGATAATGTGGATGATTGTGTTAAGCTTATGCGTGAGCTTGGTGTCGATTTTGCCGTAGCACTCGGCGGCGGCTCACCGATGGATTGCTGCAAGGCTGCCTGTGCAATTGCTAAGGGTAATGATACGATTCGTTCTTATCATTCAGGCGGCAAGGCAATAAATGCAGATGAGGCGATTCCGATGATTGCTGTTACCACTACATCGGGCACAGCATCTGAGGTTACCAATATTTCTGTATTAACTGATTTGGAGCTTAATCTTAAAAATCCGATGAATGACCCCGCAATGTATCCTAAAATTGCAGTGATTGACCCTGAACTGACCCTGACTGTTCCGCCGCAGATAACGGCATCAACAGGACTTGATGTTCTTGCCCACGCAGTTGAAAGCTATTGGGCAACCATTCATCAGCCGGTTTGTACGGCTTGTTCAATCTACAGTGCAAGGCTTGTTTTTGAATGGCTTGAGAAAGCCTATAATCATCCCGATGATTTGATTGCACGTGAAAAAATGGCAGAGGCATCAATTGTTGCGGGTGTTGCATTCAGTCATCCAAGAACAACAGGCTCGCATGCATGTTCCTTCCCGCTTACAAATATTTATGGTGTACCGCATGGTGAGGCATGTGCTTTTACCCTCGATTATTTTGTAAGATTCAATGCCGATCATGCAGATGCTGACGGAAGAATATCAGCACTTGCAAAGGATTGCGGTTTTTCCACACCATATGAAATGGCTGATGAAATTATGGCTATGAAAAAGCGAATGGGCATGAGAACCGCTCTTTCACAAATCGGCTGCACAACAGATGAGCAGATTGAAGAGCTTACGAAAAAAAGTATGTCCATGCTGATGACACGCAATCCGATTGCACTCAGCGAGCAGGATATTTTTGAGATGTATACTACATTGAGATAGAGGTTGACTATGAAAGAATTGTGGAAAAAGTATAAAGAAATTATAACCTATATAATTTTCGGCGTGCTCACAACAGTTGTAAGCTGGGGCTCATACACCGTGTTTGTTGAAATGCTGTCGATGAAGGTGTTTGTCGGCAATCTGCTCAGCTGGGTATGTGCGATTGTGTTTGCCTACATCACAAATAAGCTTTGGGTGTTTGAGTCAAAAAGCTGGAAACCAAGCGTTATTGGCAAGGAAATTGTAACCTTTGTCGCTTCACGCGGAGTGACAGGTGTAATTGAAATTGTCTGTGTTCCGCTGCTTGCCAAAACCGGTTTTGATAATCTTTTTTACGGTATACTCGAAAAGCTGAATATTTCAATTAGCATACTTTTCACAGATGGTATTTATTCAAAAATTTTTCTTTCGGTTGTTGTTGTAATTCTCAATTATTTCTTCAGCAAATTTATAATTTTTAAAAAGAAAACGAAAGAGGAAAAATAAGAAAATATATTTTATTGAAAAAGCACTCGTTGATTCATTCAACGAGTGCTTTTGCTGGTTATTTTCATTATTATTAATATTATAAGCGGAAATAGCTTATTGTACAAAATTCAAACTGTTTTCAAT